>CAKQTC010000013.1 GCA_934274515.1 uncultured Clostridia bacterium
ACCGAACAATGTTTACCTTCGGTTTTACCTTTTTCGGTACAAGTAGCCGCTACGGCAGGATCGATTACTTCGGTATGTCCGAGTGCGGCGGTTTCAGTTTGTTCCTCGAGTATTTCGTTGCAAACCGAACAATGTTTACCTTCGGTTTTACCTTTTTCGGTACAAGTAGCCGCTACGGCAGGATCGATTACTTCGGTATGACCGAGTGCGGCGATTTCGGTTTGTTCCTCGAGTATTTCGTTGCAAACCGAACAATGTTTACCTTCGGTTAAACCTGTTTTTGTACAAGTAGCCGCTACGGCAGGGTCGATTACTTCGGTATGTCCGAGCGGTTCGATATCAGTTACTTCCGTTTTTTCTTCGCAACGCGAGCAATGGTGAGATTTGCTACCTTGTTCTACGCAAGTTGCCGGTAAATCAATAGTCCATTCTTCGCTATAGTCATGTCCGAGCGGTTCGATTTCCGTTATTTCCGTTTTTTCGTCGCAACGCGTGCAATGTTTCGATTTGCTACCTTTTAGCGTACAAGTAGGTTCTACGTCGGTAGTAAATACTGTTTCAAAATCGTGACCTAAAGCAGAAATTGTTTCTGTTTCGCTTTTGCCGCAAGAACAGATACGTTTTCTTGTGCCGTCGGTAAGGCAGGTTGCATTTGTGACGATTTCCCATTCGCCGTATGCGTGGATGTGTTCCGTCGGGGTATCCGGATTATTCGGCACGTCGGGGGTACTTGGTGTATCCGGATTATTCGGCGCGTCGGGGATAAAAGTGTCATTGTCTTTATCGTCTATCTGTCCGCAAGCGGCGATAGATGTCGCAAGAGCGACAATGAAAAGAATAGATAAAAAAACTTTGAAAAAGCGTTTCATAATTCTCTCTCCTTATACAAATAATTTTAACGTATATTTTTCACGTAAAAAATTAGACTATTTTTTTAAATATAGCATGTGGTGAAGAATTATGCAATAGTTTTTCATTAAAAGAATAGTTTAGTTGCTTTTTTTGACGTTTTATGTCCCGTAATGTTTTTGATTTTGCATTGCGGCAACGTGACGTTGCATTGCGGCTATCGTACTTCTTTTCGTTAATTCTTAATCCACAGACACGGTACGACGCCTATTCCGCCTATCGTATGTCCTTTATCGGAAATTTTGAAATTCATTTCCCCGTTAACGGTATACTGTCCGTTTCCGTCGATGACTCCCGTTCTGTCCGCACGTTCGCCTGCGCTACGAGTGTAATAAGCGACGTAGCCCGATCGGTTCGCCGACAGGTCAATACCGCTTGCAATAACGTAGTCCGTTGCTTTTGCCGGCGTTCCGCCGTTTACGCTGCCTTCCTTATAAACTTCGCCGTACGCGTCAACGAAAACTTTATCGTTCGTCGCGTTTCCGACGGCATATAGTCTATCCTTATAATAAGCGACGGTTTTCCCGTTGTCCGACGTCGTTTCTGCGAGCAACGTTTTTTGCTTGTCGTTAAACGCCGCGCCGATAAACGTTTCGTTGAGAAAATATCTTAAATCGCTCGTTTCCCAATCGCACGCGTAATGCGTTTTGTCCGCGAGAACGACGTAATTCCCCGCGCTTTCGTCAAACGCGTACTTCGTCGCCGCAAGGTACTCTGTTACTTCCACGCACTCGACCGCGCGAAGTTTTACTTTGCCGTCCGCTCTTTCCGTAACCGACCATTTCATAGGCTCCGTTTTGAAAAAGTATCCGCCCGAAAAAACTCTCGACAACACGGGCGTGCCGTCGGAAAAATATGCAAGTGCGGCGTACGCTTGATCAAGTTTTTTCTTAACGTATCTTTTCCCGTCAAGAACGTAATATCCTTCTGTCGCCGTAACCGAACCCAACTTTTCTATCGTTTCTTTGTCGGAAACCACCGATCTCGGATAAAATCCGTAATAAACGTACTCCCCGACGTCGGCGTTCCCGTTGCCGTTTTCGTCAAGAAGAAAATAGCCGTCTTCCTCCACGCGTTTCTCTACGTCCAAATTACACACGGAGCAAACGTATCCGCTGAATTTATGCTCGCAGGCAGCGTTGCAACGCGTACACTTTCCCGTCGCTGCGTCGTATTCGTGATCGGGGAACTCGTCGTAAACCTTCTTTGTCGCGGAACACTTTTTGCACGTATAAAGCGTGTACCCTAAATCGGGACAAACGACGGAAACGTAAACCCCGTCGTCGTAGTCGTGTAAATATTCCGTTCCGTCAACCATAAAACGGTCGCCGCACTCTGAACATTCGTAAACGACTTTCCCGTAATGAGTGCAATCGGCGTTTTCTCTCGCCACTACTTTATAAGAATGAGCAAGTCGGTCGATTCGTTCCTCTCTAATTCTTCCGCAAACTCTACACTCGAAAGTTCTGCTTCCCTCTTTATCGCAAGTCGGCGGAACGTCGGTAAAAACGTCGCTATGCCCTTTCGCTTTGATTACGACTTTGTACTCGCCGTACTTGTCTGACTTGTAGACGCGCTCTCCGCTTTCCGTGCAAGTCGCCGCTTTCTCGGTAAGAGTATAGTTTTCTTCGGATAAAATCGGAATAAAGATTTCGAACTCTTTTCCGCATACGGAGCATACCGCTTTCCCTGCGCCTACGCTCTTCTCTGTAGGCTCGGTTTCCGCCGTCAACTTGCCGATTACGTGTTCGCACTGTTTTTCGTCGTCCTTGTCGGGGCGGGCGGGCGGGGTGTTCGTGCAGCCGAAAAACGCCGCAAAAGCGGCGATTATTATCGTTAAAAAACAAATCCTTCGCGCTAGTTTACTTGCCATAAGTTACTTTCTCCGTCTTACAAAGTAAAAAAGCGTCGTTGTCTATCGCTATTTCCTGCTTTGGCAGGGTAAACGCGACATTGCCGTACCGCATCGAATAAAACGCGTACTTCTTCACGCTCGTTACCGTGGCAGGCAACGTTACTTCTCCGCGAAAATCGTTAAACACGTACTCGTCAACGTACGAATAAGTCGTCCGTTCGTCAAAACCGATTTTGGACGAGCAGCGATAAAACGCGTTGCGTCCTATCGTTTTGACAAAATCGGGAATAATCAAGGTTTTCCCTTCATACCCGGCAAACGCGCTTTCACCGAGTTCGCTTATGCCCGTTGCGGTAAAATCTATTTCCGCGGTCGAACCGAAAAACGGACTGCCGCTTATGCTCTTGACCGTAGACGGAATAACGAGTTTGCTCCCTTTGTACCCGTCAAACTCGCCCATAGCAAGTCTGTCAATCGAGCAGTCGTCGGAAAACCCGACTTCCGCGGTGCTTTCGTAAAACGCTCTGCGCCGTATCTCTTTTATGTTTTTGCCGATAACCACTTTTCCTTTGTAATACGCAAACGAATATTCGCTCAACGCTTTCAGCGCGCTGCTTTTCAATTCGACTTCGTACGTTCCTCCCGAAAAAGCATAACCCGCTACGTCGGATAACGGGTTGACCGCCGAAAACTTTGTTTTCCGCGCTTGCCCTACCGCAACGAGTTTGGTTCCGCCGGCACAATAAAGCGCGCCGCCTGCCGAAAAATACTTTTCGTTGTCCGCGCTTACGTCTATCCGCTCGAGAGATTGACAATTAAAAAACGCTCCGTCTTCGACTAAGGAAATCGCGTCGGAAACGGTTATCGATTTAAGTGTGGAATTACCGCTAAACGCGCCGAAAGCGATAGCGGTTATTTTTTTGCCTTCGTAAGAAACCGAAAGCGTAAGTTCTTCCGCTTTCCCGTTATAACCGATTATGCTAAGCGTTTTGTCTTCGTTAACGCGGTACCGCACGCCGTTCGGCGCGTCCACTTCTCCGTCGGGCTCGTTGAAATCCGAATTCGAGCGACGTTTTTCCCACTTGGCGTATAACGTTATATCGGTTTTTATGTTTTTTTGATCTTCTTTCGAAAACGGTTTTGAATAATCTTTATCGTAATACCAACCTAAAAAGCGATACCCGGCGCGTATGGGTTCGTTCGGCATAACCCCGGGTTTTGCGTGAGTGGTCGCCACCGGCGCGATGACGAGCGGAGTGTCCGAATTTTCAAACCCCGTAACGAAAGTAACGACTATTCCGTCGTCAACCTTTCCGCCGTTCCTGTCGCACGCCGCCAAAGACGCGAAACAAACCGCGACAAATGCAAAAATCAATATAATTTTGATAATTTTGTTTTTCATTTTACTAAATAATATAATAGTAAGACAAACTTTGTCAAGTCTTAAACTTTTTCGAAAACAACCTTGCTCGAAAACACGAATACGACTACTCGTACGCGCCGTTTTCGTCGTACCCGTCGAGAAAGTTAATCTCTGCACCGTTCATTTTGTAAGCGATTATTTTATCGAGATTTACGTTCTCCACGCTGCGGAAAATACACTTCTCGACTTCGGGGTTGTTCTCTTTGAGCGTTTTTATAAGTTGTTTTACTTCTTGCCGCTTGCTTTTCGTTCTTCCGTCGGGTTCGCACGTCGTGCAAGTATCGGTAAATTTGCAGGCGCATTGAATAAAATGTAACTCGTTATAGTCGCGCCACGCTTTTATGTCGTCTTCGCGTATAAAATACATCGGACGAATAAGTTCCATTCCTTTGAAATTGCTCGAATGAAGTTTCGGCATCATGGTTTGTATCTGCGCGCCGTAAAGCATAGCCATAAGTATGGTTTCTATTACGTCGTCGTAGTGATGCCCGAGCGCGATTTTGTTGCAACCGCTCTCCTTTGCAAAACGATAAAGGTATCCCCTTCTCATTCTCGCGCAAACGTAACACGGCGACTTTTCGATATTGAAAACGGCGTCGAAAATATTCGATTCGTAGACGGTAATCGGCACGTTAAGTCTACGCGCGTTCTCTTCGATAATCTGCCTGTTTATCGCGTTGTAGCCGGGGTCCATAACGATATACTCGACGTCGAATTCCACGTCGCTGTGACGTTTTAGTTCTTGAAACAGTTTCGCCATAAGCATCGAATCTTTGCCACCCGATATGCATACCGCGATTTTATCCCCTTGTTTAATCAACTCATACTGCTTGATTGCTTTGATAAACTTACTAAAAGTGTCGCGCTTAAACTTCTTTTGAATACTGTGCTCTACGCGCTTACAGTAATCTTCGTCCGCTTGCTTCGCTAATTGCGCTCTTAACCACTCGATATATCCGCCTTTTAGACTAAACGCGTCATACCCTTTCTTCCTCAATTCTTCGACGACGGACAAACTCTTCTCTCCGCGCGCGCAATAAACGATTATTTGCTTCGATCGGTCAAACTCGCCCGATAACAGTTCTTCTTCGCTTTTATGCTCGGACGACGGAATTAACCCGTAATTTCTCTCGAACTCCGAACGCATGTCAAACACGACCCGTTCTTCCCCGTCAGCCAAAAAATCCGCTACCGTTATCTCCATTCTTTCTCCGTTTTTCTTTTTTCTATTGTTAATGCTTATATCCCGTTTCGGATTGCCGTTTTATAAGGTTTGGTCACCCGTTCTGCGGAAAGTCGGCAATCAAAATTTTTAACTGAGTTCGATTTTTTCTAGGTCGTCAGGGACGAACAGCCTGCCCGAAAAATATTTTTTACCTTCGGAAGAATACAGTTCCTTGCGATTTTTCAGGTTTTTGTCTTCGGTGTGGTACAGGATGAGGTTTTTTGCGCCGAGTTTTTCGGCGACGGCGCACGCGTCAATAACAGTGGAATGGTGTTTGGCGTACGGCTCGAAAATATCCGATTGAGAATGAAGGCAGAACGCCTCGTGAAGCAGCCATTCGCTGTTTACCGCATATGGGTACTCGCTATCCGTATACGGCTCGTCGCCGCAACAAGTAAGTTTTTTGCCGTTATCAAGCGTCATCGTAAACCCGAACTGTTTTGCTTTTGTGGAATGAATATCGAAAAACGTCACGTCTTTTCCGATAATCGAATGAGTTTCGCCGTCTTTGACTTCGATGAAAAACACTCTTTCGCCGATAAGTTTCGATTGCGACGATTGTAAAAGCGCGACACAGGCGTCGGACAGAATAGTCGTTACTTCGTCGTGTCCGTAAATATTAACCGTTCCGTCGAACTTGCCTTTATTCATATTTTGGCAAATTATACGAACGAGCCAAATCACTCCCAGTATATGGTCGATATGTTTATGAGTGACGATAACGTCGCGGATATCGTTTAACCGAATTCCCGCGCGGTTTAACTGAGTAAGTATGCCGTTTCCGCCGCCTGCGTCCACGAGCACCTTTTTACCGTTGTCATCGATGACGAAACAGGTGTTATAACACTCCGTCACAGACGCATTCCCCGTCCCCAACATCGTAATGTCCATATCTTCTCCTTGTTCTTTTCGTAAAATCTACTTTCTTTTTAGTTCCTTTTTCAAAATGTCGATAAACGCGTCCGCCGCGTGCGGATAGTTTACCATAAGTTCGTTTTTCGCAAACGCTTCGCGCTGTTCTTTCAGCGGATCCGCGCCGCCGATAACGACCTCGCGAATAAATTTCGTAATATCTTCTTCGCAAAACGCGCGATAGTACTGTTCCATACATTTTTGCCCGAGCGGAACGAGCGTGGTGTTTACCGCTTCTTCCGATTTAAGCATATAACAACACGGTTTCATCGTGTATAGATATTCTCCGATGAACGAACCGCAGTCGTGTATCATCGCGTCGCTGTCCGCAAACGCCTGCATATAATCGCCGCTCGTGTCATACGCAAGATTCGAGTTCGATAGCAACCTCTCCATATATTTATCTATTTGTTCCTGCGTCCAAACCTTGTGCGCTCTCAAATTCGACAACAATAGCGGGTGCGGACGGAAAACGAAATCGACTTCCGGAAACATCTTCGGCAACTTTTGGAAGTACTCGGCGTAGGTGATAAAATTGCCTATATTAAGCGATTTACTTCCCCAAACCGTGTGATGCGGACAAATCATAATGCGCTTGCGAGCGTGTTTCTGCGGCACGATATCCGCAAGTTTATCCATTTTAAGATAGCCGGTAACCACGCCGTTTCTACCCTTTATTATCTCCGTTTGTTTAAGATGCTCCAAGTTACTTTCGGTTTCCAACGTGCATTTCCACATATAGTTATAAAACGGCATCGCGATTACTTCGTCCCAAAACTTCAACGCGGCGAAACCGTAACTTACGTAAATCGGCAAGACGTTTCTATTTAGATAATACGCCGCTTTATGATACGGATGCACCATAGAGTCATACGGATTTGCAAAAAACATTATCGGATAATTTTCGTAAAGATCTACAAATTTTCCTTTTGTCGAGTCATATCCGTTTATTACGCGCTCTCCGTACGCGTCGCGCAACTCGTTATATGCGTCAACGTACTGCTTGTACCATTTTGTATACGGCAACGTTAATTGCGGTAAAACGATAATATACGGGTCAAAATTATTATCGTTAATCATTTTTTCAAATATCGGTTTAGCGGGGAAAACGCTCTTAAACACCACCAAAAACGCTACTGGTATTTTTTTATTGACGTATTTTTTAGTGATTTTCAATACTTTTTCTCTATACGATTTTTGCTGCTTATTAAAACTTGCGAGTTTGTTTTCAAACGTAGTTTCGCTCGCTTTTGTCGTCAGATACTCTCGATAATCGGCAATCGTTTTTTTGTTTTCTTTATAGTCTTCGTATTTTTGCAACGCTAAACGAATTAACTGTTCGGATAGACATTTGTGAACCGTTAAATCGCATTTTTCGATAAACGACAGAAATTTTTTCGCCAAAACTTTCCCGTCGTGATATTTTTCTACAAAATTTAAGGTTTCTTTCCCTATATCGTCGCCTTTCTTTTCTAGATATATTTCATCGTAAATTTGTCGTATTTCTATGTTTTCGTCAGACGTTTGTTCGTTTTTTGACGACGCATTCAGATTTCCGTTTTGCAATTCATAGAATTTTCTATACTCGTTCTCTTTTCCTATTACCGGGACGTAAACGGGAATCCCGCACGCCGCCGCACTTAACGCGGTTTCGCCGCTCGCTATTACGAAGTCTGCATTGTCGCAAAGGTATTCGAGCCATTTTCGTTTGTCCGACTCGCCGTTATAAACGACCTGTATCGAAACGTCTTTTCTTATATTTTTGACCGAGTCGAACCTTATCCACCGTCTTATTCCTCCGAGCGTATGCACTTTAATCCTTTTAACGTCTTCTTCCTCGATAAAATCTCGCAACAACGCATTAATTCTATTCCAATAACTTTCTACGGAATCTAAACAAACGCCTATGTCGATTTCGTTATCGATAAGTTTCTTGCTGTGACGGTATTTTTCATTTTCGTCGTTTATAAAAGCCGCAATTATATCGTCTTCGTTGTATACGCGTTTTTCCGATATTTCTTCTTCGTCCGCTGAACAAAAACAATCGGAATTAAGATATACGCAATTATTTTTGCTTAGTTCCGACAGGGAATTCGCTATGTTCTTTATCCCCGTTCCGCTCTCTACCCATTTACAAGCGTCGCCGCTATATGAATAAAAACACAATTTGGTATTCGGATAGTTTTTAATTTCCGCAAGCAAATGGATTGCATAATTTATCGGACAACAAAAAATCGCGTCCGAGAATTTTTTCGCGTCAAAGTCTTTTAGCGAGATTTCGTTTAATTTTTCGAATTGACCTACTTCGTCGTAATCGTTGACGAAACAGACGTCATACCCGTCCGCGTTCGATAATTCCGCCGCTAAATTGTAAAAGAATTTTTGGTCGCCGCCTAACTCTTTCCCCGTTTCAATAAAAAAAACTATTTTTTTTCTCATTTTTGTTCTCTCGTTTTAATTATTTTCTTTTGATATGCATAATCATTGCCGCTTTTTTTGCAAACTTCTTGATTTTCCTTTTAGCGTACGAAAAAATCTTTTTGATTTTTTGCTTGAACGACAATTTTTTGAACCTTTCCATTTTTTGCTTGAACGACAGATACGCGCCGTAATTCCTTACTCTAAAAATGCGCAAAACGAAAACGTCCGTCATTTGCGACCTTACGGTCTTGTTCTTCATACATTCTTTTACGGTCAACGTCGTTCCGTCGATTAACCGTATAATTGGCGTTATATTCTCTTTCGGCGAAAAATTTGCTACTGCGTATTGCCTACACGCGTTTCCTATCTCTTCTTTTAGCCCTTTGCCGTATATGTCGTCAACTATTTCTGCCGCCGTATGCGTCTTGCAATCCGACCCGAGCAATGCTTCTTCACTCCACCCTAAACAATAATTCTTCGTGTCATACAAATAAATAAACTTATCGTTTAATATCGGGGCGTCGGAAACTATCGGCAACACGACGGGCAAACCGATTGTCGCGCAATCGAGCGCAGACATTCCCATCGCAACGACCAAATCGACGTTTTTCTTTAAGTATTCGTCACGTTCCTCACCGTATAAATAAGAATTATCGATTATCCTTACACGACCTTTATATTTCCCTAAGTTAATACACTCCAAACCGTTCCCGCCGCCTATCAGGTGTAAATTCAATACGTCTTCGTCGTCGCTCGTTTCGATATAATTGTCCAAAAAATTTATCAGCGAGTAGATTTTGTCTTTATCGAGTCTACCTAACCACGCGATATTTTTTCCTTTCTTGTTTATCGTGTTTGCGTACGGACTTTGAGCATCTATTGTTTCGCCGTCAAGCAAAACGGGGAAAAATCTTTTTTCAAAGTTTATCGATACTTTCTTTTGCAATTCGATTACGTTTGCTTCGTCCATAAACCCGTAAGCGTTTTCCTTGACAAGCAAGCCGATAAAGTCCTCTATATTGAATTTATTTTTTCGCCCTTGCAACGCAAGCCATTTCGTAATTTGCGGATGTAAAAACAGTAATAAAATTTTTGCGTTTTTTAATTGACTAATCTCATCCAACAAGAAAAATACCTGATTAACCGCAGTTATAAACGTGGCGTCTTTTAACTTTTCCGACGTTTGCTCGTTGATATTGCAAAATCGTATGTCGGAATCATAGTATTTCATTTGCAATTCGGGGTTTGAATTGTTTATGCAGTAAACGTCGTAGTTATATTCTCTTGCCAGTATATCCGCAATCCTGTAATACAGCGAAAAATCTCCCTTCGCAATTACGCCTTTTCTAAAATAAAATGCGATTTTCGGACAATTTTCCTTTTTATAATTTAGTAATTCTTCTTTATATTTTATCTTCCTGCCTTCATAATACTTTTTTGCGCGCTGCGCCGCAACGGTTGACATATCTTGCAAATACGGTTCAACCTCGTATTCATAAATGCTTAGCAAGTCTTTATAATATCGCAAAAAAACTTCTCTTGCGCCTTTCGTGTTCCCGTGCGAAACGCCGCCGTCCCTATGCTTTACGGTTACTTTATCTACACACCTGATTTGTATGCCTTCTCTTGCAAAAATCAAATGCGACGACCAGTCTTCTACCAAATCATACTTTTCGGACAGTTTTCCTATCTCGTCATAAACCGTTCTTTCGACTATCGTTCCGCTCGACGGCATAATGCACCGCCAAGATAATTCTTCAAATAGTTTTTGCGTATCTCCGCTGTTTATCAATTTTACGTCGTCTTCTTTCGTAAAAATCGATTTTATTTTATTCAACTTATGATCGCACATTGCGATAAGGGACGTAACCACCCTGATTTTCCCGTTATATTTTTCGTACTCCGATACAAGATTTTCTATCGCAAAACTATCCGCATACGCATCGTCGGCGGCGATAACCGTAACCAACTCTCCGCTACATATACGATACAACGCTTCCAAATGTTTTACCGTTCCCACGTTCACGGCGTTAATATTTATAATTACGTCTTTAATATTGCTTTTTTTATTGTCGGCTAAATATCGCTCTACTTCTTCTTTATTAAAATACGTTGAGCCGTCGTCGCTGATTATTAATTCTATATTATCGTACGTTTGCCCGATAATAGAACGTAAAGATTCGAAGATATACTCGTAATTATTATAACAAATCACAATAATCGATATTTTGTTGCCGTTCTTTTTTTCCATAACTTGTTTCATCTTTTCCGTATTAAATTTTCTAAACTAAAATATTGCCGTTATACCTAACTATACTTCTAAAAAGTTCTCTTAAAATAGAACGCGGTTTTTCACACCGCGACCATATCAATACTTTCCTTTGACGATTGTTCCTGACGGTACGTCCTTAGTAACTATCGCCCCCGCGCCGATAAGCGCGTTTTCTCCTATCGTAACTCCCGGCAAAATCGTGGCGTTCGCTCCTATCGCCGCTCCCTTTTTTACCGTTGTTCTCATGAGTTTGTATTGCTTATTTCCCGATTTCGGGTATTTATCGTTACAAAAAGTTACGTTCGGACCGATAAACACTCCGTCTTCCACGGTAAGTCCGTCCCAAAGTTGAACCCCGCACTTTACGGTAACGTCGTTCCCGACCACAACGTCGTTTTCAATGAAAACGTTTGCGCAAATATTGCACCCGTCGCCTATTTTTGCCCCCGGCAAAACTACGACAAACTGCCAAATATTAGTATTTTCGCCTATGTTGACGCTTTGCACGTCGGCAAGCCGATGTATCATTCTTTCTCTTCCTCTTATTGCTTTCCGAATTCGTTAAGCGCGGCAATCAAATAATCAACCTGCTCTTCCGTCATTCCGTAATAAACGGGTAAACTAAGTTCGCACGCCGATATTTCTTCGGCAAGCGGAAGTTCTCCTTTCTTAATTCCTAAATCCGCATACGCTCCCTGTAAGTGCATCGGCGTAGGATAATGTTTGTTCGTGCCTATCCCTTTTGCGTTGAGAAAACTTTCGAGTTCGTCGCGTCTAGGACACATAACGGCAAAAATATGCCATACGTTTTTATACGTCTTGTCACTCTTTATCGGTAGTTCGATATAAGGATTGTTGACCGAGTTTATAATTTTTTCCGCAATTCTGTTCCTTTCCTCGTTCCACTTGTCGAGATTAGGCAGTTTTGCCGATAAAAACGCCGCTTGCATTTCGTCAAGTCTCGAATTCGTACCCTTAACGACGTGACGGTATTTGATTTTCGAGCCGTAATTTCTTAAACAACGAATTTTATCTGCAAGTTCGTCATCGTTGGTGACAACCGCGCCCGCGTCTCCGAGCGCGCCGAGATTTTTACCGGGATAAAAACTAAACGCCGCGGCGTCGCTGTAATATGCCGATTTATGCCCCTTATATTCCGCGCCGTGCGCCTGCGCCGAGTCTTCGACGAGTCTAAGTCCGTGACGGTCGCAAATTTCTTTAATTTCGTCGAGCGTTGCCATTCTGCCGTAAAGATTAACGGCAACAACCGCTTTCGTTTTTTTCGTAATCGCGCTTTCTATTCTATTCGGGTCAATGTTATACGTCCCTTTCTTCGGTTCCACGAACACGGGCGTCGCACCGACGTAAGACACGGCGAGAGCCGTGGCAATATAGGTGTTTGACGGAACGATGACTTCGTCGCCGTTGCCTATATCCATCGCTTTAAGAATAAGATAAATCGCGTCAAGCCCGTTTCCGCATCCTATCGCGTGTTTCGCGCCGTTGTATTCGGCAAATTCTTTTTCAAATTTATTGACTTCATTCCCTAAAATATAATCGTTTGCGTCAAAAACTCTGTTAAATGCTTCGGATAACCGCTCTTTCAACTCTCCGTGCATTTTTTCGAGCGACAAATAAGGTATTTTCATAAGTGAACCTTCCTGTTTACAGTAAATTAGTTATAGTATAAATTATATTTACCCTTTTTGCAAGTCTTTTTGCGTCAAGCGGTCACCGCTCCGAATTATTTTCCCCGCCGACCCAAAATACGGTCCGCTCACGCTCCGCTTTGTTTTTCTTCTTCGCACCTACGGTTTCTTTTTAATTCGACGTATCTTCTAGACGCTTATTGTCGTTTTTAGGTATCCGTTATTCCGTTTTAGGGGGCAGAAACTTGCTTTTATATTTCATTGTGCAAACGCACGCGTACGGTCAGCGATTTTTGTTATGACGGTTGTCGTCGCAAAAACGTATCAATCGCATCGTCTTTATTTCGCATATCGCGCTGATATAATTTTTCGCTTATCAATCAAAATTACGTCGTTACTTGAAATCGGCAAGTTAGATATGGTATAATTTACGTAATCTCGTTTAGCAAGGAAGGAACTGTATGAAACTTGACCCGTTACGGAAAAACAGCCGCGCAAGCGCGGATTTTATGTTCGATTTTATTACTCGTATAACGAAGTCTTTTTCCAAAAGAGATTGCGGAAGTCGTGGCGAAAAAGACGCGGTAAACTATATGGCTGAAACGGTTGCGCCGTACGCTACGACGGTAAAAACCGAGCCGTACGACGTACACACTCTCGCTTTTATGGGTTGGATTTACATTACGGTTACGCTTATTCTCGGCGCGTTCGCAAGCGCGTTTTTCATGCCGATGTTGTCGATAATTTTCGTTGTCGTAGGAATGGCCATAATGGTTCTCGAATTCGTTTTTTATCGCCAAATCGTAGACAAATTCTTCCCTAAACGGACTTCGCTCAATATGACGGCGATTAAAAAACCCGAAGGCGAGGTCAGACAACGCATTCTTATCAGCGGACACGCCGACGCGGCGTACGAATGGACGCTCAACTATTATCTCGGCGGAAAGGCGTTCATCGCGCATTTTCTTATTTCCGTAATAGGTATTCTTTATTTTACGGCGGTGACCATTGCCGCATGCGTCAAGGGAGCGTTATTTACTCCTTGTCCGGACAAATCGATAACGATTGCGCTCGGCATCAGCGGAGTTTTCGTTCCTTTTTGGATACTTATGTACTTTTTGTTTAACCCGAAAATCGTTTCCGACGGCGCAACTGACAACCTTACCGGTTGCGCGATGGGCATAGCGTTTTTGAAATCTCTCGAAGAAAACGACGTTAAGTTCGAACACACGGAAATCGGTTGCATTTGCGCGGGCGGCGAAGAGGCTGGCTTACGCGGAGCGAAAGCGTGGGTTAAGGCGCATAAACACGACTACGACGACTGTCCTACAACTATTCTTTGTATCGATACCATACGAGAAGAAGAACATATGCTCGTAAACTACAAGGACATGAACGGCATGATAGAATGCGACAAAACGGCAACGGAAACGTGGCTCGAAGCGTGCGAAGAAGAAGGCGTTAAGTGCAAAAAAGGTAGCGTCGCCTTAGGCGCGACGGACGCAGCCGCGTACACCGAAGGCGGGTTCAAAAGCGTATGCGTAACCGCCATGAACTTCAACCTTCCCAGGTATTACCACACAAGACTCGACGTAGCGGAAGACGTAAATAAAGATTGCCTTGCAAAAACGTTTTCCGTGTTATGCCGTTTCGTGGAAAAATACGACGAAAAAGTAAAATAATCTTTTTCAAAAAACATCGTTTCTCCGCAAAAATAAAACGACGGGATTTTCCGTCGTTTTTCGTTGTAAACAACAATTTAATTGAACTCTCCTATTTCCTTTTCGTTATGTTATATCCGTGACGTTTAACCAACCAAACTATATCGTCCATAAGTTGATAATCGTACTTAATTACATCGCAATCTCTCTCGGTTTTACCGGTTTGTTTCGCCATAATTTTTCTATATTCGAGCAACCCGTCGTAAGTCGTTATATTTCTATGTTTTCTGACTTTTATAAGTTGCTCTTTGCTCTTTGTTTTAATTTCGGCAATAGATGCCGGAATGACCCCGGAACATATTTCGTATGCGTTCCACCTTTGGTGTTCCTGTCGCGCATACGCATTCCTCACCGTGTTTTCCTTAAAATCACAGTCATCATATAAAATAACTCTTTTCCCTTTAATTTCTTTATCGGTATATGTTATCGGGTCAAAACGAGTATATTCTCTCATAAACTCGTCCGAATCGTCATTCCCGTCTTTTGTTAAATCATACCCCAAAAGTTGCAATTTAGGTTTGATGCTTAGACAAGCATAGACGTTTGCTTCTCTTTGTGTTTGTTGCATAACGCTGTACCATTCTTTGTTGGCTTGCTTTATCGCTTCTTTTTCGTTCGCAGAATCGCAGTATTCGAGTGCATAACAAATATGCCTGTCTTTTGCCATCGTTTCGTTTCGTTCGTGAATTATTTTGTCTATGTTATACACGGTTTCCGCTTCGTTGCCGAACGACATGTATCCGCCGTTAGGCGCATATTCTTTATCGACGATATTTTTCGAGAAAACGCCATCGCGAATTTTAACAAAGAGTTTCGTTTGATTCGAAAGTCCCCATTCTCTTAATTTCTCCGACAATTTTTCTGCAAAATCAAGATTTTCCATATCGCTACCGTAAGCGATTATCAGATAATTAAATGCGTTTTCTCCGCCGTTCGATAAATTTTCGCGTACGGATTTATAGAATTCTCCGCTATTAACATCTTTTTTAATAAAAGTCTCGTTTGCCGGTTTAGGCGGAATCGGCAAAAATTCGTCTTGTCTTAAAAGTAACTCATCGTACAAATTACAATAACGGAAATAGTCGTGATTGAGCGATTTGTTTTCCTTCGCCTCGTTTTTATCGTAAATATAATAGTTGACGATTTTTTCTTTGTACTCGTTTCCTATCTTTACTAGAAATTGATTGTTCGCCACCGACGTAAGAAAAATACGACGATTAGTTTTTCCGAACCCGACCATTACGACGTTCAATTCGGCTTTTTCTTTTATAGATACGTTTTCATAATCCAACTCTTTTTTTGACATAAACTCGGTAAGCGGATATTTTTCCATAAAATCCATCGCAACAAGTTTATACTTGTCTATAAAACGAACGCAACCGTTTGTTTTTTTGACATAGTGAAGAAACGCCGATTCGTTTTCCGGCTCACCAAAGACGTAACAGTTAAGCCCTTTAATGTCGTCTACGGAATACTCAAATAAATTCCCCTCTAATATTAAATTGCTTATTTGCTCTACGTAAATAAGATTTTTCGCGTCATCGCCGGTATTTACGATAACGTTAACCGCTCTGTCCGTAAATTTCGCATAATTTTTCTCTAAAAATGCACTTAGGCTACCGTCTTCCGGTTCTTTCGCTATTGCGATTTTTTGTTCGTATGCAAAATCCAACGCTTCTGTTGTCAAATTTTCCGTAAGAATAACCGCGTTTTTGCGTCCTTTAAGCGATTTTATTATCATTTTATTCTTCTCGTTCCACCCGACTACTATATATATCGGCACTTTGCTTTTTATAATAGAAAACTTTTTAACGGAGTTATATATTCGCTCTCCCGTTATCGCGAGAACGAATGCTATCGCGTTGAGAGTAACGAGAACATAGCATAAATACATTACCGCGCGATAATACGTATTATCCTCTAGCAATTTGGACACGTTGCTATACCCGTATTTTAGAACAACAAGTTCTACCGTGCTTTTTATTGCTTCGAGAAAAGCGTACACGCCTTTGACACCGTTATAATTAACACCTATCCAGTATAACGGAATGGCTGCAAAATACAACGATGCAAACTTCCCTTTCTTAAAACTTTTAATATAGTTTAATTTACCTATTCTGTCTAGCGAGCAGTATTTCCAAACCAGCCCGCCTACCAACAATACGATATATGCAAGGCTTATAGACGTAACCATGTTTTCCGTCATTTCCCCATTCTCCTTTCTTTTGGTTATTTTAAGCGCGTTAATTAATTCACGGCTCCGCGTCGTTGCAAAAAGGTTTGCCTCTTTCGGCAAAACCTCCACTTCATATTCCTTCATTGCAATAATCATAATACAAAATACACATTTTTGCAAGAACCAAACGACAAAGCAGACATTACGTCGGAGTCAATTCGTTGCATTTTATTCTTTGGCAGTATTTCGGCTATTATCGATGATATTTCGTTGACCTTCTCTCTTAAAATACGTAATCGTAATACTCTTTAACGTCAATTGTCGTCTGCATTTGTTTCTCCTTATCTTGAATGTTTTGCATTCGTCTTGATAGTCGTCGGGTTTGTTCTAAAACAATCCGATTATTTTTCCGTCGGAAGTTACGTCTATGTTTTCGGCGGCAGGACGTACGGGAAGTCCCGGCATCGTAAGAATATCCCCGGTATACACGACGTTAAAACCTGCGCCGGTACACGCTTTTACTCCGCGCACGGTTATAGTAAACCCCTGCGGCGCGCATAGTTTAGTCGGGTCGTCGGAAAAACTATACTGAGTTTTCGCTACGCAAACAGGGTTCTTCCACAATCCCCTTTCTGTTATCTTTTTTATCGCGGTTTCCGCTTCGTCGGTATAAACCGCTCCCGCTCCGCCGTATACCTTTTTTACGAGTTTTTCGATTTTTTGCTTAATGCCGTCTTCGTCGTCGTACGCAAAAGTAAATTTGCCGTTTTTTTCTTCACATAAACGCGTGACTTCTTTCGCAAGTTCTTCTCCGCCTTCGCCGCCTTTCGCCCATACGTCGGACAAAACCGCCTTAATCCCCTTCTCTTCGCACGCAGATTTAACCTCTTCTATCTCTGCGTCCGTATCCGTCGGGAAACGGTTAATCGCCACTACGCACGGCACTTTATACACGTCCGTCACGTTCTTCACGTGCCGCAAAAGATTCGGGATTCCGAGTTTCACCGCTTCGGCGTCTTCGTTCTTCAATTCGTCTTTTTTCTTTCCGCCGTGCATTTTAAGCGCGCGTATCGTAGCGACGACGACTGCCGCGTCCGGGGTTAACTCCGCCTTGCGACATTTTATATCAAAGAATTTTTCCGCGCCCAAGTCCGCGCCGAACCCTGCTTCCGTAACGGCATAATCCGCATAACCCAACGCGAGTTTGGTTGCGATGACGGAATTGCAACCGTGAGCAATGTTTGCGAACGGTCCGCCGTGCACAAGCGAAGGCGTTCCTTCCAAAGTCTGCACGAGATTAGGCATAAGAGCGTCTTTAAGCAATGCGCACATACTCCCCGCCGCTTTAAGGTCGCCTGCGGTAATCGGTTTTCCGTCCGCACTTTCCGCCACCGTTATCTCCGAAAGTCGCTGTTTAAGTTCTTTTATCGACCCCGACAAACAAAGCGTCGCCATAACTTCGCTTGCCACGGTTATTTCAAACCCGTCTTCTCTCGGCACGCCGTTTTTCTTACCGCCTAGACCGTCTACTATATATCTCAACTGGCGGTCGTTCATATCGACGCAACGTTTCCAAGTAATACTCTTGACGTCCGCGTTGAGCGCGTTGCCTTGTTGAATGTGGTTATCGAGCATCGCCGCAAGAAGATTGTTTGCCGCGCCTATTGCGTGAAAATCTCCCGTAAAATGCAAATTTATGTCTTCCATAGGCACGACCTGCGCGTATCCGCCTCCCGCCGCGCCGCCTTTTACCCCGAACACGGGACCGAGCGACGGTTCTCGTAACGCAACGCAAACTTTTTTACCTAGTCTACGCAACCCGTCCGCAAGCCCTATCGTCGTAGTCGTCTTGCCTTCCCCGGCAGGCGTAGGCGTTATCGCGGTAACAAGTATGAGTTTTCCGCTTTTTTTCACGTTTTTCAACGCGGACAACTCGATTTTCGCCTTGTTTTTGCCGTACGGCACAACGAGATTTTCGTCGATACCGAGTTCGGCGGCGACCTCATAAATATTTCTCATTTTCGCATTTTGCGCAATTTGTATGTCGCTAAACATTTCTTTCGCTCCTTAAACCGCCGACGAGCAAAGTTCTCTCGCCGCTTTGTTTATTATTGTAACATACGCACGCAATATTTCAATCCGTTTTCGCCGTTTTCTCAAAAATAACCCGATAAACCGTTCCCTTCAAAAAATCTTGTAATTCGTAAAAACTTTCCACCGACAAAGAATAACAAAAACAAAACGGGCAATAATGAAACCAAACAACGGAGGTGTTTATATATGGAATTAGCAAAAAGCAAAACTTTTGAAAATCTCGCCCGTGCGTACGCAGGCGAATGTCAAGCCCGAGTAAGGTACGAGTTTATCGAATACGGCGCAAGAAACGAGGGTTTTACCGCATTGAGCGAGTTAATCGACAAAGTGGTCTACAACGAGTTCAACCACGCGAGAATGTTTTATACTTTTATGCAGAAAGCGTCGGATAAACCTATACAAAACGTGGAAATTTGCGCAGGCTATCCGTTTAAGGAAAAATGGAACCTGCTCGAAAATTTGAAACTCGCCGCCGAAGACGAGAAAAACGAGGCAGAAAAAATCTATCCCGAATTCGCCGCAACCGCAAGAAAAGAAGGGTTAGCCGAAATAGCGGAACTGTTCGACAATATCATTCAGGTGGAAAACTGCCATAGAATGTTGTTTGAACAACTACACTGCCAAATGAAAAACGGAACGATGTACGCAAGGAAAGAACCTACGAAATGGAAATGTTCTTCCTGCGGATACGAAGCAACCGCCGCAAAAGCCTGGACGGAATGTCCGCTCTGCAAAGCAAAACAAGGCGCGGTTATGCTCAAAATCGACGACGGACAATAACCTATACCGTTAAACAAATCTTTCGGCTGTTAAGAAAAACTTTCTTAACGGCCCTTTTTTTCGTATATAAACTTTTTTATCGAACACGCCGAAAATTTCACTCGTCGGGCGGGCGGGCGGGGCGACGCGGTCTGTCGTAGTCTATCGAATACCGACAATCAAACTTACGTCAAAACTCATAAAAAATAAATTTTAAGTTATTTTTAGGTTGATTTTTAGTTAGCGTTTCGGTTGCGTGCGTAAACTTATGATAACGAAAACAAAAGGAGTTTTTATGAACGGAAACGTATTCAAACGGCGCGAATTGAAATTTATGCTTACCGAACAACAGTATCGAACGGTAATCGGCGTTGTCGGCGCGCGTCTTAACTCGGACAGGTTCGGCAAATCGGTAGTGCAAAGTCTGTACTTCGACACACCCGACTATCGACTTATCTCGCGGTCGCTCGAAAAACCGAACTATAAAGAAAAAATCCGCGCGCGTTGTTACAACCTAAACGCGAACGACGGCAAAGTTTTTCTCGAATTGAAAAAAAAGTATGACGGAGTAGTCTTCAAACGCAGAGTTTGCGTAAAAGAAAGCGTCGTATTTTCATTTTTTACCGAAAAATCGGCTCTTCCTGACGGTCAAATAGAACGCGAAATAACCTATTTCCGCGATTTTTATCGTTCTCTTCGCCCGTCAATGCTTATTATTTACGACAGAACGGCTTACGCCGACGAAAATATCGACCTGAGAATTACCTTCGACGAAAACGTCCGTTATCGCGTAACCGACCTTAACCTGTTCGCTTCCCTTTGCGGCGAAAAAATAACGGACAAAATACTTATGGAAATCAAAAGCGGCTCGGCAATGCCGCTTTGGCTAAGCAAACTTCTTTCCGAAAACGAAATTTATAAAACCTCGTTTTCAAAATACGGCGCGGCGTACGCGTCCTTTCTCTCAAAGGGACGCCGCTCGACGCTTCGTTACAAAGAAATCGCGCCGTCGTCGCACGAGTTACTCGCGCGTTTAAGCGCGTAATAAGGAGATAAAAATGGAAAAATTATTTTCTTCGCTTTTCACTTCGGGAGAAATGAGCGTAGGCGACTTTTTTGTCGTAATAGGCGTCGCGCTCGCTACGGGCATAGTTTATTCTTGGCTCTGTTCTTTCCGTATTCGTTCGTCAAAACGTTTTTTTATAACTACCGCCGTTCTTCCGGCGGTAGTGGCGGCGGTTATTGCGTTGGTTAACGGCAACATCGGCGCGGGAATAGCGATTGCCGGCGCGTTTAGCCTGGTTCGGTTCCGCTCCGCGCAAGGCAGTTCGGAAGAAATCGGTACCGTTTTCGTAACGATGGCGGCAGGACTTGCTTTCGGAATGGGATACGTCGCCTACGGCGTGGCGTTTACGATTATCATCGGCGGCGCGACTCTTATCCTCGGCTCGCTCGATATATGGAAACGTAAATCGTTCGAAAGCGAAAAGTTAGTGCGTATAACCGTTCCCGAAGACCTAAACTACGAAACCGCTTTTGACGATGTTTTCGCAAAATTCACAACGAAAACCGAACTAATTAAAGTAAAAACGATAAATCTCGGCAGCGCGTTCCGCCTTACTTACAAAGTAAAAATGAAACGAACGAACAGCGACAAAGCGTTCATCGACGAACTTCGTTGTCGCAACGGCAATCTGGAAATATCGCTGTGTCGAGCAATCGACGATACATCCGCGTTATAAATAAATTCTCTTTACAAAAAAGGAGCGTATCATTATGAAAAGAAAAATAGCGAAAATCGCGATAGCGTGTCTGCTCGTTGTCGCAATGATTACGGGCGCGGTTATGCTCGTCGCCTGCGACAACGAAAACGCCGACGAAAACGGAACGGCGAACACGGAAAACGGCGGCGATAATTCGGGTGGCGTTTCTAGCGACGGAACGAGCGAAAACGGCGTATCGATAACCGTACCTTCTTCGTCCGACATGTTCTCCGACGGGGATAAAAAAACTGACTACGACGAAACCACCGCGGTCGTCGTCACGTTAAACGGCAATAAGGCTACTTGCTCAGATGGCGGCGTTTCGGTAGAAGAAAGTCTTGTTACGGTTACCCAAAAAGGCGTTTACGTTTTTTCGGGGACATATAACGGCACGATAAAAATCGCGATAAGCGACGACGACAAAGCGACTATCGTGCTTCGCGACGCGAAAATAATTTCGTCCGATTACTGCGCTTTATACGTTGTTTCTGCAGACAAGGTTTTCGTAGTGCTCGAAGGGGAAAACGAACTGTCTAACACGGGAAGTTTTGTTTCCGAAGACGAGAATAAGGTAGACGGCGCGATTTTTTGCAAAGACGACGTCACGATTAAAGGCGACGGAACGCTTGCGGTAAAATCCACGGCGCACGGTATCGTAGCGAAAGACGACCTTAAAATAATGAACGGGACGATTGCGGTAACCGCTGCGAAAAAGGCGTTGGACGTCAACGACAGCGTGAGAATCGCAGGCGGCGCGATTGCCCTTACGAGTGGCAAAGACGGAATCCATTCGGAAAACGGAACCGACGTCGAAAAAGGCTATTTTTACATGGAAGGCGGCGTCGTTTCCATAACATGCGGCGGCGACGGTATCGACGCTTCGGGAACGATTACCGTTACGGGAGGCGAAATTAACGTATCGGCAGGCGGTGGCAGCAATAATGTCGTAGACAAAGAAAATTCGACAAAAGGCATCAAATCAAACGGGAACGTTGTTTACTCCGGGGGCGTTATTACCGTAAATTCCTCCGACGACGCGATTCATTCAAACGCCTCTATTAACGTAAACGGCGGTACGTTTAACCTAACAAGCGGCGACGACGGGATACACGCCGACGCTTCTCTCTCGATAAACGACGGCACGATAACGATAACGAAAAGTTACGAAGGACTCGAAGGCAAAAACGTGACGATAAATGGCGGCACGATTAACGTAAAAGCGAGCGACGACGGAATAAACGCCGGCGGCGGAAACGACGGTTCGTCTATCGGCGGTCGTCCGGGACAAAACACTTTCTCCGCCGACGGAACCGTTTTCGTTAAAATAACGGGCGGCTCGTTGTACGTTAACGCAAACGGCGACGGAATAGACAGCAACGGCAACCTATACGTAAGCGGCGGAACGACCTTCATCGAAGGTCCGACGAGCGGCGGCGACGGGGCGCTCGACTATGACGGAACGGCGTCTATTACGGGCGGAACGTTCGTTGCTATCGGCTCAAAAGGAATGGAATGCAATTTTTCGTCCGCTACTCAGTGCAGCGCGCTTGTTAGCGTTTCCGTGAAATCGGGCGAAAAACTCGTTGTTGCCGATGAAAACGGAACCGAACTGCTCTCTTTCCCCGTAACGAAAAACGCACAAATCGCGGTCGTAAGTTGCCCGAAGATGACGAGAGGAAACTCATACGTTCTTACATGCGGTTCCGCCCAAACGACTTTTACTTTCTCGTCTTACCTATACGGCGCGAAAAACCAAGAAGGCGGCTTTGCCCCGGGTCACGGCGGTTTCCGAAGATAGTCGTTTTTCACCCGAACTTTATGCGGATTGCCCGCCCGCCCACCCCATAAAATCGATTTAGGCGTTTACTTCGTTCGGGGTTAATCCGGCAAACGAATATCTTTCGTTCTAAAAAACGCCGCTAAGCGACTTTCGTTGCTTAACGGCGTTTCGTTCGTTTATTAAGTTAGATATTCGATTCGGACTTATTAAGGTCTGACTACGCTCGTGTGTCCCGTACGAACTATTGCAAATATTTTAGTTCCGAGACTCTCGGCTTCCATAGATGTTTCGGTCGTGTTAAACGCATATTCTTCTGCCGACACGACGTAATATTCTTTTTCGTTTGTTTTTACGCTTCTGTAATTTAACACGGTCGAATAGTTGGCGTAAGTCGTGTTAAACGTAGCGATTACGGCGTCGTCCGAGCGATTTTTGACTTTCACTTCAACGTATGCTTTGGATAAATCGCCGGAAACTCCCAAGTATCTCACGGTTCTCGTTTCGTACGTTCCGTTAACGAATTCTCTCGTTTTGCTTACGAGGTTACCGTCTTCGTCGTATTTATCGCCGAGTTCCACCGCAACGCTGCCGTTGGAAAGATTGATAATCATATCCTTGCTTTCTCTGTCTTTCACCGTGGCTCTGCCGCCGTTTATATTCCCGATTTCGCTATATTCGGGTTTTACCACTACTTTACCGTCGTAATCGAGTATGCCGTATTTCCCGTCGTACTTAACGATTATTCTTTGCGACACAAGGTCTACGAAACAAACTTCCGCGCCGAGCGTTATTTCATTCTCCAAATTTGCGTCTACTATCGCCGCGCTTTGCTCGTCGTTTGCGTTGATTATGTATTTATCAGCCGCAATTTTTATGATTTTACTTAAATCGTACGCTCCGAGCGTAGCGGTAAGGTCGGCTTTTACTCCGAAATTTCCGTCAAGTTCGACTACTTTCTTTTGCTCGGATTTTTTACCGTTTTGATATTCTTTTACTTCTACGATTACTCCGAGTACGTTTCGATAGACAACGCCGTCTTTCTCTTCGAATTTTTCCGCCATATGGATGTTTTCTATCGAATAATTAAAGTCGATTTTCGTAAGGGAACCCGTCAAAATATCGGCAACGTAATGTTCGACTTTATAAAGTAACTTGCTCGTTTCGTCATAATACGTATAATCCGTTGCTGTTTCGGGTACTTTGTAAGAATAAGTATACAATATTTTCCCTTCGTGCGCAAGACTAGCGTCGTATTGCCTAGGAACAAGCGTCTTCGCTATAGTTTTTCCGTCTTTATCGGATATTACGATAACGTTATAATCTCCGGTATAGTATTCGCTGTAAAAGTAATTTTCGTACCCTGTTCCGAATATTTCCGAAAGATTTTCTCTCTCTTTTTCGAGTTTTCCTCCGACGGTCGGGTCTTTCTTCCCGTCTTTTTCGGTAACGGAATTCGCCGCCTTGATAATACCGTTGTCGTTTTGCACGGTAAACGTTTTTTCACTCTTTTGTTTATCTTTTTCTATCGTGACAACGTACTTTTCATAACGCGTTTCTTTTATTTTCTCTCCGCCGGAGTAAAGATAAAACGTGTTGCGATTTCCGTCGATAACGCTCACGTCGGTGCCGTATTCGCATATTTTTCCACCGAAGCAATCGTAAAGCGCGTTATTTTTCTCGTCGATAATAAATTTGAGTTCGCCGCCGAATATGCCGCCGTAATCGATGGTTTCGTCCATATCGTTAAGAATTACCTTGCCCGCTACCAACGAATATACGTCAACGGTATCCTTTTTCCTAATAAAATAAATCCCGTTGTCTTTCGCCGAAACGGTAACGGCTTCGTCTTTGTAAAGCGCGTTCAATGCCGAAACGTCAAGAGCGGAATACTTGAACCCGTCGGCGTCTTCGCCGCTTGTTTTGTCGAACATATAAGAATAAAGTTCGCCGTAATCGGTGCCTTTCGTTTTGTCTTTACAAGCAACGAACGTCGTTGCAAAAATAACGACGAACAGACACACTGCCAGAATGATTGTCAGTTTCTTTTTCATAATTAGCCTCCTTTGAAATGAAACTACTTTAATTATATATCGAATTCGCGCAACTTGACAAGGGGTATTTTGGGACTAAAACAAAACTCGTCGGGGTTTCCGACGAGTTTTAATCATTATTTTTTCGGTTCAAAATCTTTAAGCGTAAACACGAGTTCGTTTTCCGCTATCAAAACGGGGTGTCGCACGCTCTTTATTATCGACCCTTCGCCGAAACTAAACTGCCCTTCGGCGTCTTTCGGAAGATAACACACGCTTATCCCCTTTCCTATCGGGCTTTCCGCTCTCGTGATATTAATCATATTGCATTTCACGCTGCCGAGCGAACTCTTCGTCGGTACCGTGGCGGCGTTTGAAACGTACGTGCATTTGAGTTTTACCACGCTGTCCGTAAACGGGTCCGCTACGTTTATCGACGACGGCACAGCCGACGGCTCGTAACATCTTACATAGTTGTACAAAAACTCTCCGTCGGTATAACCTGTTTTGCCGACGTTTATCTTACCGCTCTTGTTCTTCGTTGAGTCGGCAGGATACGAAAGTTCGTAAACGTAGTTTTTCCCTTCGTGACGGGCTTTGAGTTCGTAATTGTTTTTTGCGTCGGACGCGTCGGTATAAACCGTTTTCAAACTTATTACGCTGTAAATATTCGCGTAGTACACGCTCGTTTTCGTTTTGTCGCCTATCGTGATAATCGACGTCATCTTGGTGTTTGCCGCGCTTTCCGCCGCTTTTTCTTCCGCGCTTAACTCCGTAGTCGTGACCATCTTCACTTCCCCTACGACGGCGTTTCCCTTCCCCGTATCGGTGACGACGTATTCGAGCGTTTCGTTCTTTGCCCAACTTTGGTCAATCGTGGACGAACTCCCTCCGCACGAAGCAAACGTACCCGCCATAACGAGTATAATCGTTACTAATATTGCTACTGTTATTTTCTTTTTCATTGACAAAACCAACTTTTTTAGGATATTTCGTTTTATAAGTATAATGTAAACGCGCCCGAAAGTCAACTTGTAACAAACCGTTCGCGCGGTTATCTTTTGTTTTTGAACAGACGGAACACGCCGCGCGTACGCCAAAATACGAGTGCCTTGTTGAGTTCCGCGACGTCGATGGGTTTGCCGTGCCCCGGATAAAGCGTCTGCACGCCGCTTTTCAATATCTGTTTCCAACTATCCAGCAACGCGTATTTGTCGTAAATCCACATCGGCGCGCATTTAGACGAACCTATACCGTTCATACAAACATCGCCGCAAAAAAGTTTATCCTCGATTTTTATACACAAATCGCGTTCGCTATGCCCTTTCAAAAAGATAAACTCCACTCCGTAAGCGGATAACGGCTGCGTTTTTGCGTCCGCATAGTTATCGTAAAATACCGCCGGAAAACACTGCGTTTTCTCAAACGACGCCATCGTGATATAACTTGCGATAAGGTACTCGAATCTCGAAACGTACGTGTTAAGGTTGTTCTTCCCCGCTTCGAGTCGAATTTTATCCCCTGCGTCGTAGATAAGCAACGGTTTGGTTTCGCTAAGCAACGCTTTCAAAAAACCGACGTGATCGGCGTGCATATGCGTAATCACGACGTATTTGATTGCGTCCAACCCTATCTTATTTTCGGCAAGTTTTTCTTTGAAGGCTTTGTATTGCCAACTATACCCCGTATCCACAAGGCAGTAGCCGTCGCCGAGTTCGAACGCCCACGCGTTGACGAGTTTGTTGCCTAAATTAATTATTTCCATCGTTTTTGGCTTGTTCGAGCGCTTTGGCTAGTTGGTCGGGACAACTCGTATTGCGAAACCCGCATCTCGTTCCTTTGAGTTTTGCAATGACGTCGTCTACTTTCATTCCTTCGACAAGTTGCGATATTCCCTTCGTATTGCCGTTGCAACCGCCGCAAAATTCAACCTTTTTCACGACGCCGTTTTCCGTTTCTACGTCGATATATCTCGAACACACTCCGCTCGTTTTGTATCTCATATCTTTGTCTCCTTTTTTATACGTACTTTAATTAACATTATACATTGAAAATCCTTATTTGCAATAAATAGGCATAATTTTTTCGGTTTTAACGTAGGTATAAACGACGGGAGCGAAAATGGAACATTCATTTATTTACGAAAACGGCAAAATAACGGTAACGGGCATAATCGGTCTTGACGGGTTTGACGAAAAAGAGGCGCGGATAAGACTCGAAAACAACGCGATTATTGTGCGCGGAACGGGATTCGTTCTTCTCGATATGGCGCAAAACGCCGGGAAAGTATCGTTTCTAGGCAAACTCTCTTCCGCAGAATATGCGGCGAAAACGGACAAAACGTCGTTTTTCAAACGACTTTTCAAATAAATGTTCGACACTTTGTCGCAACCGCTCATAGCGGCTTTATTTCTTGTTTCGGGCGTGGTCGCCTATGCCTTTTACGAGTTTTTTCACGCGATAAAAACGGTTTTCCCTCTAAAAACCGTTGAATTCGCAACCGATTTTTTATCCGTCGTCTTATGCGGCGGCATTTTCTTGTCAACGGCAATTCGGTATAACAGCGGACGAATAATTTTTTACGAAATGTTATGTTTCTCTGTAGCGTTTCTCGTCACGCGCGTCGCATTAAAAAACACTCTCAGAAAGGCGTTTAACGCGCTAATAACAAAATTACGAGAAAAGTTACGAGAAAATAAAACTTTTTTGATTAAAAAATTGAAAACGGTTCAAACTAATCTCGAACGGAGGAAATATGAGCGACAACGAAACAAGAACCGCAACGCGAAGCAGAGCAGCGACGTGCGATTGCGAAAAAACGGAAAACTGCGTTTCGGGGAACCAAACGATGACAAACGGTTGCTCGTGCAAAGAAAAGCGCGAACGACTTATAGCAGAAGTCAACGGGTGCAACGCAACGAAAGTCACCGAAGAAGAACTTCGGGAAGTATACAAAAACGCGTGCACGGGAAAAGAAAGCGTAGAAATTCTAAAAGCGTTTTCATCGGACAAGGGGTTCAGAAATCTTTTGATAAGACAATATAACGAATACTCTTCGCTAGCAAACGATATTGAACTATACGCCGACAAATTAGGTTACCGACTCGAAAAAACTTCGGTATTTGCCAAGGGTATGATGTATTTTACCACGGCTGTCAATACGATGAAGGATAAATCCGACTCAAAACTCAGCGAGATAATGATGCAAGGAATTAATATGGGTATCGTCGCTATGACGAAACTCACCAACAAACTTTCCAACGAAAACCGCTCTTGCGACTTAGCGAATTCTCTTCTCGACCTTTTGAAAAAAGACCTCGAAGAAATGAAAATGTTCTTGTAACCCAAACAAAACGCAGTAAACGGAATCGGCGATTTGCTCACGGCAAAACGCCAAGCAACGGAAGTTGCCGACGAAATCTCGGTTTTGTCGCGTTCCCGGACCAAGCGTAAAACGACTACGGCGCGGCGGCGTTTAATGCGAAAGGAATACCCTTTCCCCTTAAAAATCCGCGCGTCAATCCCTAAGGCTTGACGCACCGCGCAATTATCCCCTCCGTAAAATCCTCGACTCGCCTTGTGCGTTTCGGGGATACTTTTTATCCTTCTCAATTATTCGTTTTCCGTTTTTATTCAAGCGGACAGCGTCGCCGAACGTAAAATCCCCGAAGAAGATTGACTTTCTTCGGGGATTTCGGTAATCGGGTCGCCGTTCGGTTATCGGGTTACGTCGTCCGTTTCGTTCGGGTCGCCGTTCGGTTGTATTGTCGGCATATTTGCCGTAATCGTTTTTTTGGGGTTCGCTTTATTTCCGTTGCACGCGTTTGCGTAAGGACAACCCGCGCAGCCCGTCCTGCATCCGCTTTTTTTTGCTTTGAGTTTTCGCACTATCGAGCCTATCGTTACGCCGACTACTATCAATACCGCCGCTACGATAATAATTATATTTATCGCTTTCATTATTTAATAGCCCTTGATTTTTTATTCTTGAACGTCGATTTTACTTTCTTCCACCATTTTTCTATATCGATTTTGCCTTTGTTATTAAGCACAATCAACGTGATTGCCGCCGCCCATACTGCTATAAATATCGCTACCGTCCACGCCCACTCGCCGATAAGGTATATCATCATAGATACTATATACGACGTCGCTATCCAAAACAGCAACGTGCTGTTAAACAATTTCTTCGTGGGAAGTTCCGCTTTCGCCGTCGCTACCGCCGCAAAGCACGGTATCGTGAGCATATTAAACGCGATAAACGCTATCAATCCGGGTACCGTTATTCCCGTCGCGGCAATCATTTCCGCCACCGCGGCAAGCCCGCCGTCCGCTTCTACGTCGATCATTCCTCCGACGATGCACGCCGCCAGCGTACCGAACGTCGCTATTACGTTTTCTTTCGCAATAAGTCCCGTAATCGCGGCTACCGCAAATACCCATCCGAACGTTCTGCTCAGTTGCGAGCCGAACCCTAGGGGTGTAAACAGGGGTTGAATAAGTCCGCCTATCCCTGCGAGTATGCTCTGGTTCATCTGCGCGTCTTCAAGGTATCTCCACGTCCAACTGAAATGGCTCATAAACCAAATTACTATCGTAGACGCGAGAATTATCGTAAACGCTTTTTTCACGAAATGTTTGGTCTTATCCCACAGGTGGAGCATAAGGTTCTTCGGTTGCGGCATATGATATGCGGGAAGTTCCATAATAAACGGGGGGACGTCGCCTTTCATCGTCGTCGCTCTCATCAAAAGCACGCACGCTATCGCTACGACTACGCCAAGGATGTACATACAATACGTAATCACGTCGGGGTTTCTCATATGCGTCATCGACGCGATACCGCCGGCAATTGCCGTAAGTATAGGAAGTTTCGCCCCGCAACTGAAAAACGGTATAACTCTTATCGTCGCCGTTCTTTCGTTTTGGTCGGCAAGCGTACGAGTATTGATAAACGCGGGAACGGAGCAGCCGAAGCCCATTATCATCGGCATAAACGCTCTGCCGCTAAGTCCGAATTTACGGAATATTCTATCGAGTATAAACGCTACGCGCGCCATATATCCGCTGTCTTCGAGAATGGAGAAGAACAGGAACAACAACAGGATTTGCGGCAAGAAACCGAGTACCGCGAACAAACCGCCGAGAATACCGTCGCATACCAAACCTATCGCCCACGGAGACGCTCCCGCTTGCGTCAATCCCTCGTTTACGCATACGTTGATAAAATCGGTAAACGTGTTAAGTAAATTCGCTAATATAACACCGGGGCCGTATACGCTTTCTTCATATCCGAAGAAGGTGGCTGCGCTTATTCCCGCGCAGAATTCGTCGATTTGGCTTACGAACGCCGCTTCGCTTTCGGTTTCTATTTCAACGTCGCCGTGGTCCGCGTTCACGAACGCGACCTCGCCTTTTTCGTTAATCGTCACTTCTTGCGTCATCGCTTGGTCCGCGTAAAGTTTAACGTTACCTAAGTTCGCCGCGTCGGCTGCTCCGATTCTGTTTACTTGTCCGATTGTGTTTTTCCAGTAAACGAACTCCGTCGTTTCCACGGTTACTTCCCATTTCGCTTTGTCGTCGGCGTAAAACTTCGTTCCTTCGGGTTCTTTCGCCGCGTCTTCGACGAGAATTTTATCCCCGTTGCGTTTGTATACGAACGGAACCGCTTCGACGGACTCAACCGTGCCGTCTTTTGCAAAGGTTATTTCCGCTACGTTGCCGTCTTTGTCATAGTACGTCTTATTCTCGTCGTAAGTGTCTTTGGTTAGTTCGATAACCGTTCCGTTTGCGTCCGAACAAACTATCGGCGATTTATCGAACACGCCGCCCGCGCCTAAAAACAGAAAATCCTCGGCAAACGTAAGGTGGAATACGCAGAACAATATAACGAGAAATATCGGTATTCCCCAGAATTTATGCGTCAGCACCTTGTCCGCTTTGTCCGAACGACTGAGTTTTTCTCTCGCCGCTTTCTTATCTCTCGTAAGCACGGACGAGTAGTTTTGCGTAATGTATTTGTATCTCGCGTCCGCTACGATAGATTCGAAATCGTTGCCGAACGTATCGTCCTTAAACGTCTTTTTGAACTCTTCCACCATAGCCGTGCCGGCAGGGTGCGCCTTAACTTCGAGTTCGTCGAGTTCCACGAGTTTAACCGCGTGGAAAAGCGCGTTTTCTACGCCTTGCCCTTCAAGCGCAATCCTACAATCGCTTATAAGGTGCGACAAAGCGCCGCCTTCGAGAACCGTAACTCCCTTCCTGGGCGTTTTGCTCGTTTGATAACCGCGGTTCATGAGTTCTTCCGTTCCGACGTTTCTAAGCGCGGATACGGGAACGACAGGTAAGCCGATTTTTTCTTCGAGTTTTTTCGAGTCTATCTTAGAACCGCTTTTTTCCACGGCGTCCATCATATTGAGCGCGATAACTATCGGTACGTCGATTTCCATAAGTTGCGTCGTAAGATAAAGGTTACGTTCGAGGTTGGTCGCGTCTACCACGTTGATTATACAATCGGGCTTTTCGTCCAAAATAAAGTTTCTCGAAATAACTTCTTCGGGCGTGTACGGCGAAAGCGAATAGATACCGGGCAAGTCCACTATATCTATCGGCTCGGCACACTTTTTGTATACGCCTTCTTTTTTATCCACCGTTACGCCGGGCCAGTTTCCTACGTGTGCGGTAGAACCGGTAAGCGTGTTAAACAACGTCGTCTTACCGCAATTCGGATTTCCCGCCAAAGCAAATTTAAGCATTGTGTACCTCCACCGTTACGTTCTCCGCTTCGCTCTTACGAAGGGTGAGTTCGTAATTTCTAAGCGTGATTTCAATAGGGTCGCCTAAGGGCGCGCGTTTACGTAAATAAACTTCCGCACCGGGCGTTACACCCATATCGAACAGCCTGCGGCGAATTCTTCCTTCTCCGCCTACGACCTTAATAATTCCGCTTTCGCCTATGGCGAATTCGCTGAGTTTCTTTTCCATTTGACCGTTGCCTCCTTTATTCTTCTTTAATCGAGCCGAAACCGATAGGAAAACAAAACGCGCCGCACGCGCTTTTCTCCGCCGCCTTCGGCGTAGCCTTTTACGCAACAAGTATCTTCGTCGCAAGTTCACGGTCAAGCGCAAGCCTGCCGTCTTTCACTTTGCATATTATACTGCCGCCGCTCACGCTCAATACTTCGATTTGCGTGTCTATCGTAATACCTAAACTTTCAAGATGTTTGCGCGTCTTGTCGTCCGCCGTTATCTTTACTACCCTAACCGCCCTGTCCGTAGGCGCTACCGCTATAGGCATCTTCCTTACCTCCAAAATCGTCTAATATGAACTATACTTCATATTTACGCTTACATTATATTTATGCTTATTCTCTTTGTCAAGCGTTAATACGAAAAAATGTGAAAGAAAATTCAATTTCATAAATTTGCCGTTTGCGGTTTACATTTTTAAGGTTATCGTATATAATAAATAGATATAAGAGAGATATAAGAGAAGCGTATATTAAATTGATAGACGGAGGAAGGAATGGCGGAACAGGTACGCACGCCGAAGCAGCAGCGTTCTATAGATAAGAAGAACCGTATAATCGAAGCGGGATACAAACTTTTTGCCGAGAAGGGGTATTACAGCACGAATACCGCCGAGATTGCCAAGGAAGCGGGAGTATCGACGGGGATAGTTTACGGATATTTCCGTGACAAGCGCGATATTTTGGTCGAAGTATTAAACATCTACGTAGAACAGGTTTTTCGTCCTATATTAGAGATGTTTGACACAATAACCCCGCCGCTCGATTTCGACTATATACTTTCGCATGCGCTGGACAGCGTGATGAAAATGCATAAAAGTAACGCCGCCATTCACGAGGCGTTACATTCTCTTTCGCATACCGACGACGAAGTGCGCAAGAGATTTACCGCACTCGAAGACGAGATGACGCGGCGCATAGCGGAACGACTTGTTTCTTGCGGCGTATCTTCCGACGGGATTAACGAAAAAGTCCATCTTGCGATACAGACCGTACAAACCTACGCGCACGAATGCGTATATGACAAGCACGATTATTTATCGTACCCGAAAATGCGGTTTTTGGCGATAGATATGCTTAAATATTTGTTTTCCACGAGTTTTTAGGGCGCGTCGTTTGTTTTTTTGCAATGCCCTGCAGAGCGGTTGCCGCCCTAACGGGCTTTAAGACTATTTACATTGACAAAAAATTTAATATGTGTATAATGAACATTATAAAAAGGGCGAATATACGCCTTTTCTTATGAAAAAAAATTCGGAGGTACCCCGGGCTATGTTCGGAAACAACGAATATTGGTGGGCAGGATTACTTATTTTTTTCCTGTTCGTCGCATTAAACACGGTTATTTTTTTATTGCGTAACAACCCTAGACTTAGTTATGCCATCGCCTACGTCATCGCGGCGTATCTGCTCGTTTATAAGATAACGGAATACATTTATTGGCAAGCAATCGGAGAACATTTGCATTTTCCCGTAGAATTTTCGGCTTTGAGTTATTTCGTTTTTGCGATATTTACTGTTTTCCGTTTGAAAAAAATCGACGGATTCGCGTCGTTTACGGCAATACTTGCAGGTATGTTTTATTCGATTTCGTTTTGGGTATCGCCCGACAGTTTCATAAGTTCGATAGAAACGAAATTCCTGTTCGCCACGGCGATAATCAACCACCATTTGCTGTACACGGCAGGAATGTTGATGCTCATGAACGTGCGTAAGTTCAAACCGAAAAACTTTTATCAACACTTTATCGGAGCCGGACTTATGGTCGCGTATTCTTGGATTATCCACCTTTTCACCGATTATACGGCGGTGGAAGGCAAGCCGATAATCATTCAAATCACCGACGGCTCGATCTTGAACTGGCTTTTCCATACGGAAAACCCGACGGGCGGCACTCTTGCGCTTTATTATATCGTAACGGTAACGTTGTTCTGCCTTATCGTCGCAGGCTACTACGGACTTAACCGCCTTGCGGTAAAACGTCGCGTTAAACGCGGCTTACCCGAAGAATACTTCCCCGAACGACTGTCGGAAGTTTTCAAGCCGTGCTGCGACTAGCCTTTCACCCGAAAATACAAAAACTTACAAAAAAAGCGAAACGTCACGTTTCGCTTTTCGTTTTAGCGCAGTACTAAAATCAAAAATTTATTTTTTCCTTTCCAAAACCGCAAAACCCGTCGTATCGTCAAATTGTTATTTCCGCCGAATTGCGGAATATACGGTTTCGGCAAGTAGTTTCGCGCCTTTTGCGTTGGGATGTACGCCGTCGTCGAACAGGTTGCTTTTCCCGTCAAAAACTTCGTACAAATCGATAAACCCGGCGTCGTATTTTTCGGCAAGCGTTCTCGCCGCGGCGTTTATTTCGTTCTTTACTCTGTCGTTGTTTATGTTATAACGTACTTTGCCAAGGAATTCCCACGCGGGCGGCGGTGCCATTATATAAAGTTCCTTAATCGCCGGTCGGTTGAGAAAACTCTCGATAATCTCGGAATAATCCGCGATAAACGCGTCTTCCCCTTTCCAGTTCGCCGCTTTGGAATCGTTGCTCCCGAGCATTATAATCACTATTTCCGCGTCAAATTCAAGCGCCTTGAAATATAGTTCTTCCCTAACGTACGGTCTGTCCGCGTCACTGTACGCGCACCTGCCGGGATAACCGTAATTATTAACCGTATACCCGTCCCCTAGCATCTTATCCAACGTCGCCGGATACGACGCGTACGGCCATCCGAACACAAGCGTGCCGAACGTAATGCTATCTCCTACGCAAGCAACCTTCACGTCGCCTTTTTTCGCTTCGTTAAGCGGATGAGCGTATCCGAACACGCCCCAGTAATACGCCGTAAGCGACCCTAGCACCGCTATAACCAGCAGAAACGCGAAAATTACCCCCGACGCTCTCTTCACGTTCAAACGGCTCTTTCTCGTATTTTCTTTTCCGTTCATACCTATTCTCCTTTTCCTAAAAGAACAAACCCGTTTTGTATCAATACCCTCGCCGTATCCGAGTAATAAACCTTTTTCACAAGCACGGGTTCGTCGTCAATCGTTATTCGGTCTTGCTGAAAATGCGACGGGTCGCCGTAGTTTCCCGTGCCTTCGTTTACCCCCGATAATTTTAGATATAAATCGTTAAAAAATGCACTTACCTTATCCATAATGCTTTCTTTGGATACCCAAAATTCCGTTTCTAACCTTTTATCGACTATTGCCGCTTTCGGATAAGATTTCATCGTTTCTGCATAAACCGCGTTATCCAAGAAGTTTAGCGTACTCGTCAAAAACCCGAGCGAATACATATAGCCGCAGTATCTTAAAAACGGTACGTCGCTTGTAATTAACAGGTAATACGACAAAAGGTTTGCGTCGCGTTCTCTCATCACGCCTTTTGCGTGGGCAAGTTCGTGCGCGGCGGTGAGGACGAGGTAGCAATCGGGAGTTTCGGAGTTAATCGCCGCTTCTCCGAGCGGCTGAAAGGTTATTCCGCTCGTCCCTTGATAACTCATAAGTTTGCTCGTAATCGCTTTTTTTATACGCGGCGTATAGGAAGAAAAATAATCGTCGTCAAGCCGTTTATATTCTTCGATAAGCACGTCCGCAAGTTCGTCAAACGTGTAAGGACTTACCGATTTCCCCGTACTGTCATAAGTGAGCGACGCGGAAACCGCATTAAAATCGTCAAGATACGCGGCGACCATTTCGGCGGTCTGCTCGACGGTAAGTTGTTCTCCGCGGTACGTCGCAATCGGCATAGGTTTACGGTTATAACAGCCCCCTGCCGTAATAATATAGACGAGCGCGACGCTCAAAGCCGCCACAACGGTTTTTTCAAAAATACGCAATGCGTCCGTGCGACGTTTCTTTTTCAAAAACACTATTATCGTGACGAAAATCGCAATCAAAGCGATAATCGCCGCAATCGTAAGCACGCCGAACACCGAAAAGGGAAAAATATCCGATATATTCCCTGCGACAAGCACGAGATACCGAGATACGCCCCGTGCGAAAAAATACTCCGATACGTTCTCGTTAAGCCGTAAAAGCGCAAAAATAGCAATAAGCACGACAAGCGCGCCTATTGCTATCGCAAGTTTTACGAGTTTAACGTGTTTTAATTTCATTACAGTTCGGTTTTAATTCCTTCGAGAAGCGCGGCGGCTTTTTCCGTCGCCGTTTCTTCCGTGTCGGAATAACACAATACGTAAACTTTGAGTTTCGGTTCCGTTCCCGACGGACGTATACATACGAACTGCCCGTCAAACAGGTTGTACTTTATTACGTCGCTCTTCGGTAGGTCGATTTTTTCCGTTTTACCGTTCGGATAGGTATCGACGCCGGCAAGAAAATCCGACGTGAACAATACTTTTTCGCCTGCAATTTCGGTAATCGTCTTTTTGCGAAGTTTCGCCATTGTGAGCGACATATCGCGCATCGCTTCAACGCCTTTGTACGCTATCGAAGTAACCGCCTCTTTGTAGTATCCGTATTTATCGAACAGTTCTATAAGTCGCGCGTATAGTCCTTTGCCTTGCGCCGTGTAATAACAAACCATTTCGGCGGTAAGCATTGACGCGACCACGGCGTCCTTGTCCCTTGCGTGCGTTCCGCGCAAATATCCGTAACTCTCTTCATACCCGAAAATAAACGTGTATTCGCCGCTTTTTTCCCATTCTTTTATCTTCTCGCCGATAAACTTAAATCCCGTAAGCACGTTGAATACCGTTACTCCGCCGTTCTTCGCTATTCTGTCCGCAAGCGTGGTCGTCACTATCGTTTTAACGACAGCAGGATTTTTCGGCATTGCGTTCGTTTCTTTAAGTCTTGTTATTATGTAGTCGAGAAGCAACGCGCCTATTTGATTGCCGTTAAGCAAACGGAACTTGCCCGAAAAATCTCTTACGGCAAGCCCCATTCTGTCGCAGTCGGGATCCGTTCCGATTACCACGTCCGCGCCTATCTTGTTGCCGAGCGCAATCCCCATTTCCAACGCCGCAGGATTTTCCGGGTTCGGAATAGGTACGGTGGAGAACTCCGTGTCCGGCTCCGTTTGCTCCTTAACGCACGTTACGTTAATCCCGATACGAGAAAGAATCGTCGTCACGGGAACGTAACCCGAACCGTGTATGGGCGTGTATACGAGTTTTAGATTTTTTCCGTATTCTTTAACGACTTCGGGCGAAAGCGAAAGTTTTTCTATCTCCGAATAGTAACTCTCGTCTATAGTTTTCCCGATAACGGTAACGTACTCGTTGAGTTTTACGCCGTCGAGTCCTTTAATGCTCGCGCCGAAATTCACTTCGTCTTTCTTGACCGAAAAATAATCGGTTATTTTATCGATGAACCCGACCACGACAGCCGTATCTTCGGGACTCATCTGCGCGCCGTCTTCCCCGTACACCTTGTAACCGTTGTATTCCTTGGGATTGTGACTTGCGGTAATCATGACGCCCGCTATCGCTCCGAGCCGACGTATCGCGTACGAACACATAGGAACCGGATGCACGTTCTCGAAAATAAAACTTCTTATCTTGTACGCGCTGAGAACGCAAGCGACTTCTTTTGCAAAATCAAGGCTGAATCTACGCGTGTCGTAACTAATAACCACGCCTCTGTCCATTGCTTTTTGACCGAGAGAAACAACGAATTCGGCAAGTCCCGCAGTCGCACGCGCAACCGTATACGAGTTCATTCTGTACGTGCCTACGCCGACGACTCCGCGCATGCCCGCCGTTCCGAACGCAAGCGGCGCGGCAAATCTGTCCTTAATCTCTTCCGAGTCGTTCTTAATCGCGTCGAGTTCCGCTCTCTCCGAAGGATTAACCTTTTCGTACCACATATCGAAAGTTTCTTTTCCTACCATATTAATCTCCGAAAAATTGTATTTGATAATATTCTATCATCTTTTCGTTAATTACGCAATATCGGAATAAAAATTCGACGCCGTTTATAAAATGCAACGAATTACCTTCGTTCTCAACTTGTGTAGCACAAAAAAGCGTAAACCGATATCGTAGAAAAGGTTTACTCTGTCAAATTTATATAAAGAGCGGGACGAACGCCGATCGATGTGGTACCAACCAATCCGTATGTTCCGACAATTCCGTCTACATAAACATAACAAGCGCAATTATCGTTACCGCCAAAACCCGAACGGAGCCACCATTCGCAATTATCATAGTAGTTTTCGTTTTGACTTGCTCCTTGACATTTCGCATACGCGCTACTCCCGGTTCGCCTATCTAAACTGCGTCTAAGATACGTCGTCGATTCTTTGTAACTGAGTAAAAACACTTTATCGTTTGTATCTTCGCAATAACTGACGTTATTTCCGCCACCGGCGCTGTTCGCGCTATTGTCCACATTTGTAATTTCTATTAGTTTTTTTTGCATTTCGTTAAACGCTGCGTTATAAAAATCTTCGTTTAACCACTTCCGTATTTCGCTTGCGGCATAATTATTCCCGTACGTCCCGCCTCTTTCTTTTGAGCCTTTATCGTCGTGATAATATTGAAGACTGTCTATCGCCAAATCTGCCAAAATCAACGACTTTCTTTTGCCGTTTTCTTCTTTTTCGCTCAATATTTTCCATCTAACGGGTTCAAATTTAAACCAATGTACCGTTTCGATACAATATCTGTTATCGTCCTGATACGAATTATTCGATGAACATATTGCGTTGCACCAATTACGTCTCTTTGTCGCTTATTTTTTCTGCCCCTTTATACCATCCGACAAACGTGTATCCGATATTGGTTGTCGCCGTAATCGTAACCGTTTCTTCTCGTCGATTTTCCGTTCCCGAAACCGAACCTGCTTCTTCCATATTCTTTTCAAGTGTAACCGACGTTAAAGGTTGCTCTGTATCGGGCTTATTTTTATCGGCGCAAGCAACAATACCGCATACGCTCGTTGCGACTAAAAAAAGTGACAAAACAATTATAGAACTTTTTTTCATACCTCATCTCCTTTGCCGAAAAATCGACTTGACCCGTGTGTCGTTTATTACGACAAAATAAAAAGTACCGCTTCAAACGAAACGGTACTGTATCGATACACCGATTCGCTTGTTTGCGATACAATTTAACAAATCATTACAGAAATAAGGCTTTGTTGATGCGAAACAGTGCACCTCTACCGAGAGGTGTACCTCATTTCTGCAAAAATTAAGTTGTATCGCATTTTTATGATAGCACAGGCACTCTTAAAAAGCAATATCCTTTCAAAATAAAAATATCAAAAAACCTTAAATTCGATTTATATCTGTTTTTTTTGTTTATATTGTTTAATTCTTTTTATTTTAATATACCTTTAATCAAATATTTATTTTATAAACAAAACATCTGTTTCGCTTAAAATTCGGGCGGCGGAACAAACTAAAAAAAGCGAGATTTTTTTCTCGCTTCTTTATTTTGATATATCGCAAACTTTACTCTTCTTCGTTTTCGGACGTTTCGGTTATTTCCGACTCGTTTTGTTTCACCTTAGCGTTTATGTCTTCGAGTTTATACGTTCTTACTTCCTGACTGCCGTCTTTAAGCGTTACGCGCACGTTACATTCGCGTTTTAATAAGTTGTTCGATACTACCGTTCCTTCCCCGTCGGGCGTCGTTGCCGTAGTGTTTACCTTCGGCATTTGCCCGAACGCTTCCTGATAATACGCGTTCTCGAATTTAAGACAGCACATAAGTTTACCGCAGCAACCGCTTATTTTCGTCGGGTTAAGGCTCAATCCTTGAATCTTTGCCATTTTTATCGATACTTTTTCAAAATCCCTTAAATACAACGTACAGCAACACGGTCTGCCGCAAGCGGCGAGCGCGCCGCGCATCTTTATATCGTCGCGTTCGTATATTTGTCTAAGTTCTATTCTGACGTGGAACACCGACGCGAGTTCCTTTACGAGTTCGCGAAAATCCACCCTTCCCGCGGCGGTAAAATAGTAAATGATTTTTTGCCTGTCAAACGTATACTCCGCGTCAACGAGTTTCATTTCAAGATTCTTTTCCGCTATCTTTTCCTGCCCGACTTTCATCAAGTTTTCCCTTTTGGCTACGTTCTCGTCATGACGTTTTTGGTCTTCTTTCGTTGCCTTACGGACGATTTCTTTAAGCGGCGCGACAACCATATTGTCGGGAACTTCGTGGTTTGCGGTTACCACCGTTCCGTATTCCATACCGCGTGCGGTTTCGGTAACTACCCCGTCTCCTTTTTCAAACTTCACGTCCTTGGGCGAAAAATAGTAGGTTTTCCCCGACGTTCTGAACTTTACGCCTATTACTTCTTTTGCCATTTATACTTTGCCTCCAAAATTTCCATTAAAAGCCAACCCCCTACCGAATACGCGTTCATATTCGCCGAGAGTCGTTTTCGCGCCTCGTTTACGGCGATAATCGCCGCCGCCGCACTTTGCGAAGTGTACCCTTCCGCCGACCGCGCCAAATCGTATTCTCTATTGACCGTGTACGGCGGTGCAGTGCTGCCCGTTACTTTTTTCATAACGTCGCACAGTATTATTTCCATAAAATCAAGCGTTATTTTAACGACGTCTTTCTCAAACAGTCCCCCGTAAACGTATTCGGGAACGCTCGACGACCGCTTCATCTCCGCCATCATATTAAACGTCTTTTCATAAAGTTCACGATAACTTTCTTCTTGGCAAAACTTTTCCGCTTTGGAATAATTACCCATCGAAAACGCCGCCGCCGTTTCCGCGGTAAGCGCGTCTACACCGTTTTGCATAAGTTCTTCCGCAATATCCGACGCGGACACGTCTTCCAAATAAAGTTTCTTACCGCGCGACCGAAGCGTTGCTAGAAGTCCGTTTTCATGCGAAACTCCGAGAAAAATAACGAGATTTTCCGGCGGCTCTTCGTACGTTTTCAACAGTTTGTTCTGCGCAACGGGCGACAGCAGTTCCGCGTTGTCGATAACCACGATTTTTTTGTCGCCGATCATACATTTGACGTAAACTTGCTCGATAAGTTCGTTCACGTCCTTTACGCTCGGCTTTTCCTGCCCGTTAAGTTTCAGCACTTCCACGTACTCGCCGTTAAGTATCTGCGTGCAAACCGCGCACTCGCCGCACGCGGTCGGACAAAGCAGTTTCATCTCCGCGAGAAGAAAAAACGATTTGCGCAACTCGTCGTCTTCGCCGCATACGATATAGGCGTGCGAAACCGCGCCCCTGTCCACGTCGCAGGCAAACCGTTTATACGCTACGTTTTTTCTTACAAGGTCGAAATTCACTACTTCACTATCCCCCGTTCTCTCAAGGCGCCGATTATCTTCTCGTTCGTCACGAGTTTATCCTCGTCCGGCACGACGCAAATATACCTGCTTTCCGTCGCGGCAAGTTCCTTAAATCCGCGATAAACCGCAAGGTGAAACTCGTCTTTTTCCGCTTCCAACCTGTCGTTTTCCACGATATTCCCTTTCTGCCTGCGCCAAGAAGTAAGCGGATTCATATCGAGAAACACCACCGCGTCGGGCATACATACGCGAAACGCATAATCGTTTATCTCCGTCACGCGCTCTCTGCCTAAACCGCGCGCGTACCCTTGATACGCAATCGAACTGTCGACGTAACGGTCGCAAATAACCGTCTTCCCTTCACGCAACGCCGGCAAAATAAAATTATCGATATGCTCGCTTCTCGCCGCGGCAAACAAACTCGCCTCGCACTCCGCGCTCATATCTTCGCGCAGTATAATCTCGCGTATCTTTTCCGCAAGCGGCGTTCCTCCGGGTTCGCGAGTAAACACCGCGTCCTGCCCCGTTCTTTCAAAATATTCCTTTATAAGTTTGAGTTGCGTACTCTTCCCTACGCCTTCGCACCCCTCAAACGTAATAAATTTGCCTTTTTTCATAAATCTACCTTTCCGCTACTATTTTATCACATAAATTAACCCGTTTTCAACCCCGAAAACGCGTTTTTCTTCCTCCGCTTCCCTCAAAAAAACAATATCTTCTGCCGTTATCTCGTCCCCGGGATAAATAAGCGGCGTGCCGGGCGGATATACTCCCGCGCTTAAAAACGCCTTGTGCCCCTCTGCTTCGGTAAGCGGTATTCTCTCCGCGTTAAGCCCGAACTCTATCGGGGTGGGTTTCGGGTGGGGCTTGTACGGTAAGTCGCGACCGAAATATAACGGCGCGCCTTCGATACCGTTCACCGCTTCGCTAAGTTCGGCAAGATGACGATAGTTGTTCGAATTGACAATAAAAATTACGTCGCTACCGTACGTAGTCTCCGCAACGAACCCTTTTTCAAACAACGCTCTCTCTACCGCTCCCCCGTCAAACGGCGAGGTCAGCACGACTCTCGTCGGATCCGCCGTACTCTTTACCGAAAACGGCTTTTTTATCGACGACGCAAACTCCTTTACCGCCGATAAAACTTCATCGTATATCTTTTCTCCGTCCTTGCAAAACAACTCGATTGCCCGCTCGATAGAACACATCGTCATAAACGACGGTGACGTCGTATGAAATACCTTTCTCGCAAGCATCGCCCTTTCGGCAAATTCTTTTCGACAACACAATACGCTTCCTCCCGTCAACACAGGCAGGGTTTTATGTAGGCTTAGGACAGCCAAATCCGCACATTCGGAAGCCGAAATCGGCAGTTTTGAGGAAAATTCAAAATGCGCTCCGTGCGCCGCGTCCACTATCGAAATATAGCCGTTTTTGCGCAAAGTTTCACAATACGATTTTACGGGCAACACGTTTCCGAAATAATCGGGCGAAGTCAGTATAACGGTTTTTACTCCTTCGGGAACGTCCGACACGTCGGGGAACTCGTCTACGTGAAACGTTTTCGCTCGGCAAACCGACAGCGCGTTGTATACGGAAACGTGAGCGTTGCCGACTACAAGAAACGCACCGAGTTCGCTCGTCGAATACACCGCTTGAAAAATATTATGCGTCGCGCCTTGCGTTGAAATAAAACAAGCCTCCGCCTTATAGGCGAAAGCCGTTTTTCTTTCGAGTTCCGCTATGTAAGAAACGGACGAAAGCAGATTATCCGTATACGGTAATTCGGTCACGTCGGTTTTCGCAATCCATTCGGGCAAAGAACCTGCGTGCGAGGGCGTGTGAAAACTTATTTTATCCCCGTTTTCGAGAATTGCCGCGGTTAATTTTCCGCTCAATTTATTCTCCCGTTTTGGAAATCGCAAGAATTTCAAACGCGAGCATATCCCCCGACGGCGTTTTTGCGACAACTTTTTCGCCGACCTTGTGTCCGACAAGCGCCCTGCCGATAGGACTTTGATCGCTTATTTTGTTATCGAGTACGCTGCTTTCGAGCGACGACACTATCTTAAATTCCGTTTCTTCGTCGAACTTAACGTCGTATACTTTTACCGTCGTTCCGATACCGGCGCTTTTTACGTTGATGTCTTGTTCTTTTATAATTTCCACGTCGCTAAGTATGTCTTCGAGTCTGTAAATCTCTATTTCATTTGCTTCCTGCTCGGATTTGGCGGCGGAATATTCAGCATTTTCGCTTAAATCTCCGAATTCCTTAGCGGTCTTAATCGCCTTGGAAATCTCGTCGCGTCGCGTCGTTTTGCAGTGTTGCAATTTTTCCGTAAGTTCGTCGAACTTCTTTTGTGTAAGAGTGTTTTTCGCCATTTTTCGTAAAACTCCTTATTTTTTTGCCGCAATCCGTTCGGGTTGCAAGCGTTGTTATTTATAATCAGTTATTATATATTAAACAAAATAATAAGTCAACCCGACAAACGTCGCTTTCACGACAAATCGGTCAAGTCGTTTAACCACTCCGAACAAACCGCGTCGGACGGCATACGCAAATCCCCGCGCGGCGACAGCGACACAGACCCGATTTTTACCCCGTCGGGAACGCACGAACGCTTGAATTGTTGCGCGAAAAACCGCTTTACAAACGTCGTCAACCACTTTTTTATTGTTTCGTCGTCGTATCTTTCGCTAAACGTGTACTTCGCTATTCGGTAAATTTTCGACGGAGAAAACGCATAACGCACGAAATAGTACAAGAAGAAATCGTGCAGTTCGTAAGGTCCGACTTTGTCCTCGGTTATCTGCACTATTTTTTTCCCGTCGGACGGCAAAAGTTCGGGACTTATAGGCGTGGCGAGTATGTCGTTTAACGCGCGCTCTACCCCTTTCCCGTACCGTTTCGCTTCGTACGAAACAAGATGCTTCACTAACGTTTTCGGCACGGAACAATTAACTCCGTACATTGACATATGGTCGCCGTTGTACGTCGCCCAACCGAGCGCAAGTTCGGACAAATCGCCCGTTCCGACGACAAGCCCGTTTCGACTGTTCGCATAGTCCATAAGAACCTGCGTCCGCTCTCTCGCCTGCGCGTTTTCGTACGTTACGTCATAGGTATCTTTCGGATGCTTGATATCGCTTAAATGCCGACTAACCGCCGTCCGTACGGATATTTTAACGCATTTCGCACCCAAACACCGAGTAAGTTGTTTTGCGTTCTTTAACGTACGTTCGGTAGTCCCGAAACACGGCATTGTGATACCGTAAACCGTAAATTTAGTTTTTTGTTCGTCGCTTAGAAGTTCCTTTGCGCGCACCGCTACGAGAAGAGCGAGCGCGCTGTCCAAGCCTCCGCTTATCCCGATAATCGCGCTAGCAGCATGCGTGTGTTCGATACGTTTTTTTAGAGCGTGCGCTTGCAGGGAAAGTATGAGTTCGGTGCGTTTTTCAAGTTCATTGCCGGACGGAACGAACGGAAACGACGGATATTTGCGAGTAAGGCTTGTTTCGGCTACGGATAAGTCCGCGACGACCGTTTTATAGGTAAAATCCGGGCGCGCGTATTGAGCGTATTTAGTGCGTTCCGCAGCAAGGGCGGAAACGTCTATTTCCGTAAAAATCATCTCGGAGCCGAACAGATTGCTTTCGGCAAGAATTTTGCCGTTTTCCGCAATTATGTCGTGTCCGGCAAACACCATATCCGTCGTGCTTTCTCCTTCGCCGGCGTCGGCGTATAGATACGCGCAAAACAGTTTCGCCGATTGAAGAGAAACGAGCGAGCGGCGGTATTCCGCCTTCCCGACGAGTTCGTTGCTCGCGGAAAGATTGACGATAACGGTCGCGCCCGCCAAAGCGTGCGAAACGGAAGGCGGATTCATAACCCACAAATCTTCGCAAATCTCGGCGGCTATGCGCAAATCGGGCATAGCCGGCACGACGATGAGAATTTTAGTCCCGAAAAGAGTTCTTTGACGACAAAATTCCACTTCGACCGTTTCGTCGAGCGCAGGCGTAAATTGTCGTTTTTCGTAGAATTCATTGTAGTTCGGGAGATGGGTTTTCGGAATAAGCGCAAGAATTTTGCCCTTACAAATCGCCGCCGCCACGTTGTAATTGCTATTAAGATAATTAAACGGCAGCCCGACGAACACGACCGCGTCCACGTCCTCGGTTTCCTTAAGAATACGCATAAGCGCATTTTCCGCGGCGGAAAGAAGAACCCCGTGATAGAACAAATCGCCCGCCGTGTAAGCGGTAAGCGACAACTCCGGGAAAACGATAATCTTTGCCCCGCGAGCGGCGGCGGCGCGAATCGAAAGAATAATCTGCTCGGCATTGTAAGAAACGTCGGCAACTTTTAACCGCGGCGAACCGCAAGCGACTTTAATAAACCCGTCTTTCATATATTTTTCTCCGTTTTTCGTTTTTGACAAATAAAACATTCGTCAAAAACGGTTTTTTTACATTTTTGCCGTTTTGACGCTATCGACAGCGCAAAAAAAACGATACTTTTATAAAAGTTTACCACTTTAATGACGGATAATCAACGATTTTTTCATATTTTGATAAAATTTACATTTGAAAACGCCGTTTAATCGATGAACACACCGAGAACGGACGAAAAACTAGACAAAAACGAATTTTCGGTTAACCGCGATACGCAAACGCAATAAAAAGAAAAATTTATAAAAAATTTATCGAAAAACAGTTAACATAACGAGAGAAATGCGGTATTATAAAAAGGTAGAATTCCTACGGGCAATTAACTCAGTTGGTAGAGTGCTTCCGTCACATGGAAGAAGTCAGGGGTTCGAGTCCCTTATTGCCCACCACACTTAACCTATCCGCACATCTTGACATATGAGAACAGCGTACGGATAGGTTTTGTTTTACCTACTGATTTTAATTCTTTTTTACCGAAATAAGCCAAGGAAGACGGCGCTCAGTTCTTTTTTATTTGAGAACTCTCTTGCAATACTTCGCCATTTATCCAAACTATTACGCCAATATTATGCCGATTTTGGTGTAATATCTTTGGTTTTCGGAGCATACGCTATATCTTATTTCGATAATTATACTTTGTCAAAACCTGCTTTTTTCGTTTTATCGTTACTTCCGTATATATTTCCGTCGTAGAAATACTTGCGTGTCCCAGAATTTCCTGAACGGAACGTAAGTCCGCGCCGTTAGCAAGAAGATTGGTTGCAAAAGTATGGCGTAAATAATGCGGCGTGGCATTCGGATTGATTCCCGAAAGCTTTTTATATTTTTTAAATATATTTTCTATGCTGTAAATGGTAATCGGTTCCAATATTCGATTTAAAAACAGATAATCGGAGGAAGGACTGAATTTTTTTCGCAAGCGTAACCATTCTTTGAGATTATTCCAAGTTTCTTGACTGGATAAATATAGTAGTCTTTGCTTTCTACCTTTGCCATGAATAAGGATAGTGCGCTCTTGCATAATGATATCCGATAGGGTAATATTCGCCGCTTCTCCGATTCGAATTCCCGTGCTGATGAGTAAATCGATTAAACATAAATCCCGAGTGGTTTCAAATACGGAAAAATCGGTTTGCGCAATGTTTTTGCAATTATATAGCGAGGACAATAAATGAGAGACCTCTTTAACGGCCAAAGTCTTTGGCAATCGTTTTTCCTGTCGAAAGGAGAACTTAATACCGAAGAACGGATTTTCGGATATTATATTTTCGTTATATAAGTAAGAGTAGAACAGTTTTAAAGAAATGATCTTGCGCTTTATCGTAGTGTCTTTTAATTCCCTTTGGGAAAGGTGATTTATATAAGAGTATATGTCATCGATATCCGTTTCCGAAACCGAGTCGTTTAAAAAACGAAGATAATCACTTATATCCGATTTGTAAGCGACAATCGTTTTTCGAGAAAGATTTTTTGTTGATTGCGTTTTTCTTATAAAATTATCAATGTTTTGCATAATTTGCTCCTTTTAGTCGAATTTTCCATTGCAAATTATATCAAAACAGTTTATAATATCGTTATAATAAAATAACTCTTAATTATT
>CAKQTC010000014.1 GCA_934274515.1 uncultured Clostridia bacterium
TACGCAGACCGAGTATGAATATACGGGGTTGGAAATTTCGGCGTATTTCACGATTACAATAAAGGGAACCGACAAGCAAATAGATAAAAGCGAGTGTGACATCATCTACACAAACAACAAAGAAGTCGGCGAGGCAACGGTAGAGATCAAGGACAACGGGAAAGGAAACTATGCAATCACAAATACCGTCACAAAGAACTTTACCATTGAAAAACGCACGACGGGAGAGCCTACGGGACTCACGGGCATTGCTCCGTCGGTTGACGGCGCAACGGACGGCAAAATTACAGGCACGACCGCCGCTATGGAATATTCCACCGATACGGCGTTCACTTCACCTAAACCTTGTACGGATACTGAAACAACAGGACTTGCCGAAGGAACGTATTACGTTCGCTATAAAGAAACAGTCACAAGCGCACCAAGTGATTATGTAGCCGTTCACGTAAGACTTAATACCGTTACCGTTGTTGACGCTAACACTACCGTTACCAAACACAAAAGCGGAACAAACGTTACCGTGACAGTTACGATACCTACGGGCAAGTCGTTCAAGAAATGGGTTTATGAGGGCGTTACCATTCCTACGGAGGACGTAAAGAAACAGGAAATTACGTTCACTATGCCCGAAAAGGACGTTAAATTGACCGCTTTGTTTGAGGATATTATTTACAACATAACGGTAACAAACGGAACGTCGAGCGTGCCTACGGCAAAATATCAAACGGAAGTTACCGTAAAGGCAAACGCGCCTGCAACGGGAAAAGAGTTCGATAAGTGGGTTGTTTCGGGCATTACTTTGTCCGACGAAGATTTGGCAAAATCGACGGTCGGTTTCAAGATGCCTGCAAGCAATGTGACAATGCAAGCAACGTACAAAGACGTTATTTACAACATAACGGTAACAAACGGAACGGCAAGCGCACCTACGGCAAAATATCAAGAGCAAGTGACCGTAAAGGCAAACGAGCCTGCAACGGGAAAAGAGTTTGACAAGTGGGTTGTTTCGGGAATTACCTTGTCCGACGAAGATTTGGCAAAATCGACGGTTACTTTCAGAATGCCTGCAAGTAACGTGACAATGCAAGCAACGTACAAAGACGTTATTTACAGAATTACCGTCACAAACGGAACAACCACCTTGGATATGGCAAAATATCAAGCGAAAGTTACCGTAAAAGCAAACACGCCTGGTGTCGATGAGTATTTTGACAAGTGGGAAGTTACGGGACTTGACACCACGGGTATTGATTTGACCAAAACGGAAATCAAGTTCCAGATGCCTGCCGGAAACGTAACCTTTAAGGCTACCTATTTGACTATTGAAAAGTTTGAAATCGTTGTTGTGGACGGCACGAAAGACAAATCGCCTGTAAAAGCCGGCGAAACCGTTACCATAACCGCAAACCCTGCAAAGGAAGGAAAAGTCTTTGACAAATGGACTTGCGAAACGGCGGGAGTTACGATTGAGTTTGCAAGCGCGACAAGTGCCAAGACGACGTTTGTAATGCCTGCAAGAGAAGTTGAAATCAAGGCGCATTACAGGAATATAGACGCTAAACCGTCGATAGAAGTTAAAGTAACGGGCGGAAAGGGCGCAGGAACGTACAAGACGGGGGATAGCGTAACTATTACGGCAGAAGAGCCGACGGGCGGTAAAGAGTTCAAAGGCTGGAAAGACGCGAGCGGAAAAATCGTAAGCACGGAAAGAAGTTATACGTTTACGGTAACGAAAGAAGTGAGTTTAACCGCGGTTTATGCTGACAAAGCACCGGCCGGCGGCGGAACGGGTAACGAACCGGGCGGCGGAGAAATCGCGCCTACGCCCGAAAAGAAAGGGCTTTCGGGCGGAGCGATAGCCGGGATAGTAATCGGGAGCGTGTTTGTGCTAGGGATAGCGGTATTTGCGGTACTGTGGTTTGCCGTGAAGAAAAAGACGTTTGCGGATTTAGGCGTTGCTTTGAAGAAAGGATTTACGTCGATAGGAGAGTTTTTCAAGAAACTCGGCGAAAAAATCAAAGGGTTGTTCACAAAAAAGAAATAAGATACAGCGATTAAGTAAAACCGCATAACAGTAAAAAAGAGAGTTTGACTTCGGTCAGACTCTCTTTCTATTTTTATCTATATCGCATTAGAAATTCATACTAAAAAAATGATTTGGCTCTTTGGCGGATGCTTGACTTATACGAGTGCAACGCATTGCTGTGCGGTTTATTATCTGCCGAACAACTCGCTAAAACTCGGTAAAAAAAAGTCAACTCAAAGTCGAGAGATTTAACGCCCGGCAGGTTTTTCTTTTTGCCGTTCAAATCGACTTTTATGCCGAAATATTCGTTAGAAAAGAATATACGCACTCTGACTTTTAATTAGGGTGCGTACAGTTCTCTTGTGGCGAAGAGGACGGGATAACTCGTATCTTTTGTTTTTCTTTTTTAATTCCTACGTGCTGATTTCTTTCTCTTCGTCGTTATCGTTTTTTCCCACCTCGTCAGGTTTGCTTTTGGCAAACTTGCGCACCCACGCACGGAGTGTTTGTCCCCATTTTTCCGTAAATACGACAAAAGCGGTCAGTCTTGACCGCTTTGTTCCGTATTTGGCGGAGCGGGTGGGATTCGAACCCACGTGACGGTTGCCCGTCAAACGCATTTCGAGTGCGCCCCGTTATGACCGCTTCGATACCGCTCCATTTGAGTTTTTTGCTTTGCTTAATCGTCGGTGCTATCGTTCGCTTTCGTCGTTTAAGCCTTTATATTATAGTGTTTTTTCTTCTCATTGTCAATGTTTTTTCTATGCTTTGTCAAGGGAAGTTGCGTTTGCTTATTTTTATCGACGTTTTTTTAGTTCGTATAAATATTTTTTTCGCTCATCGCTAATCCGATAACTCTCCCTTGCTTTCTGTATCGCTTTGTTAAACACATACTCGCTCTTTATTCTTTTTTCTTCAAACAGCCTTATCGTTTCGTCATATTTTTTGATAAGCGCAAACGAAAAATACCACGCAAGCGCCATATTTACATAATATTCGTTGCTTTCGATTTCTAACAATTCTTCAAAAATCGACTTGTCAAACTTCTCGTCCAAATAGTAATTAATTAGCAAAACTATTGCAAATCTAACGGTATATGTTTTACTAGATTTTAACCAAATCTTAATTTTTTCATAAAAAATATCGCTATTCTTTCTAACCGATTTTAACGAACTTGCCGTTAAATCGCATACTGCCCAGTTATCAATTTGCGGTAAAAAACTTTCTATTTCTTCAATCAATTCTTCAATCGAAAATACTCCGTATCCGAGCAAAAAACCATGCAAAAGTTTTTCTTCGTGAAAAGTATGCTTTTCTCTCAAAAATTTCTTATACTCGTTCTCTAGGACAAGCCCTTTGGCTAAAATTCTCAATTTCGGAATACGGACACCTAAAATACAATGTTTCGGAACCGTAGTAATAAGTTTTGCGCTAAACTCAGCGTAGTTTTCGTCTTTTATTTCATTTAGTTTTTTTATGATTTCCGAGTTCATTTTTCCATTTTTCGAGTTCTTCATCGGTCAATCCCGACGGATTTTTTTCAAGTTCTTTCGCGAGAAACATCGCGCGTTTTAGTCGTGTGTTGTTGTTCAAATATATCGCTCCGCAAAGAGCGAACAGCGCTCCGACGCCGCCCGAAACACAAGCAAGAATTCCTTGTCCTATGATTAAACCGACAAAAACAAAAATAAAGAAAAAATCGATAATAAGCAAATAAACGCCTACGCTCCGACAAACGATTTTTTCAAAAAATTTAGCATTTTTATCGGTTGCTTTCGCATTATATCCGGATATTACTTTGCTTGCTCTTCCGAATAGCAGCAAAATACCGACGACGGCGAAAATCGCCACGAATAACGCAGGGATAATAGCAAAAAGTTTATCGTTCATACACTAATTGTAATTCCTAAATCGTATTTTGTCAAAGCCGAAACGCGTTTTGTAATAAGCGGCGAACGCGATTCATTAAAAAATACTGAAATACGCGTGCGCACTACTTGAAAAAAAATTATATTATGTTATAATATAAGCAATAAGGGCGTATTATGCGCTTTTACACCTAGAAAATCATATCGGGAGATTGTTCTATGCGAGGTAAAAATTACGATCCTGGGAAAAGAAGAGTATTTTCTAACGGAGGATATATTGCGCTTATTGCGGTAATTGTCGTGCTTGCCGCGCTCGTCGCCGTTACGTTACTTGTCGTGTTGCCTTCTACGGAAAGTCCGAAAGAAAACGTTCCGACGATAGTCAGTATCAATTATCCGGACACGGAAATAGGGGCGGGCAGCGACCTATCGAGGGTTTACGTTACCGTTACTTACAGCGACGGCAAAAAGGAATCCGTCGCGCTGTCCAGTTTGCGTTGCGAAGGGCTCGACGTTCATAAGGGCGGCAAGCAAAACGTGTCCGTTAGTTACGGCGGATTCGAAGATACTATCCCGATAACGGTTAAAAACGTTAATTGTCAACTTACTTATTCCGCAAGCGACGGCGGGTCCGTAATCGGCGGCACGAACGACGAAAACGGGCGAATAGTGCAATCCGTCATGAGCGGCGGCGACGCGGATACCGTTATAGCCATTCCCGAAACGGGCTATAAATTTATCGGTTGGAGCGACGGTTATCCTTACGCAAAAAGAAGGGACGTCGGAGTGAACGAAAGCCGCGAAATCATAGCGAATTTCGACAAAGAAAGATTTAACGTCGTGTTTTTCTTCAACGACGGAACGACAGCCAAAGAACAAAAAGTTTTATATAACGAAAAACCTACGGACATTCCCGACCACAACGACCCGAAAATGAAAGTGTACGGATACACTTTCCGAGGTTGGTCCGTCGATGAAAAAGATTATCAACATATCACTAGAGATATGAATATTTATCCGCGTTACGAAAAAACCGCCACCGACGTAACGGTAGACGTATCTACCGACAGGAACGGGAACGTTATGGGTTCGACCGACTTAAACAAAGAGGGTTATTACGAGCATAGCGACACCAAAAAAGCGCTTATAGTCGCGACGCCGGACAATTCTAGGGAGTTTAATAACTGGTCGGTGCTTAATTCCGACGGGCAGTACGTTTCTCTCGGCAAAGATTCTAATGAAGAAGTTATTGTGGAGATAGGCGACAAACGCACGAAAGTCGCGTTTAGAGTAAGCAGAGCGGACAACACGGACACGTCGTACAGCGTCGCATTTTTATGCAACGAAGATATGGCGTACGTTGCGCTAAGAGCGGAATTCGCGTACGCGTCGAGTTCGGTTTCTTTCGTTAACTATCAAAACAAGAACACGAACAATCTCGAATGTACGATAGACGACGTAGCGAACAAACAGGGAATAGGGGATAAAATCAAGAGCGGGGCAAATCGTCCGGACGGAAAACCGGCTAAGTTAGACGACGACCCGAACTCGCCGAACTACGGGCTTATTTTGCCCGACGACGTTTACGGAATGACTTTTGTCGGGTGGTATATGCAAGGCGACTCGAAACAAAACGTTATCGACAGGTTCCAGACTTTCGTCGAGCCGACTACGTTGGTCGCAAAATGGGAAAAGAAAGAATACACGCTTGTTTTCGTTTACGATGACGAAACCGGGACGGAACGGCGTTACGGCGAACGCAAAGTAATGTATCAAAACACCATCGGCAGCGGCGGAGGAATTCCCGTCGGTACGCCCGAGAAAGACAGGTACATATTTACCGGGTGGCAAGACGCGCTCGCGCAGACGAACGTGGACGACACGACGCAAATTATAATGAACGATAAGTACGATACGGGCAGCGACTCGCTCTTTTTGCAAGGGATAATCAAAATTCGCGCTATGTGGACGCCCGTTCCGCACGACCTCGTCGTGGAAAAATCGGGCGAAGGCACGGTTAAACTTCTGATAAAAGAAGCGGGGAACGCCGAAACGAAGGTCGAGCAGTTGTTCGGCAAGCGTACCGTGTACGAAGACAGGAAGTACGAAGTCAGGTTCGACGCGAACGAAGGCTACGTCATCGACAGGGTAGAATGGACGTACGGCGGAGAAACTAAAATATACGAGGACAAAGAACTCGGCGCCACAGGTTACACCGTCACGTTGCAAGAAAGGTACGACAATGATATAAATGTCGTTTTCAAGCCGAAGGAATACACGGTAACCGTTCATAACGGGAACGAAACGACAAAAGGGTATATCGACGTCGATAAAGTGAAGTACTACGAAGCAAAGGTGACGTTCAAGGTGAATTCGGGCGCACCGCTTAGTTTCGGAATCACATCGGCGAAAGAGTTGTTCTCGATAGACAAGATAAAAGTTACGGGTTCGGCAGACGGCAAAGTATACGATAACGAAACCAAATTCAATTTTAGCGGAACGGAAGACGTCAGAGAATATACGGTTGGTTTTGTAAATATTCGTTCCGACATTGACATAACGATAGATTACAAAGGAAGAATTTACACCGTTACCGTCAACCAAAAGAAGTTTAACGAAGACGGAAAAGACGTTTATCCGATTATGGAAACCGAGTACGGCGGCAGGGCGGAAGAGTATAAAATACCCGGGCAAGAAACGAACGGACAAACCGACTACGGGTACGGGACGAGAGTTTTCTACGCAATGCGGGCGCCGAGCGGCAAATACGTTTCGTCTGTGCTGTTTAACGGCGTAAACACCGATTTGTATTCGATTTCCGACAAGGTTTTCTTCTACGATTGGGAAATAAACGGCGTTAAATCCAACGTGGAACTCAGACGCATAGACGAAGTATATTACTATTCGTACGGAGGAAAGGAAGTAAACGGCAGAACTTACGTTTTGTGCGACGCCGTGCTCAGCGGAGAAACGTGCGTGTTTGAGCAAATAGGCGACGAGTACGTCGAGGCGGACGGGAAAGTTCCGTCGGGCGAAAGCGGACTTACGCTTAAAGAATATCTCGAAAAAACGCTCAATGCGAGCAGCAGAAGAATATCCGACCCGAGAGTGGAAAAGGATAACAGAATAACCGCCGTTAAGTGCGCGTTCTTGCCCGATAAAAACACGAACGTGACGATTGCGTACGGCACAATCGAATACTCGTTTATCGTTAAAGAAAGCGAGTTCGGCTCGGTAAACTACACCGCAACGAAAGTTTCGTCGGGCGCGACGGTAACAGTTACCGCCACCCCGATTACCGGATATAAAATCACGGGATACTCGATAAACGGCGAATTTTTCGCGTCTACGTCGTTGGACGTTAAAGAAAACCGAGTGTTCAAAGTGACGAACATAACCGAGGACAAGACGGTCGAGATTATTTACGAAGCGGTAAAATACAATCTCGTCATCGTTAACGTCAACGGCACTAACGGCAGACTATACGTCGTCATGGAAGGGAAAGAAGACAAACGCGTCGAGGTGGCAGGCTCTCATATGTACAGTCTGGAATACGCACAGGGCGGAAAGTTCGTTTTGACGACGGAAGAAGGCAAGGCGATAACTTCCGTCAAAATCGACGGGGAAGAGCAAAAGTTGGTGCATAACGCGAGCAAATACGTCTATACGGACTATCGGTTCTCGAAAGACGTAACGATAGATGTCGAATGCGGAGAAAAACTTTCCGAAGATGTGGGGCAAAGTAAATACGAACTCGAATTTGCCGAAGGCGACAACGTCGCTACTTCCGTTCAGTATTCCGTTGAAGGGAACAACGTAGTGCTTTTCGTTGCGGAAAAAGGTTATTCGATAGATAAAATTACGATTACGGGAAAGAAAGGCGGAACCGACAAATCGTTGACGATTGCCGCAGACAACGCCCTTCCGTCGTATGCCGCGGCGGTAAAGGGAGATAAAGGAGAATGGCGCGAGATAACGCTTACGTTGCCTCTTGACGAATTCGAAGGAACGGCGACGGTAAGATACGTTTCTTCTCCGCTTAAATATAACCTTACGATAAGTTACGGAACGGACGGCGCGAACCAACAAGGCGGAAGCGTGCCGAATATCGGATTAGTGCATTACGGCAAATCGGCGTCGGTACTTGTCAAAGCGGAACAAAATTACTACGTTTCGTCGTTCAAAGCGGACGGAGAAGAGGTTTCGTTCGTAAATGCCAACTGGAAAGAAAAAACGATGTCGTCGTACGCAGGAAAGTATACGGGAGGAGTATATGAGTTTATCGTATACGGCGACTGTGATATAAAAGTCGAGTTCTCGTTGTTCTCTTACAGAGTAACGCTAGACAAAAACAGCATAAACGGAGAAACGACGCTTTCGACGGCAGGAAACAAAACGGAAAACGGAATTTTGCGCGTCGATCACGGCAAGGACGTAACGATTTCCATGAAAGCCGCCGCCGGATACCATATTTCGAGAATATTAATAAACGGCGTGGAAGAAAAAGGGTACGTTCCGAATTCGTCAGTCGAAAACGATAACGGCGACGGCAGTTACGTTTATTCTAACGTGACGGGCGATATAAGCGTGTACGTCGTTTACGAAATAAACAGATATTCGTTCCGTTACGTGCTTATAAACGGCTCGGAAAACTTCGGGACGCAAACGGAAACGGGGAACAAACTCGATTGTCCCGACGCGATTAAGACCGGGGAGAACACTTTCGGCGGAATAGCGTACGGAGATAACTTCTCGTTTATCTTGACTGCGGACGCAAACAACGGATATTACGTCTATTCGATAAAAATTAAGTATAGCGGATACAAAGGCGAGGAAAGAATAAGGTACTTCGGCGACGGGTTCTCTTCGGACGGCGGAACGATTTGGTTCAACAGGTTTTTGTACGACAACACGTTGGCAGGTACGGTCGGAGTAACCGCGGATATAGAACTCATCGAAATAGTTTTCAAAAAGAAAACTTTTGCCGTTACGTTTAACCAACTCGGAGAATCCGACGGCGGAACGGTAGCGTTTTCGGTGACGAACCCGCTTAAACCTACCGAAGGCGTTATTGCGTTCGACAGAGAACAAGCGACGGACGAAAATATGTCGATATACAGGTTTATCGACGGAAAGATATACAAAAAGCAAATTGACGGAGTATTCGCGCTTACGACCATCGCGCTTACATATAAAGACGGAGAATGGAAATTCTACGACGCAACGGAAAACAAAGAGTACACGATGTACTTCGAGTACGGGTTGAGATGCTCGGTTGCGGTCGTTCCCACCGAAGGGTACGAAAGAAGCAAGTTTATCGTAAACGGCGACGACAGGGCGCAAAGCGTGTACAACGACAGATATTCGTTCAACATTTACAGGCAAACGGAGATAATCGTCGAATACAAAATACTCGTGTTCGAAGTTTCTCTTAGAGCGATAGCCTACGGATCGAAGATGAACGAGATATCCGAAAGGGAAACGTACGCTTACGTTTCGGCAAAACTCTATAAAGTGGAGATTATCGGCGGGAATGTAGTGGAAACGTTGCTTGCGGAGATTGAAAAAGGCAGCGCGACGTTCTCGGTAACGGTAGATTACGGTACGAAGATTAAACTCGTGATAACGCCCGATTTCGACGGACACGGAGCGTATTTGTTTAACTTACAAGAAAATAATGCGCAACTTACGATAACCGACGACGTCACCGGTACCGTGACCTACGGCGGTGACGGCAAGAAAACGGTCGAGGACCTGGCGTACAAGGCTACGTTTAAGATTATGGAATATCGCGTCAAGACGATTACCGCGTACGAAGAAAACATAAAAGGCGAAACGAGAAACGTCTTTGCCGGCGACGCTACGAGCGCGGTAAGTTGGAAGACGTTTTGGAATACGCCTGCGGATATAAAGATTATCGCAGGTACGGGTTATTACGTAAAGACCATAGTTATAGCGTACGTCGAAAACGGGGAAGAAAAGACGATAACGATAGATTATCCGTCTACAACCATCGGAGAAGAATCGCAAAATTATATAATAAACAAAAATAAGGAAGACCCGATATACGGCAAGCGCGACACGCTGACGCTGTTAAGCGTAAAGAGCGATTATACCTTGACGGCGTACTTTGTGCGTAACGAATACAAATTGTCTTACGAGTTTGCGGTGCATGCTACGGACAAGGACAACGTCGATAAGCGCGATTTTATCGAGTTCGTAAAGACCGATATAAACGAAAGAAACTCGGTTTATCCGCAAAGCACGAATATGAATTACGAGTTTACAGTACGGCATTACGACGAACTGACGGGAACGATAACCCCGGTAGACGGGTATAGAATTGCGGGAACGAGAATAACCGTTAAGTATAAGGAAGACGGCGTAGAAAAAACGAGAGAATTTACGTTGACGAAAACAGGGAAAGGCGACGAAGTAATGTTTACTTTCCATCGTTTGTCGATGCCCGTGACCGACTTTTACGTTTATTCCGACGTAAAGATAATAATCGACCCCGAAATAAAGAGATATTCGCTCGGCACTACCATTACGAGAACCTCGGCGGCAGGGGACGCTTCTGTCGGGAAGAACGATACTGCGGTTACGCTGAGAATAAGAGATAAAGCGGTTCCGCCGGCGAAAGAAGGCAATAAAATCATAGTAAACGGCTCGGAGCAAAACGACGAAGAGTTCAGAGCGGGTATTCTGCCTAAGGTAACGGTTGCGGAACACCACGGTTACTTCGTGTACGAGTTTACTACCCCGTCGGGATATATGATGTCCGACTTTACGATTAACGGATATTCGATAACAGGACTGAAAACCATCGGAATAATCGACGAAGACGGGTATACATGCGAAAAAATCATCGAAAACGGGAACGCAAGGTATAAGTACAGAATTAAAGTAAACGTCGTTACCGCGCTTATCAACGGTTCAAACGACCCGTGGATTAAGATTAACGATATAAACGTATCGATGGACTTTACTCCTATACAATATAAGGTAAAGATAATCGTAAACGGCAAACTTTTGGAATTCCGTTCGATAAACGGACAAGTCGGCGTAACCGACGGCAGCACGATAAACGTATACTCCGCCACGGCGTCGTATCACTTCGGCGTAGCGAGCATATCGCCGGCGATGTACGAAGGATATAGGATAAGCGACTTAAAAACCAACGTCTATTTCGGAACGGAAGACGACTATATGTCGTACAGGGATAACGACGAATATAAAGCGGGTCCCGCTCTCACCAACAACAGAACGGTAATCGCCGATTTTACGCCGCTTAGATTTGTTTCCGCAGGACTTATAAACGCGGACGCGTCCAAAGGAATAACGGTGGTTTACTTCGAGTTTAATACCGAGATAATCACTTATAAACAAGAAATAGAAACCAACGTTTATTACAGCAAAGACGGCAAAGTCGAAGTAGTTCCGCTTTCTCAAAACGGCGCGGCAGGCACGGTTGTCGTCACGAGAATGACGGGTGACGACTATCAAAAATTTAACCTTAACGAAAAAATAAAATACGAAGAAATCGTAGAATACTTTACGGTAATCAGCATAGAAGCCACGGTAAAGAGCGGTTTCGCGCTGTACGGGATTTACGAAGGCATTACCGACAGGAACGGAATCACGAACTACTCGAGAATAATCAGCGGTATGCGCAACGTGACGTATGCGGTAGAAGGAAACAAGCACAAAATCACGATACTCGTAAAAGACTTACCGAACGAAACGCTCGGCAACAGAAAATTCCGCTTCGACTTCAAACAACAATCGGAAATATCGCTTACCGTCGCAAATCCTTATAAATATATACAATCCACGCGTCGTTACGCGTCGTACGTCAACGTTGAGGCGTACAGTTCGGAATACGCGATGGAAAAAGGAAAACCGACGACTTCCGAAGTTATACCGAACACAAACGTCGTGAGCGGCGAAATAGTTGTGGAAACTTACCGCTTTACCGTGTACGTCGGTAACTACGTCAAGTTTATCATAACGGATAAATATCAAAACGCCGCGCCTGTGGTGAGATTTTACGATAGCGATCTGTCGCGTACCGCGTTCGACCCGTTCTCCGACGAAGGACTTAAAAACCTAGGAGAAAACGGTTACGGCGAAATGATAGCGAAAGAAGCGATAGATTATTACGCTTACCTCAGCGTTGAGGGGAGAATAACGACCACAAAGAGCACGATAGGCGCGGTATCGACCACTTCGGGCGGAACGATATCGTATAACAAACTTCCCGCGTCGTCCGCGACGAGCGCGGTCTTAAACGACGCGTCTACCGTCGCGGGTAAAATCGTTACTATCAAAGTGACCCCGGCGGAGAACTACGCATTCTACCAAATCAGAGCAAGACAACCGCTCAAATCCGACAGCAGAAAGAAAGGCTTTATCGTGTTCGGCACGACCGACGAAACGCAGTGGACAACACTCACGTTTGCGCAAATCGGCGACGCCGCGTCCAACGAGCAACTCTCCGGAACAAACGGGTTCAAACTCGTTTCTTCCAAAGAAGTAAGAAATGCCGCGGGCGCGATTGCTTCCTACGAATTTGAAGTTTGGGTATGCGGCGACGTAGAATTCGAAGTCGAGTTTTATCGTACCTATAACCTTAGTTTGGGCATCTATATGACCGACAAAGTGGCACAACAAGGCACCTCTGCGATAACCGACGACGGAGTAAATTTCACCGGTTCGATAAGTGACGTTCCGTTTGAAAGTTCGATATTGAACGGCGGCACGAAAATAAGTTACGGTGCGAGTTTCGACGTTGTCGCAAACGAACCCGAAGGCAATTATCAATTTGTAGGTTGGTATGTAAACGGTTACAATACGTACGAGTATTTAGGTTCGGTTCTACCCGACAAGTCGTACTTGCAACAAAGGATAACGGTATATAGAAGCGAGATGCCGAGTTTGCTCAGCGACGGGGCGGAAGTTTCGGACGTGACGATTTACGCCGTGTTCCAGCCGATAATCGACGTAATGATTTACAACGAGAAATATTACGCTTACGACGACCACTTCAACAGTTGGAACCTAGGTACGGTTATCGCGACTTATTACGACTTTAAGAGGAAAGAACCCATCGTATCCGACGAAACGCTGATAAGCGTGTATGACGCGAAAGGAAAGACCATTCCCGAAGCAAAAGATTATCTGAGTGCGGCGGACGCGTATAAATATGCCGACGCGGAGGGAAATAAAGGAAGATGGAGTACCTTGCTTACGGGAAAAGACGCGACGGCGGGCTATGACGACGAAATGAACGCCAACAAGGTGTATACTTCGTATAAAGAATTCTCCACGCTTTTCCAAAACATAACGAATTCGGATTATTTGTCATACAGTTGGCGCAATACCGAAATAAAACTTAATACGTCGAGTATGAGCGCGACGGCGCAGTTCGACGCATGGCAGTATTATAATTGGAAGGAAAACAAGTGGCAGAATATCTCGTATCGGTACGAAGATAAGTCGATGATATCGGCAAGCGGTGCGCCGACCACGGTAGATTGTTATTTTTCCAGTTATGCGCTTAATTTAGTAGCAATGTACGCGCTTGAAAACGGCGTGCAGAGAATGCCGTATGCAATCAGCGCGACGAACGCGAACAACGTCGTAAGAAACGCGACCGACGCGGCGAACATAAGACCGCTGCTAATTCGTCCCGATTTTTATCAGACGATAACGGTGGACGTATCGCAAAACCTGTATACGACCGATTTAAGTAACGAAGACCCCGAACAAACCGTTATGAGCGAAAGTTTGGTAAGGGGAAGAATAAGTAACGCGGGCATAATCGAACCTACGCCGGGACGTTCGGGAATAAGTGATTCCGGAAAACAAGGCACGTTTGAATACGGCACGACGATAAATCTCGTCAACAACGCGTTTGCCCCCGGCGACGACGTGTATAACGAAAACAGAACGATAAGGTACAGGTTCTTAGGCTGGTTTATGAAATACAAAGACAGTTTGTATTACTTGAAGAACAGCGAAGCGGATGCGAACGGCGTCGTAAAAGCGGCGTACGAATTAATGCTTACTTGTAAGAGCAACACACCGGAAACGGCGATTGCCGTGATAGCGATTTACGTCGCGCAGTATAAACAAAGCGTGTATAGTTATAACATTTCGGGCGGCAGCGCGGAGAATTATCTGAGTTCGACGGGAGGCAAGGGAAGTTACGACGCGTCACCCGTGCTTACGTTTACCGCTCCGACAGACGAAGAAATCGTCTTTGAATCATTCGACCTGACCGCTACGAAAAAAATCGATTATGCGGCGGCGGACGTAAACAAGTATTTTTGGATTAACGCGCTTAACGGTAACAGACTTCTCGGCGAGTCGGCGACAGAAGGAAACGAATACTCGGGCGACGGAAGAGAGTTCGATTACTATATCGACGCGGGGCTTACGTACGAAGTAAAGATAAAAGCGGAACAAGACGCCGTCGGAAATCTTACTTACGCAGAACAACTTACCATGGCGCAAATGAAAGCGCACAGTATCGGGTTCTGCCCCGAAACGGACACGATGTATAAATACGTCAAGAACCGCACCGAACTGTTGGCGGATTACAGCGCGTATTACAATACGGGCAACGCGACTTATTACGGGCAGACGATCGATAGCGAGTCGGGAACGCCGTCGGGTTCGACAAACAGAGCGTATACGGCAAAACAAATGAACGATTTTGCGTATAAAAAAGTCGGGACGGTGGTAAACGACAAAGACGACAGTACGAGAACAAATCAATACGACGTAATGTACGTAAGCACGGCGTCGCTCCTGTTCTATAACCTTACTTATAAAGGCGGCGTGACAGTCACCGCATCTCTTGCGCAAGCGATAAGCGGCGGCAAAACCGACGTGCTTACGGTTTGGGACGAAAACACGCAGTACGGCGACTACAACGAAATTAATTCCGTCGGAGTTCCTACGACGCTCGGAGCAAACGGCGAAGTCGTAATAAGAGTTACGCTCATAAAAGTCATAGACGAAGGGTTTATGGGCAGGTTCAAATTCGCGTTTGCCGGAATGGCGAACGGCGAAGGGTTTATTACCGACGGCAACGTGTCGGGTCCCGGGGAAAGAGGCTTGTTCTCTTCGTCGAGAGATGAAACGATAAACGGAAAAAGAACGTTTACCCGTTGGCTCGAAGTGGATATGAGCCAAATAATGGGCGTAAACGGAACGACCAAACTGTTCGGACACCAAACGTCGAGCGCGTCGATAAATACGAAAAAAGTCGGCGACCATGCGCCTACCCCGTCGGTGTATTCCACGGAAAATGCAGGCGACCCGATAAACGGTTATAAAATTTATACGGCAGAACAGTTGCGCGCGATAGAGAGGTTTTGGGAAAACAACGCGTATTCGTGCGTCGGCGTGACGCAGCCGAAAGATTTTAGACTTTTCGACGAAGACGGGAAGAAAATCGAAATTTGGGAAAACGAAGCGACGACCACTTACACGTCGAATTATGCAAACTACTACGGCAGAACGAAGTTTATTCTCAAAGAAGGTGAAACGTATATGTTGCAAAACGGCGTGCTTTCGGGCAAGACTAACAATCCGCTCGGCAATTCGATTACGTGGAAACCGTTATGCGACAACGGAGAAAGAATATACGATAATTCGAGATACGTCTGGGGAAGCAACCGTATGCCCGAAAGAAACGGCGGTTTCGACGGTATCTTAGAAGGGAAAAACGCGGTTATCGCAGGCATAGCGGCAAAGACCGTCAATACGGGGAACTTCGGATTGTTTGCGATAATAAGCGGCGGCGTGGTGCGTAACCTTACGTTCGACAACGCGTTTATAAACGCAAGCGACGGCTCGAATATCGGTTTGCTCGCAGGCAGTATAGAATATTCAAAAATTACGAACATCAAATTTTTAATGAAATCGAATTTGGCGATTTATTCGAGCGGTTCGTTTAAGGCGACCGTTCCGAACGGAACGAGAAGTTATATCGTCGGTTCGAACGCGGATAGCGTGGGCGCGCTTGCCGGTCAAATAATCGGCAGTATAGTAAACGACGTAAACTTCAATATAGGTCAGAATTACGCGATTGAAATCGGAGCAAGCAACAATGCCGGGCTTCTCGCGGGAACGATTAGCGGCGACGACTCCATTATAGAAGGAATAGAAATCCAAGGTAAAAACGGCTGGCTGTTCGTAGGTACGGGCGATGTCGAAGCGGCGTACGCGGGCGGACTTGTCGGCACCGTCGAAGACGGCGCGGTTGTAAGTGCGATTAAGGTAAACAGCGACGTGAATATGTTTATCGGCGGAGAAACGGGTACGATAGCCGCAGGTGGCGTAGTAGGAGTGATTAAGACTCGCGGCGTCTTGCAGTTCGTTACCTTCGACGGGTATACGGGAGAGAATTCGGATAACTTTGCGTATAACGTCGATACGGGCGCGATAAGCGGCAAAGGTATTTATATTACGGCAAGCACGGGCGGCGGTTTCGGAACCAACGCGTTTTCAAGCGCAAACGTCGGAAAAGCGGGCGGACTTGTCGGGTACAACGACCAAGGAACTGTACGTAACGCGCATACCGAGGACGACGTTCCGACGTATTACAAAGTCAAAGGCGTGTTCAAGATACACGCAGGGTTTATCGGCGGTATCGTCGGCGCAAACAGGGGACGCGTAACGGGCTTTGAACTTCATACGGGCAAAAACGGCGTTACTTATAACGGGGTTACCGTACTTGCGTGGATAGACGGCGGAGCGAAAAACTACGCGGTAGGCGGCGTCGTCGGAGCAAACGCACACGCAAATACGCCGAAAGCAACGGCTAAATTCGACGAAGTGGAATCGAAACCCGGAATAACGCTTACGAGAAAATATAGCGGCATAGTGGACGACTGTTCGGTGGAAGGCATAAACGCTCTGAATGCCGAGGATAACGTTTGGAACGTCGGTAACGTGTACGCGTTTTTAAGAACGAGTTCGCAGGATAATACGTACATTAACAACATTGCAAAAGGGTATGCGGGCGGTGTTCTTACTTATACGTATCAACATAACATAATGATGGGCGGAATAGTCGGGTACAACAAAGGTAGCGTGTTCAACTGTTTCGTCAAGAAAACCAAACTTACGTTCGGAGTAAACCATAACGCAACGAACAAGGCGTCCAACGCGGAACCGCTTAACAGGGCGTATTCGTGGGGAATAGAGGCAGGACTTATCGTCGGTTACCACGACCCAGACGGTAAAGCGACTTACGGTTGGGGCAATATGATATTTGAAATGCAACCGGACGATATGCCCGAATCGTTTAACGTAAATGCGGCGATAGGCAAAGCGCTTACGAGCGACGTGATGAGTTATAGAATACAAAGTTGTTACAGCGTGGATTCCGTTATCGCAGTAGTCGGCAGAGTATGGATGGATTACGGAGCGGCATGGGTCAATGCAAGTTATTACGGACACGAATCGCTCAAATGCGAAGTCGGTATGGGCGGCATTGCAGGCGCAACGGGAACAAACGGTTATGCCGAATTCTCCGTCAACAACTGTTATTCAAACAATAATAAATACTACTGCGACGTCAGCGCAAGAGGGGACGGCGGAGATAGAAACGGTCCCGGTTTCATATCGGGCGAAATTCCGAAAAACACGGGTAAATTTTTCAGTGACAACAAGACGACTTGGATTGCCGCTCGCCACCCGTTCTACCAAACCGAATTGTTCATGGGAACGTACGTCGGCGGGATTAACCCCGATAATCAAGGTAACGTGTCCACCTATAACATAAGAGGAAAAAATATCGGTTGGTACTACGACGACGGCGGAGATTATAAAACAGAAGCCGATTATTATAAGACCAGATCTGACAAGTGGAAGTACAAATACGCAGACAGATTCCCGACTAGATGGGTTAGATACAGACAGTCGGTCAATCCTATGACGGATACACTGAAGTCCGTTATGCCCATTACAAACAACGGCGGTTGCGAAGACAACGGAAAGTACTATACGGAAGACTCGACGATAAACGCGGGATTCGACCCGATTGCAAGCAACGAGAACAAAGCCGAACTCGGAATGTTGAAAGGATTGCTCGTCGCGACCGATATGGAAACGGGTATGTTAAAATACTGCTTCCTTAACGGCAGAACGATAAAACTCGGCGGCGTGTTGACGGGAGTGTCGCAAGAAGTAGCGTATTCGCTTATGGCAAACTACGTAGTAAACGGGCAAGAATGGGTGCTTTACGCAACCGACCTGTACGCAAATAAAGTAATTAACCCCGACACCAAATTATACTGCGTAAGAGGAATGTAAACGAAACAAAATCGTCACCCTGAGCGCAGTCGAAGGGTCTAGCGCAAGCGGCAACGTGACGTTGCATCCTGTAATCGTGCAATGCAAGTCGCGAGAAAAAACTTTGTCAGTCGGCAAGCGGCTATCGCCTAGACGTTTCGACAGGCTCAGCATGACAAGACAGGCACGTTTGCGTCGCGAGCGACGATAAAAAATAATAAATAAAAATAAACATAAGACAAAGGTCTATAAAGGAGGACGTGTTAGCAAAATGAGAACACACAACTGTAATCAACTTAGAGAAGAAGACGTAGGAAAGAGCGTCGTTCTAGACGGTTGGCTGCATAGCGTAAGAGATTTAGGTTCGGTTATATTCTTCGTTATGCGTGATTTTTACGGGTTTACGCAGGTTACCGTATCCGACGAAGATATGAAAGAACAGGTTAGGGCAATACCGAGAGAATCCACGATAGAAGTCAAGGGTAAGGTTATCCTTAGAAGCAGTCCGAACAAAACTTTGCCTACGGGTATGATAGAAATACTCCCCGATAGCGTAGAAATACTCGGGAAATGTACCGAAGCGTTACCGTTTGAAGTGGCGAATTCGCTCTCGTCAAGGGAAGACACAAGGCTTAAATATCGTTTTCTAGATTTGAGAAATCCGCTTGTCAAAGACAAAATCGTGCTTAGGAGCAAGATAATAAGTTATATACGTAAAGTTATGACCGAAAGAGGATTTCTCGAAATTGCCACCCCGATACTTACGAGTTCTTCGCCTGAGGGAGCGAGGGATTTTATCGTGCCAAGCAGGTTGTATCCCGGTAAATTCTACGCGCTACCACAGGCGCCGCAACAGTACAAGCAACTGCTTATGACGTCGGGGTTTGACAGATATTTTCAAATTGCGCCTTGTTTTCGTGACGAAGACGCGCGTGCCGATAGAAGTCCGGGAGAGTTTTATCAACTGGACATCGAAATGTGTTTTGCTTCGCAAGAAGACGTTTTTGCCGAACTCGAATACATTCTTCCTACCGTTTTCAAACAGTTTACCGACTACAAAGTAGACGGCGCGCCGTTTAGAAGAATTGCGTACAGGGATGCGATAAGAGATTACGGTACGGACAAACCCGATTTACGCAATCCGCTTATTATCAAAGAAGTAAGCGAAGTCGTTAAAGGTACAAGTCCGCTTTTTGACGGAAAAACCGTCAAAGCAATCAAAGTAGACGGGTTTGACAAAACGAGAAAACATCTAGACGGACTTAGCGAGTTTGTCAAAGAAAAAGAACTCGACTGTGCATTTTACTGGGCGAAATACGAAAACGGCGCGTTTACGGGCGGCGTAAGCAAGTTTCTCACCGAAAAGGCGGAAGAATTAAAAATCGCGCTCGAACTTGACAAAAATGCGCTTGTCGCATTCGTTGTAGGGGATAAAGGCGCGGCAAAATGCGCGGGACTTGTCAGAACGGAACTCGGACAGGCGATGAACCTAATCGAAAAAAATGTCTATAAATTCTGTTGGATTGTGGACTTCCCGATGTACGAAACGGACGAAGAAACGGGAGAACTTACGTTCTGTCATAACCCGTTTTCGATGCCGCAAGGCGGACTTGACGCGCTTAACGATAAAAATCCGCTCGATATTCTTGCGTATCAATACGACATAGTGTGCAACGGATACGAACTAAGTTCGGGCGCGGTGCGCAACCATAGTCCCGAAATAATGATTAAAGCGTTTGAACTCGCCGGTTACGACGAAAAAGTCATAGAAAGCAAGTTTTCCGCATTGTACAACGCGTTCAAATTCGGTGCGCCGCCGCACGCCGGAATTGCCCCGGGAGTAGATAGAATGGTTATGCTTTTGACAAACGAACCGAACATTCGCGAAATCATCGCTTTCCCGATGAATAAGAACGCACAGGATTTACTTATGAACGCGCCCGGCGACGTTACCGAAAAGCAACTGCGAGAGGCGAATATTTGCATAAGGGAATAAAACCGAACTTACGAATTGAGAATTGAGTTAAAAAACCCGTATTCCTACGCTCGGAATACGGGTTTTGTTTAATAGAAAAGCCGTCGCGAAAGCGACGGCGTCGTGTATTTAAATAAAAAATTACTTCGTGAAGAACAAGAAAGCGAATACAGCCGCCGCTACGAGAGCGATGCCGAAGAACACGCCTAAAAAGGTAGCGCATCTTTTTTTCTTTTTGTATTCTTGTACGGGAACGTAATTCGTAAGGTCGGGATCGCGATAAACGATTTTTTCTTGAACTACAGGATAAGTGTCTATTCTTCCGAACATAGAATTAAGTCTGTCGCGTTCGTTTATATAAGCGTCGTTATAATACGCTTGAAGTTTTTCGTCGGGCAAAAATCTGTCGTCCGTCCTTTTTTCCTGTACGGGTGCGGTTTCTTCAGCCGCGACGGGAATTTCTCTATCTCTTCTTCTTGCCATAATTCTGCTCCTTTTTTCCGCGTATGCAATAATTTATACATTTATTATACTTAAAAGATATTCTTATGTCAATATCTTTGACTTATTTTACTTTAATAATCCTTAATTTTTCGCATTTTTTTATTTTTAACGTAAACAGTCGAAAACAACGCTTTTTCATATGTTCATTCTAAATGGCAAAAGTCTGTTTTTTATATTCGTCGATAGCACGTAAAATATCGTCCGCAACAACGGCATAACTAGTTCCGTTCGTTTTATCATAAGAACATATAATCCCGTTTACATATCCCGAAAAGTCATAAACGGGATACCCGCTAAGCCCTTTCTCGGCAGAAAAATTTAGTTTAAGTTTTTTAACTTTTCCGACGGAAACCAAGCCTAAATTTTTTGTTTTTGCGTAGGAACGGTTAATTTTCGTCGGCGCGTAGACGTCGGTTTTTTTTGTGACGGGCGCGATTTTGGCTTTTGGGAAAGACGTGTCGAGACCGATGACCGCCACGTCCGAAGAAAAGTCTGCGTATATACGAGTGGCGATAAGTTCATGCTTTCCGTATCGGACGTATAGATTTTTCGGGATATGTACAAAACAACCTTTGTTCATATGTAAGTTTTCGCTTATGAAAATTCGTTCATTTGAGAATATGTGCGCGCAAGTAATTACGAAGTTTTCCGAAACGAATCCGCCGCAAAACATAGTTTTATCGCTTTTTTTAAGTTTTATCGATACGGGCGCGTTTTTCGGCTCCCACCCGCCCGCCCCGCCTGCAAACGCGCAAAACAAAGCGAAAAACGAGATAAAAACAAGCGTGCCGAATATATAAAAAAAGCGCGAAAAATTATTCTTCACGCTAAAAAATATGTCGAAAAAAGACGAAATATAAGTATTAATTAATCGAGTGAGCGAAAAATCTCGTCCGCGGCGCGTTTTGACACGTCGAAAGAAAAACCTTTTGCGGACAGGTGACGAAGCAATTTAACTTTTTCATCAGGGGTTTTTTCCCGTCTTTTCATAAACTTTTCCGCTAATTTAAGCACTTCTTCGACGTTTTCGGTTTCTTCGTCGAGAAACGACAAAACAGTCTTGTCTATTCCTTTTGCGCTTAGTTCGTTTTTTATGCGAGTTATGCCTTTTTTTCCGCGATATTTTTCGTAAAATCTTTCGGCGAATCGATTGTCGTCGATATAGCCGCGTTCGGCGGCGTGTTTTATGGCGAGTTCTGCCGAATTTTTGGAAAAACCCTTACTTCTAAGTTTGTCGTAATACCCTTTTTTCGTTTTTGAATAGCGGTCTATTTGCTCGTAAAGGTATTTTTTGCACGATACGTTTTCGCTTTCAATGAGAATTTCCGCTAAAAAAGAGTCATCGATTTCGTCGCCTTTTTTTATTCGAGATAAAACGAACACGTCCGAATCGAGCGGATATGAACCGAGTTCCGTGACGATCGTCACGTCTTTTTTGCCGTAAATAATATTTTCTATCGTCATACAAACGCATTGTAACATTTTTTTATCGGTTTGTGAAAGGGAATTTTATTTTAATAAAATTACCGCTTGAAAAAAGCGATTAATTATGTTAAACTTGTTATAAGTATTATTATGTGCGCTTATGCGCACGCGTGTGAGGAAATAATGACAATCGGTAAACGGCGTGGTTTGATATTTGCGATTACTTTTGTACTGCTTGCTTTTTTTGCGAGCGCGGCGGGATTAACCGCACAAAAAGCGTCTTATGCTAACGGAGAAACCGTTATCTACGTCAATACCGAAAACGATTTAGTAGACCTTTCCGATTCTGTCAACGCCGGCAACAGTCGTTTAGGTGAAAAATTTGTTTTTACCAAAGACTTAGACCTTAGCACGGAAAAATATGCGAAAATGTTTAACCCGATCGGCAAGTCGGTTTCTTTTCACGGAATAATCGACGGAAACGGTCATTCCGTCAAACTCGCTCTTACGGCGGAAGGGAACTCCCCGTCCGCATTTATCGGTAAACTCGGGACGAGCGGTGTCGTGACAGGACTTACCGTTACCGGCTCGATAAAAGGCAGCGCTCGCGTCGCCGGAATAGCGGCGGAAAACGAAGGGAATATATCCGAATGTGTCGTCGTGAGCGCAACGATAACGAACGACGGAACGAACAACGCTTCGAGCGCGACGGGCGGAATAGCGGCGTATTCCGACGGCGTGATTTCTTCCTGCGTGTCGATAAGCGATATCACCGCGCCTGCAAACGCAGGCGGTATCGCAGGCACTTGCGGCGGTTCGATAAATGACAGCGTATTTTTAGGCAAACTATACGCGAACGGAACGGCTGCGATGAAAATAGGCGGACTCGCGGGCGCGCTTTCGGGTTCGATGACGAGTTGCTATACCCGTTCTTCGGTGAGCGTCGCGATTCCCGACAATGCGGATAAATCGAGTATAGGCTCGGTAGTCGGCGCGATGGGCGGCTCTAAAACAGAGCGCAACTACGCCGTTGCGGACGAATTTTCTTTCCCTGCCGGCGGAGGGAAAGACGAAATCGGCAAATACGAAAGAAAAAGCCTGTACGAGTTTCTTTCGGAAGACCGAGTAGGACTGTCGGACGCTTACGTAAGAGCGGACTACGAGGTCGGCACGGGATTTTTATACGCGCCGTCGTTCTTAATCGACGTTTCCGACGGGAAAGCAAAATTTATATCAGAAAACGTTAAAAAAGCCTTCGGCGCGTCGTTGTTTACTTCGGGCGACGGAACGAAAGAAAATCCGTGGGTCATAGGGGAGGAAAAACAATGGGCGGTAAGCGGCGACGATTGTTGGAAACTGTTTAAGACAAACGCGTCGATGTTCGACTACGACGGGAAATACGTCGTGTGTACCGGCGACGTGAACGTGGGCGAAAGCCATTCGATAAGCACGTCGGACGCGCCGTTTTCGGGTTACTTCGACGGTGGGAACAAAACGTTTACCCTAAACGGAAACGGCAACGCGGACAACGTCGCGCTATTCTCGTTTGTCGGGGGGAACGCCGTAATAAAAGATTTTACATTAAAGGGCAAAAGCATATCGGGGAGAGCCTCGGTAGCGGCGGCGATAGCGAACGCGAGCGGAAACGCGAGCATAAGCGGCATAACAAACTATTGTCCCGCGGTAGGGGAAACTTTCGTCGGCGGTATAGTAGGACAAGTCGCGTCGGGCGCGGTTAAAATATCCGACTGCAAAAATTACGCAATGATAAGCGGCACGGGCGGCAACGGCACGGGCAAAATCGGCGGAGTCATCGGATATGTAAAACAAGGCGCGGAGATGAAAGGTCTTGTAAATTACGGGGAAATAACCGTTTCTAACGGCGGCACGAGCGACGTAGGCGGAGTAATAGGCGGAATAGACGAAGTCGATAAAGAAGTATCGGCGTTGCATAACGAAGGCAAAATAACCGCTGCAAAATCGTACAACGTCGGCGGAGTCATCGGTTCGATAATCGCCGTGCGCGACAAGGAAATAACAAACCTTAGCGCGGTTTGCTCGATAACAGGCAAACAATACGTCGGCGGAATTGTAGGAAAGGCGAGCGGCGAAAAAAAGACCACGATGCGATATTTGGCTTCTCTTTCCGAAGTTAAAGGCGAAAATTACGTTTCGGGCATAGCAAACGCAAACGGCGCAGTCGCTATGAAGATAGGATATTTTACGGGAACGATAACGGAAATCAAAGGGGGCGGCACGGCGACGTTCGTGTGCGACCCGATAGCGGTATTTAGCGACGGTTCGTTCGTCGCCACCGAAAAAATTTATTACAACGGCGACGACGGAAACGGATATACAAAAACAACCGCAACGGTAAAAAATACGATACAACTGACCGACGGAAAGACGTTTGAAGAAACAGGAATGGAAGAGCGGCAACCTACGATTACGTACGGAACGTTCCCGTTCCCGAAGAGCAACCGCGCGTACTTGACGCGTGAAGAAAGGCTAAACGCAGTGTATTTTGACGGGACGGAAAACGACGGAAACGTGACGGTTTATTTGATAGCATCGGAAAAAACGATGCGTAATCTGTCGTTCTTTACGAGAACGGGGACGGGCGAGTACGCGACGCAACGGTATAAACTCGCATCCGATATAACGATGACGAGAGAGTTCGCCCCGATAAAAGACTTCGGCGGCATCTTTGACGGCAACGGAAAAACGATAACCGCACTTACGATAACCGATGACGGCGAGTTTGTCGGACTGTTCGACGTACTTAAACAAAACGCAACCGTAAAAACGCTTATGCTTACGAGCGGAACGATAACGGCAACCAACGTCGGAGCAACCGTCGGAGCGGTATGCGGCAAAGCGGAAAACGGCGCAACCGTACTAAGCGTCGCCGCGGATATAACCGTGCAGGGGAAAGCGAAAACGATAGGCGGTTTGGTAGGTTCGGGCGTTGAAAACAACGTTAGAAACTCGTTTTTCGCAGGTAAAATCGTATCCGAAGGAAACGCAACGGCAGGCGGCGTCACGGGAGAAAGCGTAAAAACGAACGTTACCGATTGTTTCTTCTTAGGTAAGATAGCAAACTGCTCGCTTTCGGGCGGTATTGTCGGCAACGCGACGGATACGATTATCGACGCTTGCTACGCGTCCGGAAGAATAGAAGGAGAAAAAACGGGCGGAATAGCGGGCAAGATAAACGGCGGTTCGATACAAAGAGCGCTTGTCATCGCGGACATCGTGTATGACGATATCAAGGATAAAGGCGCGATTTACGGCGTTTCCGAAACAAAACCGGGAATTACGGACTGTTTTTATAACAAAGATTACATCAAACTCGGCGCGTATAACAACGTTGACGAAGAAAGCAACAAAAAATACGCGAAAACGACGGACTTCTTTACGATAAACGGACCGGGGAACTTGAACGTAGACGGGTATACCGCAATGAACGTCGATCTTAACGCCGATTGCGACGCGTATTTTACGCAGTATTTGAACGTTTACGAAGATTTCGTGACGGGCAGTGCCGGCGAAACGGTTTACGCGAAAAAAATCGGTTATTACGTTAGAAAAAGCGTGGAAATAGCAATTTTCGGACGGGATACATCTTCGGACGAACCTGCCGGAACGGAAGGCAACCCGTATATAGTGGATACGGCTCAAAGATTCGCGAAAATATCCGAACTTGCGATAAGGACGGATTTTGCCGATAAATATTTTGTCGTGCCTTGCGATATCGATATGAGCCAAGCGACTTCCATGCGCGCAATAGGATACTATTCGTTGTTAAAGGAAAACCCGTTCGGCGGAACGATTTACGGCAAAAAAGCGGACGGAACGAGACCCGTGATAAAAAACGTTAAAATAACGCAGGCGACGGACGGAACGGCGAGTACGACGGAGTATCTCGGCGTGTTTGCGTGTACGAGCGAAAGTTTCGTAATCAAAGACTTGATTTTAGACGGCAGCGTGAGCGGCAGTACGGAAGTCGCAGGGGTCGTCGGATATATGCATAAGGGTAGGATAGAAAACGTTTGGTCGAAGATAAACGTCACCGCGTCGGGCGAAAAAGCAAGCGGAATGGTGAGCGCTGTTTCCGCGTCCGCTACGATAAAGGGCAGCGTATGTTCGGGTACGGTTACCGCGTCCGAAAACGAGTACGGCATCGTCGGCGTAGCCAAGACGGGTGCCGGAGTAGCGGTAGACGCAACGGCGAGTTGGTTCGTAATAAAAGGGGAAAAACAAGGCGAGTATACGCATAACAATATAGGCAGCGTGCTGTTTGATTACAGCGACGAAACGAAAATGGAAAAACTCGAAATAACGGACGGGAAAGAAGACGGATTCGGGTTCAAGCCGACGTATAACGCAAGCGGAAGATATAAAGGAAAAATACTGAACGCGACCGACGCGGTAATCTATTCGTCGGACAACGTAAACGCATATTACGATAATATAAACGAGGACATAACGAGAACGTTCTCGGTAAGATACTGCTCGAATATCGAGGTATTCGTTGAATGCGACGACGGCGTAGCAGGAAACAATTACGCGACGGCAAAAGCCAACGACGAGTATTATATAGGGCAAACCGTTACTATTTCGATAGAGTTTACGGACGAAGGGCGAGCAATAGGTACGAAATTCGTCGGACTAAACGATAAAAACAAAGTAGGGTACGAATACGAACTCGTACCGTCCGCAGGCGAAGTACGCGTTGCTTTCGTTATGAGCGAAAATACCGAAAAAATAACGCTAAAAATCGATAAAATATCCTCAGGCGAGGGAAAAATATTGACGTTCGGAAGAAGCGACGGAACGACGTTTGACGACGGAAAATGCGTTTACGACGGAAAAACCATTGACGTAAGTTACGCAAACGGGTTGAACGGCAGTATAGAATTGTACGTTTCGGGAGAACTTAAAGAAACAATTTTCGGGGCAGGGGAGTATCTCGTAATTGCGAGAATTACCGACGATAACAACTCGTTTATCGGACTGTACGAAACGATATTTACCATGGAGAAACGGGCGCTTGAATTGTCGAGCGACGAGAGTAAATTCGCTATTTACCTGACGACGGTTTACGAACGCGGAAAAGACGAACGAACGGTTACGTTCGTCGTCGGCGACGATTGCGCGGTAAGCGGCGCGGCTGAAAAGGAAAACGGCGACAAAGAAACCCCCTCCGTCACGCTGACGTTCAAGTTCGGACAGGAAAACGCAGGAGAAAACGTCAACGTAAGAATAATCGACGCGACGACCGACGACAATAATTACGAGTTTAAGGTAAAAGAAAAAGAATTCGGAAACGTCGGTACTATACAGAAGAAAACGATAAAAGTCGTCGCGACCGACGCGGACGAAAACGGCGTTATCGAAACGCGTTACTGCGCGAGTAAGCCCGAAATCAACGCAGGAACGTACGAAATCGGAATAGAGTGGACGCTTACAAAAGACGGAACGACGGCGACTGCGTTTAACGTCGGCACGTACACGGCGAGCGTTTATCCGAAAAACGACGAAGACGGGCATAATTATTCGGTAGTTACGGACAAGACGTATACCGTTGAAATAAAACCTTACGTTATATCCAAGGACGCGCTTCGATACGGCAAAACCGAAATCGAGTACAACGGAAAAGACGTTGCGAAAACAATAGAAAACGACGCGTTTTTCATCGTTCCGTTTGACAGCCTTAATCACTCGATGACGCTCGTTTTTTATACCGACAAAGACGGAACGACGCAAGCGGAAACCGTGATTAACGCAGGCAGTTATTACGTTAAAGGCAATTCCGACGATAAAAACTACGAGATTGACGAAAAAGGAGAACTTAGAGTAATAACGGTAAACAAGAAAAACGCGGGAGCGTTGAACGTTTCTTTCAAACGAGAAAACGGAAATAAAATAAAGCAGAACGATACCGTTATCGTAGAAGATCTTATTTATATAGACGTAAGTTCGGATCAATACGTAAACGACGGTTTCGACGGCAGGTTCGTAGTGGAAGAAAGCGGATTTAAGACCGTGAATATAGACGGGAAATGGTACGTCGTTCCCGTAAACGGAGGAACGACGCTCTCGTTTACGGTAAAAACGAAGTTTGCGACCAACTTTACCGACAGGAGCGCGGAAACGTTTACCGTTAACGTCGAAAAGAAAAAAATATACGCGATACTTAACAACGACACGTTTGTTTTCGGCGAAAGAATAATCGACGCGTTGTACGAGGGACTCGAATACTATTATATAGATAAGGAAAACGGAATAAATACCGTCGGCGCAAAGATTGACGCAAAAGACATAAGCGGACTCGACGCTCCGTCTATAAGTTTAGGGGCGTCGGTAATTAACGTAGGAACGTACGAAAACATTACTTTCTCGGGCGGAGACAGCGAAGGGTATTCGTTCGAGTATTACACGGCGACAAAACGGAACGAACACGAGCAAATCGTCGTAAACGAGGAGAAAAAAATATTCGTAATGCCCAGACCTATTACGCTTGTAGTGAAAACGGCGGTAGGCAAAATTTACGGAGAAGGGAAAGATAAAGAAAACGTACCTTATATAATAACGGCCGTAGAGAACGGAGAAACCGTCGTTTTGGACGTGTTGCCCGACGGCAATGCGGTCACGATTAAAGGTTCGTTAGGCAGAGAATCGGGCGAAAACGTCGGAGAATACGCCTTGAACGTAGGCACGATTACGAAAGAAGAAAATCCTAACTATATTATAAACACTAATTTTACAAGCAGGTTTACCATATCGAAACGCCACGTTAAAATCGAAGTCATCGCAGGACAAGGCAAAGAATACGGCGAAAAAGACGGCGAAATAGAGTTTAAGTTATCCGATGAAGACGGCAACGAACTTGTCAATAGCACGGAACTCGGTATAAACGACACGATGGACATTTTCAAACCCGCTATTAGATGTGTAAGACAAGAAGGGGAAAACGTAGGATTTTACGCGTATTCTCTCGTTACTTACGAAGATAAACTGCGCGCGCTCGACTACGAAGTTGACGTTGCAGATATAAGCGGATTGTCGTACGAAATAAGACAAACCACGCCGGAGGTGTACTTCGAGGTGGAGGGATTCCCGAAATACGGCGACAAGGTGGACGAGATAGCGTACCGTTTGGACGTCAAAGACAAATACGGCAAAGAAATCGAAGGCAAGATAAGCGTTTACGTGTTCGACATAAAAGCCGCCGGAATGAGAAGGGACTACGTACTGCTCCAAGACGAATGGCTGTATGCGGAATTTATACCCGAAGAAACTAATTACAAAACCATAACGAAGAACGCCAAAATAACGGTCGGCAAACGCAAAACAGGTATTAAATTATACTATAAAAACGACGGCGGACTTGTCGTTGCGGATAACTTGAAGGTCCCTTACAAGGGCGCGTCGTATTCGGGAAAAGACTTTATGGCGGAAATAACCGACGCGGTTAATCTTGCGGATAACGAGGTTTATACCATAGCGCTAGATATAAAAGGCGACGTAAAAAACGTAACGAAAGACGGATTTTATATTACCGCGTCAGTTAAAAGCGACTATTACGAATTAACAGGTAAAAGCGAGTTTAAGGTAACCATAAACAAAGGTTTAATCACCGTAAACGTGGAAAACGCTGTTATTAACGAAGGGGATAAATACTCGCCCGAACTCTCGTACGACGGTTTTGTGGGAACGGATAAAACGAGCGCGATAAGCAAACTCCCGACGGTAAAAAATATACCCGAGAAAGCGGGATATTATTCGATAAAAGCCGAAGGCGGCGCCGCGACGAATTATGACTTTTTCTACGTCGAGGGCGTGCTTACGATAAACGCGAAATCGGCGGCAAGCACGGGTGGCAAAATCGAAGGAACCCTTCCGCCGACGTATGAAATAACGTTTACTTCGCTCGACGGGAAAGGCAGCGCGTTTGCGGAAACGGCAAAAAATACGGACAAAATTCTCGGAAATAAGTTTTACGCCCCGTTATCCGACGCAATGAGAGAATACGTGGAAGTGAAGGGTAACAATGCGCTTTCGGGCGAAACGTACGAGTACGCGATTAAGTTCGACGACGTGACGGAGAACAGCAAAATTTACGTAAGGCTCGCGTCGGGAGAAATAAAACGAATCGAATTTACCGTAGAAGAGAACGGCGACGAAAAGTACGCGGTGTTTACCGAAAAAGAAATTACCGCCGCAATGAGATACGAAACGAAAACCGTACAGGAAATGCTCGTAGGGTACGCGGGGATTGCGATTATCGCGGCAGTCGCGATTTTGATTATAGCAATAGCCGTTGCGGTCGGCGTGTCGAAAAGAAAAAAGAAAAACAAACGGAATTATTACGCGGTTAAATCTCGCTGGAAATAACCGCGGCACATATCGAGGGCAAGCAAGGCTTGTTCCATCGTGAGCGAACGGTCGAGATAAAACAGGTTTTCCACCGCGTCGTTCGGGATAGCGATTTCCGCGTTTCCGTCTAGTAAAAATACTTTGTAGCGAAATCCGTTTTTCGAGAGAAATCGGACAAGTTCGGATACGGTCGTTCGTTTGGTTACGCATACGGTTTTGAGTTCGTATATGCCGCCGCGAGTTATTCCTAATGACGAAAAGATAAGTTTGTACCGTTCTTTCGGTGCATCGAAAAGGTTTGACCAAAGTATGACGATAGCCGAAAAAACAAGCGTAAAACCATACCCGAAAAACAGCATAACGACGCCGATAACGAGCATAACGGCTGACAGAACGTATCCGACGACGCGGCTTATTTTTAAGGCTTTAAGTTTGTTTTTCGCCGCGGTAAGCACTAGCCTACCGCCGTCGAACGGAAAAACGGGAATAAGGTTAAACGCGGCAAGGGCGAAGTTGGACGTAAAAATCGAGCGAGAAAAGTTATAGGTAGCAGGAAAAAACCACCATAAAGCGGCGAGGATAAGACAAAAAACGACGTTTGTCGCGGGACCGGCAACGGTTACGGCGAATTCGTCCGGTTCGGGCAGACCGTCGTCGTACGCCATAGTCGCTCCGAACGGCGAAAGCGTTATGCTTTCCGGGATAAAACCGCGCCTAAGCGCAACGAAGTAATGTCCGAGTTCGTGTAAAAGAAGAGCAATCGCCGCGCCGAGTAAGGACTTGTAACCGCAAATAAGCGCAACGAACGCCGCCGCGATGAAGAAACACGGCGAAAAGCGAAATTTTCTCACGGCATAGTTTATGAGAAAAAACCTGCGCTAATGCAAAAAAGAGCGGTTTAAGTAAAAAAAACAAGCGCGACGCGCCTGTTTTTTGTTTTTTAGTTACTTGTAAGATTATCTGTCGAGCATTCTACCGGTTTCGAAGTAGTAACTGAGTTTGCTCGGACGTTTGGGCATAAAAGCGGACACAAGACAGAACGTAACCACGCTCAGACCGCCGGCTACGACCGCTTGAGAATATGCCGCGTCAAGTACGACGGGTTGACCTATTTGAGTAAGCAAAGTCGCGGTAAAAATCGACAAAACGCTTGCGATAAAGCCGTATTTTGCGTTTCTTGTAGCAATGAACGCGATAAAACCTATCATAAGCGCGTAGTAATAGTTTACGCTTGACCATAGTTCGGAGCCGTAGTAAGCGGCAAGCCTTGTCGCTCCGTAAAGAACGCCGGAAAGTACGATTGTTATCAGCAAACACGCGATACGGTTTTTAATCGAACCGCGGAATAGCCAAAGCGAAAAAGCAACGACGAATAACAACGCCGTACCAAGGCTAAACGAGAAGTTGCCCCAAGTTATTACGGGTATAAAATTAAGTCCTACGATTGCGGCGAAAACAAGCACGAGAGCGATAACGGGTACTCCGAAATCCTTGACCGCACTGTTTCCGATGCCGATTAGTGCCATTACGCCGAGTATTACAAGTATGATTGAACCTACCATTTTTAATTTCTCCTTACAGATAGAATGAAGAAAAATACGAAATTTATTCGTGAGAGAACGAAAAATTATAAAAGGCAGGATAAAAATGATAAAAAAACGTTTTTACTTATCAATTACTTTACAAAGAATTTTTCGCTAGGTATAATTGAATGTAAAATATAAAGTAAGTCCAAGGAGTATATCAATGGCAAAAATCACTATCAGAGAAGAACGCTGTAAAGGTTGCGGCTTGTGCGTTTTGTCTTGCCCGAAAAAACTTTTGGAAATTTCGGATAAGAGCAACAAAAACGGATATTTCGTCGTAAAAATCGACGATATGGACGCGTGCGTAGGCTGTGCGTCGTGCGCCGTAATGTGTCCCGACTGCGTAATTACGGTTGAGAGATAACCTTAGGTTGGAGGTAAAACGATGAAACAATTAATGAAAGGTAACGAGGCAATCGCAGAAGCGGCTATTCGCGGCGGTTGTAGAGCGTTTTTCGGGTATCCTATCACACCGCAAAACGAAATTCCCGAATATATGAGTTGGCGACTGTTCGAAGTCGGCGGAACGTTTGTTCAGGCGGAAAGCGAAGTCGCGTCCATAAATATGTTGTATGGCGCGTGCGGCGCGGGAGCAAGAGCGATGACGAGTTCTTCCAGCCCCGGAATAAGCCTTATGCAGGAAGGGATTAGTTATATCTGCTGCGCGCAAATACCGTGCGTAATAGTGAATATGGTGCGCGGCGGTCCCGGACTAGGCGGAATTCAGCCTGCGCAGGGCGACTATTTTCAAGCGACCAAAGGCGGCGGACACGGCGATTATCATATGATTGTGTACGGTCCGAACAGCGTGCAGGAATGTGTAAATATTATGTACGACGCGTTCGACACCGCCGATAAATACAGAGTACCCGTTATGATACTCGGCGACGGTATGCTCGGACAAATTATGGAACCGGTAGAACTGCCCGAAATGAAAGACTTGTCGAGTTTGCCGAAGAAAGAATGGGCAACGGACGGAACGGGCAAAGACGACCATAGAAGAATTATCAATTCGCTGCTTATAAACCCCGACGAACTCGAAGCGCATAACAACTATATGACGGGCGTTTACGCGGAAATTGCCAAAAACGAAACAAGGTTTGAAAAGTATATGACGGAAGACGCCGAGATAATTCTTACCGCTTACGGAACCGTCGCGAGAATAGCGAAGAGCGCGGTTAACATATTAAGAGAACAAGGCAAAAAAGTCGGTTTGATACGCCCGATAACGCTGTTTCCGTTCCCCGAAAAGGCATATAAAGAACTTGCGGAACAAGAAAGCGTCAAGAAATTCGTCTGCGTCGAACTCAGCGTAGGACAAATGATAGAAGACGTAAAACTCTCAATCGAAGGAAAGAAACCCGTAGAGTTTTACGGTAGAAACGGCGGCAACGTAATGTCCCCCGAAGACATCGTTGCGTTCGTAAACAAGGAGGCGTAATATGGCGGTTGTATTTGAAAAAACGAAAATGCTCACCGACGTGCCGTTGCACTATTGCCCCGGTTGCACACACGGAATAGCGCATAGACTCGTCGCGGAAGTGCTTGAAGAAATCGGAGCGGAAGGTCACGCGGTAGGCGTAGCCCCCGTAGGTTGTGCGGTGTTTGCGTATAACTATTTTAACTGTGACATGCAGGAAGCGGCGCACGGCAGAGCGCCTGCCGTCGCGACCGGGATAAAGAGGGTATTGCCCGATAATATCGTGTTCGCGTACCAAGGCGACGGCGACCTTGCAAGTATAGGTATGGCGGAAATTGTCCACGCCGCCGCAAGAGGAGAAAAAATAACCGTTATTTTTATCAATAATACGATTTACGGTATGACTGGCGGACAAATGGCACCGACTACGCTTATAGGCGAGAAATCAACGACGTGTATATACGGAAGAGACGCCGAAAAGAACGGTAATCCGATAAAGATGTGCGAACTTCTCGCAACGCTTACGGGACCTAGTTATATCGAAAGAGTCGCATTGTTTGACGCACCGCACGTAAGAAGCGCGAAAAAAGCGATAAGGAAAGCGTTTGAACACCAAAAAGAAGGCAAAGGATTCAGTTTTGTGGAAATTCTGTCGTCCTGCCCGACCAACTGGGGTATGACGCCCGAACAGGCGATTAACTTCGTTAAAAACGATATGCAGGCTTTCTATCCCCTGGGTGTGTTCAAGGAGGTAAACGAATAATGGAAAATAAAATTATAATCGCAGGTTTCGGCGGACAGGGCGTTCAGTCGCTCGGTATGTTTATCGCGTATGCGTCCATTCATGACGGAAAAGAAGTAACTTTTCTGCCGTCGTACGGACCGGAAATGCGCGGAGGAACGAGTAATTGCAGCGTAGTGGTAAGCGATAAACCCGTTGCAAGCCCGATAATCGCGGTTCCCGATATGTTAATCGCAATGAACAAACCCAGCCTTGCAAAATTCGAAAGTAAAGTTAAACCGGGCGGCACGATAATTGTAAACAGTTCGCTAATCGACGGAAAAGTGGAGAGAACGGACGTAAAAGCGGTGTATATAAACGCAAACGACCTTGCCGTCGAAGCAGGTAACGTCCGCACCGCCAACATCGTAGTCCTAGGCGCGTATACCAAAATGAGCGGCGACTTCACCCCCGACGTAATGAAAGCCGTAATCGAAAAGAAATTCGTGAAAAAACCGAAAGTTATCCCGGCAAATATCAAAGCCTTCGAACTCGGCTACAACTTGGAATAACGACAATCCGAAAAAACTTTGCGCCTAAGCGCAGAAGCAATAGGAAAATACTAGAATTAGATTTTAGAACCGAAATTGCAAACGATGAAAAACTCACGGAACGCTCCGTGAGTTTTTATTTATAAGTATATAATTCGTTATGTGTTATAAATTAACAACCTTATTGTCTATATCTTGAAAAGAACAAACTATATTAAAATTTATGCTAAAAAATAACGATTTAATATCGCAAAACAGGATTAAAAAGTAAATTTTTATAAATTTTATATAAGCGTGCGCCGAAAAACTTGAAGAAGATGTGATTTTGTGCTACAATATATATAAAAATACGAACGGAACAATACCGAAACAATAAAACGATAAATTTAGAAAGAGGCAGAATACGGACAGGAACTAACGGAAAATAAGACCGAAAACTCGCGACGGGAGGTAACCGCCTATGAATTACGTTCAGATTATAAGCACGGAGAAAAACTTTTTCCCTGTGCTTTTTTGTTATATTTGCAAATTTTTTAATAATTTTATATTTTAACGCAACGATACGGATTTTTTGTTGTCTATATAGATGAAAGGACGTTGCACAACGAAAGGAGACGTTATGAACGATCAAGAAATCATTGCTTTGTATTGGGCAAAAAAGGAATGTGCGATATCTGCAACGGCTGAAAAATACGGAAATTACTGCTACACTATTGCTCACAATATTTTGTATGACCATTTTGAAGCGGAAGAATGTGTCAACGATACGTATTTGGGCGCGTGGAACAGTATTCCGCCGCAAAGGCCGAACAGATTATCCGCGTTTCTCGGGAAAATCACTCGCAACCTCGCTTTGAATCGATACAAGCGCAAAAGCGCTACAAAACGAGGCGGAGGACAAGTCGAAATCGCTTTGTCGGAGTTGGAAAACTGTATTCCCGACATCGTAGGCGTCGAGCAGATGGCGGATGAAGCGTTTTTGGTGTCCGTGATAAATCGTTTTTTGTACGCCCAAACAAAAACGAAACGCAATATTTTTATTCTCAGATACTGGTACCTGTATTCGATACGAGATATTGCGGATATGTACGGAGAAGGAGAAAGCAAAGTAAAGGCGTTATTGTTCCGTATGCGCAACGAACTTAAAAAAATTCTCGAAAAGGAGGAGATTTATCTATGAAAAAACAAAAAGGTAAGTTCAAATGGGTATCGATGCCGGCGGCGTGTCTTATTCTGGTACTGTTTCTCGGCGTCGTGTTTTCGCTCGCCGGTTGCGATAGTGCGGAATCGGAAGCGGGAAAGGTGACGATGGAAATTAATCCCGGAGTAGAGTACGTGATAACAAAAAACGGCGACGTGAAGACGGTTCGATTTTTGAACGA
>CAKQTC010000015.1 GCA_934274515.1 uncultured Clostridia bacterium
TATCGTGCCAACGTTTGAAATCGTGGGGATAGCGGTTCTTTTCTTCGTTCATATCCAAGCCGAGATATTGGCAAGCTTCGAGATAATCTCTATATGAATAAAAATTTGTATTTTGCTTTTCGATATAATCCAAAAACTTGCCAAGTTCGTTTTTTACAAGTGCTTTAACGTTATCGATGCGTTCCGAATGGTCGAATTGTATTTTTCGTTTCGCGAAATTATTAATTTCATATATAGGCTTTGAAGTTTTGTAAGCAGAAATGATTGAAGAAACGTAATAACTGGAATGCGTTATTTCTAACCTATTTGCTGCAAGCCATTTACGGAACTTTTTGTCTTTACCGCATAGCCGCAAAATTTGCGTTGACATTGCGATATTGTGCAATCCGAGTTTAGTCAGATATTCGATTTGCGGAAACTTCTCATAAAGTCGTAAGTATTTGAAAACCTCGATACCGGTGTACATATCAACGGCACTATATTTATATTCGGGAAAATGCTGTAAAATATAATCACGATTGACTATCGGGGCATAAGGATCGAACAAATCGTCTGACGCCCAACCCCATTCTTTGCTTTCATACCAATCCGAACATTTTGAAAGTCCTTGTTCGTGCCAACCGACAGAATATCCTCCTATGTAGGTAAATTTTATGTCTTTGCCAAAGCATCTTTCAGAATGGACGCCGTGAACGACAACGGGCTTACAATACCATTGTTTTTTGTACTCTTTGACAGCTACCGTAACCTTGACAAGTTCACCGTCATTCTTAGTAAAATAAGCATAAAAGCGAGTCCTTCCAAGGTGCTCCGGTTTCAATGCGTTGTCGTATAGTTTTATCTTTTTCTGTATGTATTTCGGAATTGGTTTTATCTTTTCGATTTTCATTTTATCTCACCTCAACTTTGTTCCCGAACAGGGTAAATATCTCATTCGGAATAGTCTGTTTTTCTGTTGTTTCAGGTTCGTCAATGTCTTGCGGTTCGTATATATCACCGTCAAATTCACGCATTTCTTCCTCGGACAATATTTCGCCAGTATCTTCGTCTATAAGTCGATTATCGATATGTAATAGGCTGGGAATAAACTGCGTATCGCGTTCGTTTTCGATGATGTAAAGGTCGTGTTTTTTGACAATTTTCGCAAAGTAATTTTCGGCAGCGTGGTAAGGAAAACCTATCATCGGAACACGTTCTTTCAATCCTACGTCACGACTTGTAATCGTGAGTTCCATTTCGTTTCCGAGCATTACTGCATTATCACCGAAAACTTCATAAAAATCTCCGAGTCGCAAAGCCACAACTGCCGTAGGACGTTCGCTTTGATACAACTTGTAATCTTGGTAAATCCGATTGCCTTTCGGTTCTTCTTTAACAGGCTCTACCGGCGTTACAATCGGCGTTTTGTTTTCTTCGAGTTCTTCATTGTTTTCAACGCTTTCAGCAGTTAAAGGCTCGTTTATGGGTTCTTTAACATCGGTTTCGTCGAATTTATCAAACAATGAGAATTGCAGGCTTTGTTTCGGCGGTTGCGGTTTTACTGTTACAGGCTTTGTTGTAACGACCTTTTTCGGCATAGGTTTATATTCTTCGCCGTCTATGGTATAAAGTGTTTCTTCGATAGATTCTTCCTCGAAATAATGAATAGCCCAACCATATACGGTAGCGTCATCGACGCACGCGGAATTAGCACCTTTTTCTGCAAGTTTTCTTGCTTCTTCACAAGCGTATTTCATAAAGCCTGAAAGCGTTTTCTTATTGAGCAACGGATGTCCGTCTTTCTCAAACGGAGTACCGTTGTTAATCTTATCTGCAAGAGGTTCGCTTGCATTTTCTTGTAAATATGCAAGTATCATTTCTTCTTGCTTGTTTTTGGCTGTAAGGTTCAGTGTTATCATTGTTTTCAACTCCTTGTTAGAATTAAAAGAAAGGTCGTCTTAAAACGGACAACCTTTCCAAAGCGTTTTATATTCGATATATGTTTTGATGGGGATTACAACCCATACGACGTTTGTTATTGGTTTTCTTGTTTTTCTGTCCGGCGGCGAATGTGTTTCATACCAACGAACTTCCCAGAAAGCCAAATCATAGGAATTGGTTACAAGGTAAATTTTGAGTTTTCGTTTGCCGTGTTGCTTATAGCAAACTTTATAACCGTATTTGTTTTCAATCATAAGCCGTAAACCCTTTTTGCAAGTCTTGGCAAAGCCGAAAAGAAGTTGCAGTTCATAATCGTCGAATGCAACTTCCTATCGTGAGCAAAATAGTTTCTGTCGGCGTATTCATAGCCTTGCCTTGTAAGACGTTTTAATTCATAACGGTCGCTACCGTCGTGGTGGTATCCTTCGATGATAAGGTGTCCGTTACGGTCAATTACTTTGATAGTATCGAGATGTTGGATCATAGATTGAAAATCTCGGTAGCAGGTAATGAATTTACCACCGTCGAAATTGCCATTCCATCTTCCACAAATGCCTGTCATAATGTAGTAGCGAGTTTTGAAACTGTTTTCGAGAGCGTCTTTCAAATCTCGCCACGTTTCTTCGTTTTGGAAATCAATTTCCTTGTAAACATCATCATCCGAGATATTTTCCTTGCAAGCCCAACCGTTTTCATCGGCATAAGCTTCAAAGAGAAAATCTCTCGTTTCATCGAACTTTTTGTAATTTTCGGTATCGTCGTAAAGCACGATTTCTTTTATCTTTTTCATTTGTGTTCTCCTTAAAAAAGTTTTGAGATAACTATCTTCTTATACTGCAAGCCGTTATCCCGTCTAAATTTGCTCACAGCCTGTTTTAATGTGTAAAACATATAAGATTGCGAAACGTGAGTTTCTTCGTCGTAGTAGTCAAATACGAGCGTTCCGAAGTGGTTGTAATGGTAGAATATATATCTCATTCTTCAACTCTCCTGTAAACGTCATCTGCATAAAACTGACAGACAAACCAGTTAAAAAGGGCGTGACATTTCACACCCTTATAATCGACTATGTAATCATTGTTTCCGACTTCTTCCAAGACGGTTATTTCCGCCATTTCGCCGTTAAGTGATTGAATATGTGCCATTGCTTTATAACTCATTTGAGTCAACCTCCAAAAAACGTAATTCAAGGAACTCGTGCAGATACCAGTCCAGTTTGCAGGATAAATTCCACCAAAGTTCGTGTTCTTTCCCGTCTGTAAAGGTATCGTTGCAATCCAGTTCATAGTTGTCTTGCAATTCGCCGTTTTCAAAAGCGTTTGCAGCCCAACTTATTTCGGGTTTCTTTTCGTTTTCGATAATCTCATTAAAGCGTTCAACGGCTTTTTCATAAGTGGAAAAGGCTTGCGTATCTACACCATCGCAATCGTCTGTAGAATATTGAAATAAGACAAGATAAATTTTCATATTTTCACCTCACGCAAATCTCTTAATTCCGCCGCCGAACGAACGGATACCGATTGTGCCGAACTCCGAACAGAAATCGTCGGTTTTGTTCCACACATAAGCGCAAGCGTAAAAACCGTTGCCTGTAGGGTACAATATATCGTCCCATTCTTCTTTGTAGTCTGGTATATAGAGAAAGTCGTAACATTCACCGAACTCGGTATATTCGTGAGTAACCGCATATACAAGTACATTATATTTTCTTTCAAATGACTTGATTTTTTCCATAAGTTCAGGCTCTTGATATGCCCAAAAGCCACCGAAGTTTTCAAAGAAACATATATCGTTTTTTTCTTTGAATCCTTTGATATACGGTTTGTAAATATCCATTTTCTGCATAAGTTCAATCGCTTTTTGTTTTTTGAGTTCTTTTGTGATTTTCATAATAAATATCTCCTTTTGTTAAATACAGTCTTGTAATTGCTCGAATTTATATCCGATGTTTCGCATTGTTTCTTCAAATCCAAACCATGCCAGCAAATTCATATTGAAGTCGCTGTTGCCAAGCGGATCTTCTTTATCCCATTTGTCGCCAAACAGTTCAGGCAACGAGTAGATACCTGTTCCATTCATCAGGTCATATAGAAGTTCGTCTATTTCGTCTTTGTATTGTTTGTAAAAACGCACTGTGTCCGAATACCAAATAAGGAATCCGACCGTACCGGATTGACAACCGTAGTTAAGCACGTCAGTGAAAATATTCTTTTTGTCGTCATAGTTGCTCCATTCATCAGCAATATAGTTGATGACTCTTTTTTGGAGCGGCGTAGCGTTATTTTTAAGACCTTTTACGTTTTTAAGAGTAAGCTTCATTGTTGAACCTCCTTTAATTCGTTGATATAAATTTTTTCGTAAGTGTAGCCGTATTCGATATAGTGTCCTTTTTCATCTTCAAACACGTCATAATTCAAAACACTGCTTTTCCCTTGTTTTGTGACTGCAAATGTTATTTGTTTTTTATCTGGAAAGTAAAAAACTGTATCGAATCGGATAAGGCTTTCGCCATCGTTGTAATCAAAACCGTTTGTATCAATAAAAGCAATTTCATTTAGGTTTATCATCATCTTTCTCCTTAAACCTCTTTGTACCAAACTTCATATTCGACTTCTATATCTCTGACGTCGTAATTGTCGTGTTCTTTGTTATAGAGGGGAACGTCTTGGTAGTACATTGTGATTATTCCTTTGTACTGATTTTCTTTCCCGATTATCGGGTGACATTTTTGTTCTACTTCATAGAACGGACGTTTGTACGGTTTTCCGTTTCTTGAAACACTGTTTATAAACAGTGTTCCTTCATCATTGATGAATCCGAGACCGGATAACTTTTCGTCAGAATTTCTTCTGACTTTCTTGATTGAGTAAACTACTTTTTTCATTTTGGAATACCTCCATATTTTATTTTGCCTTTCGGCAGGGGCAATGTAGCACTGGTCGAAACTCATTTGATTTGTGAATTATGTTGCAATGGACAATAGCAACTACAAACTCGTTTTGAGAGAAAAATAGTGCCGTAAAAAGAAAAAAGCCAAACTCTTTCGAGTCTGACTCAATAAGTAAACATTTAGATTTTAAGTGCTATTTTTCGCGGTGGTTGCTATTGTCGCTGACTTGTGCTACAACAGCAACAACGAAAGGCAATTAAATATGGAATTTACAATAAACCTGCGTATTATCCTAAAATTCGATAAAAGCAAACCTGCGTATTATCCGTAAAACATAAAAACACTATCAATAACTTGGTTTATCTTTGAAATTGCTCCACATAAAAATTAAAAATACCCAAACATTTGTTGACAAACAAGGTATAAAACTGTATAATTTAAGAGCAAACGGAATATAATAAAGTGAGGAAATATGGAACTTGTTAATTGCTTAAAAACTCAATATGGAGAAAACACACCTATCTTTTTTGAAGATATAGCCAATGTTTGCTCTGGATATACAAGAGGACGTGTATATCAACTTATTGATGCCGCTATGAATAGCGGCCTTTTGGCTAAAGCCGGATACGATTGTTATTATGTTCCTACAACAACTCCGTTTGGAAAGTCTTTGCTTAATCCTCGAAAGATAATTGAAAAAAAATATATTTCAAATAATGGCAAAGTGTACGGTTTTTATACCGGTATATCATTGCTTAACAGTTTCGGCATAACGACTCAAATGCCGAACGTAATTGAAGTATTTACAAACAACGAAGCCACAAAATCAAGACGTGTAATGATAAACAATCAAACGATTATAGTCAAAAGGGCGCGCACTACAATAAATAGCGCAAACTACAAAGAGATGATGCTTTTAGAATTGTTCAACCTTGCGGACGCTCGTTCTATTGATGTACAGGCAACACAAAAAATCGTTGATTATATGAAAAAGAACAATATATCAATTCAAGGTATTATGAAATACGCAGAATTCGTTCCTGCGAGAGCTATAAAAAATTTTATGAGTAGCGAGGTGCAAAATGCTTTTGCATACTGACAAAAACCTGTTTGAACAAACGATTCTTCAAGTTGCTCAAAGGAGCGGAATTGAATCGGGAATTATAGAGAAAGACTATTATGTTTCATTATTACTCAAAGAATTGAGTCAAACGCTGCCGTCTATGATATTCAAAGGCGGAACGTCTTTGTCTAAATGCCATAAAGTAATAAAAAGATTTTCTGAAGACATCGATATTACTTTGGATGAAAATCATTTGTCGCAAGGCAATCGCAAGAGCGTAAAAACGGCGATTGTAAACGCATGTGAAAAGTTGGGATTTTCTATATCGAATCTTGACGACATAAAAAGCCGAATGGATTTCAACCATTACGAGATAGAGTATTCCGGCTTGTTTATGATTGACGGGCTAAAACCCGATATAGAAATAGACACGATTTTTTCAATTCGTTCCTTCCCGTATGAGCAAAAATTGGCTACAAGTATAATCTACGATTATCTAAACGAAATGGGGTTAGATGAATTTATCAATACCTATGAACTTTTGCCGTATCCTGTGAATACACAGTCTATCGATAGAACGTTCGTTGATAAAGTGTTTGCTTTGTGCGACTACTATTTGGAAGAGAAAACAAAAGAAAGATCGAGACATCTATATGATATTTATAAACTCTATCCTTTGCTGTCAGATTTTGATAGAATAAAAGAGTTGGCGAAAGAAACACGAGTCGCAAGAATAAATAGTCCGTTTTGCGAATCAGCAACATCATCAAAAACGATTAACGAACTTCTTCAAGAAATACTTGATAAAGAATACTATCGAATTGATTATAAAGAAAACACCTCTATATTGGTATACGATAATATTCCATATGAAGAAGCAATATCTGTTATTCCCCAAATAATAGAAAAGAAAATCTTTTAATTATAAAGACGGGAATTGTTGTGTTGCAAATGAAAGATTTTTGCTTGATAAATCATTTATGATTTGATATCATAGCAAACGTAAATAGAGCAAAATCTCGCATTAAATTTTCTGAAAAGAGCTCGGAAAACTGGTATTGTTTTTGGTATTATTTTAGTTTGAAAATTATTTTGAAATCTAAAATTTACCGAAAAAACGAAAGAAATTAGCAGTTTTAGACGGAAAATAACGCACAAAACACACAAAATCGTGCGAAATCTGCCTATTTTAATAGGGTTTTGAGAATTTTTCAAAACTCCTAAGGGGCCGTTGTGGGTTCGATTCCCGCCGGGAGTACCAAAAAAGCAAGGTTTTTATCCCTTGCTTTTTCTATTTTTACGTTTTTACCTTTTCGCACGTTTTTATATTTTCTTACTCTTGTTTTTCGGCAAGGTTATCTCGAAAACCGCGCCGTTTGCATTGTATGCTTTAATCTCGCCGCCGTGGAGTTTCACTATTTCTTCGGTAAGCGCAAGCCCTATGCCTGTGTTCCCCTTCTTCCCGGTATAAAACCTTTCAAATATATGCGCTTCGTCTTCCTTCGATATTCCTTCTCCGTCGTCCGAAATCGTAACGCTGATTTTGCTCGTTTCGTTTACGCACTTCACCCAAACCGTCGTTTTGCAAAACTTAAACGCATTCGATATCAAGTTCGATATAACTTTTCTCATTTGCCTTTCGTCGCACATTATCACCGCGTTATCCGCGAGTTTGATTTTTAGTTCTTTCCCCGCATTTTCGAACGCCGGCGAAAACGAGCAAGCCACGCTCCTTATTATCTCCGTTATATCTTTTGACTTAAATTCCGCTTTCGTTTGCGCGGAATCGATTTTCGACAATGCCAACAACTCTTCTATCAACGCGGTCATTCGGTCGCTTTCTTCCAAAATAACGCCTGCGGACTCGTTCGTGGGCAAAACGCCAGTTTGTATCCCTTCGGCATAGCCCTGTATCGCCATAAGCGGCGTTTTCAATTCGTGCGACGCGTTTTGGAAAAACGACTGTCTTATTTCCTGCGCCGACTCTATCGTTTTCCCGAGTTTCAACCCGATTACGCAAATAACCGCTCCGACCACGATTACCGCTACTCCGAACATTATATTCAACCACTTAACGTAACTTAAAATCGCGCTTATATCGACGTAAAGCGCGTACACAAACTTTTCCGACAAATCTGCTGCCGATGCGTACGCCGCCAGAACTATGTTTCTGTTTTTATCTTTTATTCTGTAAAATTCGCCGTGTACCATTTGTTTCTCTTTGCAAAACGTCAAAACTGCTTTTTCCGTTTCGGTAAGATAATACAAATCGTCGTTTGTCTGTTCTATTTCTATATACCCTACGCTCGCGCTTAAAAAGTTTATCCCTTTGGTATCGTCTTCCGGATCGTATTCCCCGTATTCGTATTCTATTGCCTTTTTTGCTTGACGTTCTAGATCTCTCGGAATTGCAACGTTAACCACGATAAGCAGCGCGCAAAGAACGAGCGCAACCGAACAAAGACTTGTCAAAACGATTTTCAGTTTAACTCTCGTCACTTGCCACTCTCCGTTTTTTTCAATTTATACCCGTACCCCCATACCGTTTCTATCGTCGCGCAACTTTTTGCCGCCGACAGTTTTTTCCTTATTCTTCTTATCGTTTCGTCTATTGCGCGCGTTTCGGTATCTTCGCTAAACCCCCATACCTCATCGAGAAGGCTATCTCTTGAATGGGTTTTTTGCGGTTCTTTCACCATAAAAGCAAAAACGCTCATTTCTGTTTTTGTAAGCGGTACGACGGTTTCCCCCGCCCGAACGGAACGTTCGTCTTCCGAGTACGTCAAATCGGCGTATTCCCATACTTTGCTTTTTTCTTTACTTGACCCGTTCATCTCCGCCCGTCTTAACAACGCCTTAACTCGCATCAAAAGCACGGTCGGGCGGAACGGTTTTGTTAAATAATCGTCGCTGCCTAGCGTTATTCCGTTGACAAAATCGAGTTCTCCGTCTTTTGCCGTGAGCAAAATTATCGGAACGGACGAAATCTTCCTTAATTCTTTCACGCACTCTATCCCGTCCTTCCCCGGCATCATAATATCCAAAATAACCAAGTCGGCAGGTTCTTTTTCAAACGCAAAAAGAAGAAGATTGCCCGTTTCAAACGCGCTCACTTCGTATCCGTCGCTTTCTAAGAAGTTTTTTAACAACTCCCGTATGTTTTTTTCGTCGTCGGCAATGTAAATTTTATACGCCATAATTATATTTTTCTCCGTAGGCAATAGGCGTTGCGGTTTCGCAACGCCTTTTGCATAATTTTTTCTTATCTTCCGCAGTTAGAACCGCAAATCGAGATGAGTTTTGCAGAGATTTCATCGAGTTTTGCAAGGTCTTTAAGTAACGTATCCTTTTCTTCAGCCGTCAAAACGTCGAGTTCCGCTATGTACTTCGCTTCGTCGAAGTTTGCATAATCGAAGTTTTCGTCGAGTTCGTCGTAAGACGCGTAAACCTTATCCCATACGTCGGCGTGAGCGTCCATAACTTCGTCGAATTCTTTTTTGAGCGATTGAACTTCGTCGTTTGCTTTTTCCGCTTCTTCGCATGCTGCAAAGAAGTTATCGCCGAAGTAGTTTTTGTCGTCTTCGATGAAGAGCATATCGCCTTCGCAACCGCCGTCGGCAAAGAACTCATCGTCTTTTTCCGCAAAATCGCAGGTTCCGTCCGCACAGTCGTCATACATGGTGTCTTCGTCGGTTTCAAACAGTTCGTCGTAGAGTTTTTCGAGTTTGGCGTCGAGTTCGTCAAGCGTATCGATACTCTTCAAGAGCGTTGCTTTTTCTTCCGCCGTCAACGTCGTCAAACCGTTAACAAACGCTTTTTCGTCGAAATCGTCGGGAAGTTCATCGAGTTTTTCCAGTTCGGCAAAATATTTTTCCCAAAGTTCGACGTTCGCGTCAAATGCTTTTTCGTATTCCGCTTCTAACTTTTCGATTGCGTCAATCGTTTGTTCGGTCTTCGACGTCTTAGCGTCTTTTCCCGTGTCCGCGCTTGCCGCCGACTGTTTAGGCAAGAATATCGACATAAGCGTTACCGCCGCAACGGCTACCGCAACGGCTACCGCCACCAAAGTGATTTTAATCGTTTTCATAGTTTTTTCGGTTTTCATAGTTTATACTCCTTTTCGTTTATTTGCAAGCCTTTTTGCTTACACTTGCAGTTTATCAGACTCGCACTATAAAAATCCCCGAAAATCTGCGACACATTTGCAACAATTTTGCAACAATTTTTTTCTTTTACAATAGTTTTTCAATTATTTTTTCTATCTCTCGCTCTTTCCTATACCCTACGAACGCCGCCGCGGTGTTTCCGCCCTTAAAGAATATAACCGTCGGTATGTTCGCTATGCCGAATTTTTCGGCTATACTCGTTTCTTCGTCAACATCCACTTTGACGACCTTGACTTTTTCGCCGTATTTCTCGGCAAGCCCTTCCAAAATCGGCGCGAGCGCTTTGCACGGTCCGCACCAGGACGCGTAAAAATCCATAATTACGAGTTTGTCACTCAATATAACTTCTTCTTGAAAATTATCCTTTCTTACTTTCGTTACCATTTCTCTCTCCTTATAATAATTGCTTTACGTACGCTCTTAAAACCGCTTCGCTCATCGCGCCCGTCCTTTGCTCGGCAACTTTGCCTGCGGCGGTGATAAACACGGTCACGGGTATACCCGTCACGGAATACGCTTTCGCTCCGCTATTCGTATCGTCAAAATATAACGGGAACGTATAATTGTTGTTTTTGACGAAATTAATAACTTTGTTTCTATCCTCGCCGTATAAGTTTACCATCAAAAACGTGACTTTGCCTTCGTATTCTTTGGCGAGTTTGTCAAAATGCCCGAGTTCCGACCGACACGGCCCGCACCAGGACGCCCAAAAGTTTATAACGATCGGTTTACCGACAAACTCCGACAGTTTAACCGTCTTGCCGTCTTTGTCCGTTACTGTAAAATCTTTGTATGCACCCTTGTCGCGGATTGTAGGGGTTTGTCCCTGCTGGCCTTGCTGCTCGACTTTCCCGGACAACTTTTTGTATCCGAAATACGCGCCGACTACCGCGCCGACAAGCAATATCGCTATAAGTGCCGTCACAATAATTTTCTTTAACATAAAAAAATCCTCCTAACTTAAAAGCGCGCCGAGTTTGTCCATAACCCCCGTCGCCATGAGAATTCCCATTACGACGAGCAAACTTCCGCTAACGATTTTAATAACTTTATAATGTCGTTTAATAAACCCGAATAATTTTTTCGTTTTGTCCGTCAATAGCGCCGTTATTATAAACGGTATGCCTATACCGAGCGAGTAAAAAAGCAACAACAATACGCCTTTGAACACCGTACCGGAAGTAGACGCAAGCGCAAGCGCCGAGCCTAAAAACGCGCCGGTACACGGTCCGACGCCTACGGCAAACACTATCCCGAACAAAAACGCCGTCCAAACTCCGTTTATCTTATACGATTTTTTTAGTCCTTTGAAAAACGGTAACCGAAACAGCCCGATATAAGACAAACCGAATATAACGACGATAATTCCCGCAACAATGTTAATAACGGTTTTATATTTTTTAATGTAACCGCTTACAAGTCCGACAAGTCCGCCGAACACGACAAACATAAGAGTAAACCCTAAAACAAAAAACAACGACCGTATAAATACGCGGTATTTTTGCTTTTGGGCTTTCTTTTTCTCTTCCTTTTTCGCAACGTCCGTTGTGCCGCTCGCTTCATCGTTCGTTACATCGGTTGTTTCTCCGTCCGCTACGTCGGTTGTTTCTCCGTTTGTATTTTCGCTTGCCGCTTCGTCGATTTGTTTTCCTTCGATTGTGGAGTTTTTCGCGGAAGACTGTTCGTCGGTTTCGCTTTCCCCGGCAAAATACGATAGATACAACGGTATCATCGGTAGCATACACGGCGATATGAACGATGCAAGTCCTTCGAGAAAAGTCAATAAATATTCCATATTTGTGTCAATGCCTTTTCTTTTTTGGTTTCAGTATACACTATTGCTCGGCAATAAAAAAGAGAGTTACTCTCATAACGAAAAAGTCGTAAAAATCTAGGACCGGTTTTCGTGCGCATATAATAGTCGTCATAAAAAAAGTATTATTCATTAAGAAATTCGCTAGACTTTTTGCCTTTGCGGAACCCGACTAAGGTTAATTTATCCTTGCAAGATATATTCGCATTGACACGCATTTGGCAAAATGATATAATTGATTTTGAGATTGCTAGGAGAAAACATGAAAGGAATAGTTCTTGCCGGCGGTTCGGGGACAAGGCTTTACCCGTTAACGCTCGTTACGTCGAAACAACTTTTACCGGTCTACGACAAACCGATGATTTATTACCCTATTTCCGTGCTTATGCTCGCAGGCATACGCGATATCCTTATTATATCTACGCCTACCGATTTAGCGAACTTTCAACGTTTGCTCGGCGACGGTAGCGCGTACGGATTACATATCGAATATAAGGAGCAACCTAGTCCGGACGGACTTGCGCAAGCGTTTCTTCTCGGCGAAGATTTTATCGGCGGCGAGCCTTGCGCTATGATACTCGGCGATAATATTTTCTACGGTAACGGTTTAGGCTCGAAACTCAAATCCGCCGTTCGCGCCGCAGAAAACGGCAAAAGCACCGTGTTCGGCTACTATATGAAAGACCCGAGAGCATTCGGAGTAGTCGAATTCGACGGAAAAGGCAACATAATTTCTCTCGAAGAAAAACCTGCCGACCCGAAATCGAACTACATCGTCACGGGACTTTATTTTTACGATAAAAACGTCTGCGACTACGCGAAAAAGGTCAAACCCTCTCCGCGCGGAGAACTCGAAATAACAGACCTTAACAAACTTTATCTGACCGACGAAAAACTCCGAGTGGAACTTCTCGGCAGAGGTTATGCTTGGATGGACGCGGGTACTATGGAAAGTTTATTCGACGCGTCGAGTTACGTCAAAATTCTCGAAGAGCGTCAAGGCACTCAAATCGCCGCCCTCGAAGAAATAGCGTACTATAACGGTTGGATTGACGCCACGCGCTTGGAGCAGGCGGCGGAGAAACACGGAAAGTCCACTTATGGGGAACATTTATACGATGTTTTGTATAACAAAGTCAAACATATATAAAAAAAGGAAAACAGTAAAATGAACATATTCGTAACGGGGGGAGCAGGCTTTATCGGTAGTAATTTTATTTTCTACCTTCTTAAAAACCACCCCGACTATAAAGTAACGTGCATAGATTCTCTTACTTACGCAGGCAATTTGGAGACGCTTGCCCATGCTCTAAAAAACGAGAATTTCACTTTTGCGAAAATCGATATTACCGATAGAAAAAGCGTTTTCTCATTATTTGAAAAAGAACGCCCGAACGTCGTTGTTAATTTCGCCGCCGAAAGTCACGTTGACCGTTCGATTCTCTATCCCGAAGTTTTCTTGAAGACGAACGTGCTCGGAACGCAGGTTTTGCTCGACGCTTGTCGCGAATACGGTACCGAGCGTTTCCATCAAGTATCCACAGACGAAGTTTACGGCGATTTGCCTCTTGACAAACCCGACGAATTCTTTACCGAAACAACGCCTTTACACGCGTCAAGTCCGTATTCCGCGTCCAAAGCGTCGGCGGATTTACTCGTGCTTGCTTACTGGCGTACCTATCGCACTCCCGTGACGATTTCTCGCTGTTCCAACAACTACGGCCCTTATCAATTCCCGGAAAAACTTATTCCGCTCATGATAGCAAACGCGACGAACGGCAAGGACCTTCCCGTATACGGTAACGGCAAAAACGTACGCGACTGGTTATACGTTGACGACCACTGCCGCGCTATCGACTTAATCTTACAAAACGGACGACTCGGAGAAGTTTACAACATAGGCGGACACAACGAGCGAAACAATCTGCAAGTCGTGCAAACCATTATCAAAGAGATAGGAAAAGGAAAAATCGTTTTCGTAAAAGACAGAGCGGGTCACGACAGACGCTACGCTATTGACCCGAAAAAAATATCCGACGAACTCGGCTGGAGTCCCGTTACGACTTTCGACGAAGGCATTGAAAAAACGATTCGTTGGTATAAAGAAAACGAACAATGGTGGAAAAACATACTAAGTGGCGAATACGTCGAGTATTACCACAAAATTTTCGGTGACAAATGAACGAACTTCCTCTCATCACGGTAATCACCCCGAGTTATCGTAGCACGGGAACCATTAAGGAAACCGTGGATTCCGTACTTTCGCAAACGTATCCTGCCATACAGTTCATACTAATCGACGACGGCACGGACGGGTTTAACGCGGATAATTTGATTTCCTATATCACCGAAAACAAAAAAGACAACTTAAAAAGTTTTTACGTACTCGGCAACGAAAAAAACGTCGGTACGGTAAAAACCATTAATCGCGGTCTTGCTTTGGCAAAAGGCAAATACATATTTACTCTTGCGGCGGACGATTGCTTTTACGACGCGAACGTCCTTAGCGATTGGACAAACGAATTTCTTCGTACGGGCGCGGATAGCATAACGACCAAACGCGCGGTTTTCGACGAAAATATGCTAATACAAAAATACGTCGCGCCTATCCCGAAGCAAATCAAACTTATCGAAAACTCCACTCCTATGGAACTGTTCGAAGCGATGACGGGTTGCAACTTCATATTCGGTTGCTGCACCGCTCACACAAAAGCCTGTCTTGACTGTTTCGGCGGTTTCGACGAACGGTATCGCCTTATCGAAGACTATCCGCTTAACCTAAAACTTCTTAGAAACGGCGTAAAAATTTTCTTTTTCGACAGACTTACGATAAAATATCGCCTCGGCGGAATCAGCAACGCGAACAAAATAACGAAAACTTACGCCGCGGAATCGGATAATATATTCAAAAACGAAGTTCTCCCCCTTACCGCTGACAAACATAAGGCGAAAACGGCGTACAAAAAATGGAAACGTCGTAGTGCGTATCTTTCCGATAAAAACATATATCGCGAAAAATATAAACCCGACTGTTCACGTTGCGGCAAATTGAAATATAGGGCGGTTATGCTTATCCGTAATCTCCCCTATGCCTTGGAAATGGAAAAAATTAAATTGCATAACAGAAAAGAGTTAAGGAAAAAAGGTACGATTGATGCTTGACATAAAAAAAGTTTCTTTCCAAAAACACGGCGACGACCGTGGAAATTTAGTTGTCGCGGAATACGGAAAAGAATTTCCTTTCACCGTAAAACGCGTGTACTATATCTACGGCGTAGACGGCGACAAAAAACGCGGATTCCATTCTCACCGCAATCTAGAACAGATTTACATCGCGATTCACGGCAGTTGTAAAGTTACTCTAACCAACGGTACGGATACTCAAACCGTGACTTTAAGCGACCCGTCGGAGGGTTTATATATTGGTCATAACGTTTGGCGCGAAATTTATGATTTTTCCGAAGACGGCGTTCTTTTGGTCCTTGCGTCTGAAATTTACAAAGAAAGCGACTACATTCGTTCTTACGAAGAGTTCCTTAAAGAACTGCCACGATAATTATCGATTTACAGTCGTATTTTAACGATAAAACCGTCGAAAATCGACGGTTTTATCGTTTTATTAAGATATTCTGTTAAACAATATCACAATCCTTTTCTTATATGTATCAGTTTCCCGTAATCGTTGGTGACGGCGCAAGCGATGACGGCGTTTACCACTTCGTCCGCGTCTAAAAGTTCACGCGTGTTTATCTTTGTTTTGTGCAGTTTTTCGATAAGCGGCGTATTGATTTTTTCAGGGATTACGGCGTTGATTAATATGTCGGATTCCGACAATATTCTGCCTTGGCTTTCCACTATACTGTTAAGTGCGGCTTTTGCGGCAGAGTAATTCGTTAAATTTTCTCGTCCTTTCGTAGAAGACGACGAACTCATAACTACGATATTTACGCGTTTGTTAAGCGTTTTCGCATACTCGATAAGCGCAAGGTTGGATTTGAGGTTGACGTCGAAAATTTTGTCAAAACTTTCTATAAGCCCCGCGTCGTCGCTTTCGTACGCCGCCGCCACGTTGATGATAACGTCGGGGGCGAACGGGCAGGCTTTTGCGATTTTATCAACGGTGACGTGCAGAAGGTCGAGTTCTTTATGCGACGGCGCAAAATACTTTACGCCGAGTTCGTCGAATTTTTCTTTTATCGCACACCCTACTCCGCCGCTACCTCCGAGAAGAAGTACGTTGCCGTCGATTTTGCAAATATTGTTTTTAATGGCGGACGCATGCACAAAATTAATTCGCATAAGTTGCTCCGCAAGGAATAAATCTTCGGGATAGGTTATCTTAAAGTTAAACGCGTTACTTTTTTTGTAAAGAATATTTTTCCCTTTACGGAGTTGATTAACTATTGTGGTAACCGTTGAATTTTCGTCGAAGTCTTCGTACAACGCATCGAAACGAAACGCTTCGGGTGTTTGCACCAAAGAATACTCTTTCCTGTTGACGTATTCCCCGTCGTTTTTTATAAGACTGTCGGTAATTTCCGCCGTCGTTGCGACTGCGTCGTAACCGTCGAGTAAATTCACGTACGAAACAAACGTCTTTCCGCTTATAAACGGGCGCGCGCAGTCGTGAAAAACGATTTTGCTTACCGTTACGGTTTTGTTTTTAACGTATTCGAGGGCGGCTTTTACCGATTTGTTTCTTGTCGCGCCGCCACTCACACACGTTATTTTGTACTTCTTTGCGATATACCCGCTTTCGTACTCGTTTGCGTCTACTACCGCTATTATTTCGTCAAAACACTCCGCTTCGCGCATTCCTCGTATCGAATAATAGATTACTTCTTTCCCGTTAAGTTTAAGGTATTGTTTATGGACGGTGCTGCGAAATCTCTCGCTTGCGCCCGCCGCAAGTATTACTCCCACGTTCATTTTTTCTCTCCTAATCGATTACTCCCTTTTCTTTCAAAAGTCGTTCGAGTTGCGTATAATCGGTAACGGCAATGTAATCCACGCCGCCGAGTTTAATTTGTTCGTCATTGCCGCCTTTCTTGAAGTCGTCGCCCAAAAACAGTATCTCGTCTTTTTTTATACCCTTTTCTTTTGCGTAGCGCATCAACGCATTGTATTTGTCGTACTCTTTCGCAACTATGTCAAACGACGACGAGCCGCCGATAAAACAGTTATAATCTCTAAACTCGGCGGACACTTTGTCGTAAATCCGACTGCGTTTCTCGCCCTTGGGGTCAAACGCGAGTTTGTCGGAAAGAACCGCTTTCGTGCCGAGTATAGGAAAAGTTACCGCGCCGGACGCATGAAATTCCACGTTATCTCCCGCGAACTCGGTATACCCCGTTTCCTTCCTCAGTTTCGTCACCGCACGCTCGAAAAAGTCGCGGTCCACGTCATACCCGTCGCTCCTTACCACCTTAAACTCGCCGTTTTCCACAACTGAAAATTGCATTCCGTAATTACCGATTATGTCAATCGGATACTCGTTCATCTGCTTGTAAATTCTACGACTGTCCCCTGCTCCGACCATAACCAACATATACCGCTTGCCGAGTTCGTCCAGTACCGCGGTATTTTTTTTGTCAAGGGCGGATTTATGCTGCGTAAGCGTTCCGTCCAAATCCATCGCTATAAGTTTGTATTTATTCATTTTTCATCATCGCTTCACAATATCCGAGGTCTTGCGGATAGGTTATTTTATAGTTATTTGTAAAATCAAAATTAATAAAGAGCGTAGACCCTTCGGGCATCTGCTGGTTAGTCGCCGTAAGCGGTGAATTCTCGTCAAAGTTCGCGTTTAGTAATCCGAAACGGAACGCTTCGGGTGCTTGAATGAGATAATAATCTTTTCTGTTTACGGAATGAGCGTAAAAACATCCTAGGCTGTCAACTATGCGTTGCCCGGTAATCGCCGCGTCGAAACTATTGAGTTTTTCAAGGTAGAGATTAACGATTTTCGAGTTTACCATCGGTCTTGCCGCTTCGAGAACGATTATCTTTTCACATTCAAACCGATTTTCGATATAGCGCAATGCGTTTTTAAGAGAGGCGTTGCGCGTTTCTCCGTTTTGCACGGTTTTCACGCCGTAATCGCGCCTTATTCTTTCCGCGTAGTCGTCATGACAAACGACGATTATTTCGTCTACGTCGCTAGTTTTAAGCGCGTCCACGGCATAAGAGAGAACTTCTCTTCCGTTTATTTTTAGGTATTGTTTAGGGATGTTCGTCCCGAATCTCGTTCCCGTCCCGCCGGACAGGATAACTCCTACGTTCATTTTTGTTCCTTCCTTTTAGTTAAAACACAAATAATTATATTATGAAATCGCCAAAATGTCAATTTACCGTTTGTTGCTCTGCACTGAACACGACTCTACTTACCGATATGACTTTATCATAATGCACAAACGTGGCAAAATAAAATTATGCCGGTACACAGGACGTTGTCTTACGCTTTGCCGATGCAAATCGCTTTTACCGTTAAAACAGGACGTGAGAAACTCTTTCTAACAAGTTTTCACTTGTATTTTAACAAAGAGATTATACCCCTTTCTCTCTGTTTTCGCAATACGTATCCTCGTAAAATCGTTGCAAAAAAAAGAGCGCGGAAAACTCCGCGCTCCGTTCGTTTCGTTATATCGAATTATTTAGCCGCCGCTTTCGCCGCTTTTTTGGCTTCGCTTTTCGCAACGTAATCGGGTGCTTCGCCGTGTTTAACAAACAGCATCATTACCGCGCCGATTGCTATGCAGATAGCCGAGAAGATAAAGAGCGAACTGCCGCCGCCGATGTAGTCCATTACAAGTCCGCCGAAGATAGGTCCGAGCGTTTGCGCAGACATCGTGGCTATATAATAGATACCCGTGAATTTACCGATATCTTCGGGCGAAGAAACTTCGAGCACCATCGGGAGCGTGTTAACGTTTGCAAAGATTAGACCGAATCCGGATACCATATAGCATACCATAAATACTATCGTCGCCGCGTCTTTCGCTATACCTACGCAGGACGCAACGAGTACGTAACTTAGAATTGCCAAAGCAAATCCGAACACTATCGACCAACGACGTCCGACTTTTCTCGCCATTATACCTACGGGAATAAATCCGATTGCCGCGACGACAAGCGACGCTCCGCTTACTATCGACGCGATACCCGTGCTTGTCCCTAAAATCTTAACGCAGTATATAGGCATATTGTTGCTAATGGCATAATAACCGATAAACCACATAAAGATTGCGCCGAGTATGAGAAGGAAACTCGTCATCTTCGACTTGCCGTATTGTTGGAACATATTGAGTTTTACTTTCTTGTTCTGTTCCGCTATGCTCTCTTCTTCTTCTTTTTCTTCGTATACGGGCAGTCCGTATTCTTTGCAGAGGTCGTTACATTCTCTTACCCATTTCTTTTCCTTAACGAACACCATAAACATTCCGAGCACCAACGCAAGCGCGCCTGCCATCGTGCCGAAGATTATCCAGTATTGCGAAGAAAGACTGAGTTTCGCGTCAAACATAAACGTTATCGTATATATAAGGAACCCGATACCGCCGCCAACGCCGCCGATAAGGTTTATCATAGCGTTGCCGGGACTTCTCAGAGGAGAAGGCGTTACGTCGGGCATAAGCGAAACAGCAGGAGTTCTTATAACCGTCTGCGCAAGTATTATAAGCAAAAGCGCAATGAGGAAGAACGCAAAATATCCCCAGTTAACTTCGTTATTGACCGACTTGGAGATAAAATCGTTTGCCGCGCTCGAAACGTATTGATTAAACGGCAGAGCGGTTTTTTCGTTAAGATTGTTGTATTCTTCTTCGGAAATCTTTTGGCTCACAGAATTGACTTTTTTGCCTTCTACGGTAACGACTGTCTTACTGTACTTGCCTTTTCCGATAACGCCCATAAGTTTACCGTTGCTTATCTTAACGTTGTACAAACCGATGAAGAATTCTCTTGCGTCGGTCGGATGGTCTTTTTTGAGTTTGTCAAAGTCAACTTTCTTAATGTGCGTGTATTGACCGCTTTCCGCTTCGTCGTACCATTCGGCGAGAAGTTGATTACGAGTGGTTTCTTTGTTCGTTTCGGGATTAATAAAGACGTACTCTCCGCTATCCATCGCGAAATACGCTTCGTATTCGTTTCTTATCTTCGTGCTACTGCCGAGTTGATTAGATACGGACAACGGTACGAGTATCATTGCGATAATCGTTACGACCGTACCGACTACGATAAACGGCGTACGACGACCGAATTTTTTACCGAACTTGGTTTTTCCCGATTTATCGCTTATTTTGCCGAAAACGGGAAGAAGAACCATACACATCGCGCTTGCTATACCTACGATTACGTTACGAATGGTGTTGCTGAACCCGAACGCTTGGTCAAGCAAAAGCGGCACGACAAAATTGTAAACCGTCCAGAAAATCATAACGACGGCAAAACCCAAACCGACTTTGAGCGTTTGCGGATAATTAAGTTTCAAATCCGCAGGATTTTTGGTCGCGGGCTTAACTTCGTCAGTCATAACGACGTTTTCCTTTTCTTCCATTTAGTTTGCCTCCTAAGTTAATATAAAATAAAAAATAACCTATATAAGTGTAACCGACAATATGCGTTTTGTCAATATGGCAAATTCAAAAATGAACGACTCTACGCAACGCAAACGCGTTGCCGAAAAGAGTGAAAACTATGTATATACTTGTATCTTTGTCTTGTATTTTTGTCTTGTTAAACGTAGTCGAAACATCCTAGCGATAGCCGCTCTGCCGACAGAAAAACATTTCCTTCCGCGACTTACTTTGCTCGATTTCGGGATGCAACGTCACGTTGCCGACGGGAAAAACATTTCCTTCCGCGACTTGCTTTGCACGATTACAGGATGCAACGTCACGTTGCCGACGGAGAATCTTTATTTTGAGATTTTTTACATTTTTGACGGTGCGTCTATGCCTAACAACCTCAACCCGTCTTCCAGCACGACGTGTACGGCGTTGACCAGCATTGCTCTTGCGTTTTTCGCGCCTTCTTCGGCGTTGGCTATTCTGTGTGCAAGATAAAATCTGTTGAATTCTTTGCAAAGTTCCACGAGGTACCGCGCAAGGCAGCACGGTTCGTATTTTTTAGCGGCGTCACGCAGTACCGACGTATACGCGGCAAGCCGTGCGGCAACCGCTTCGCTTTCGGGGTTGTCTATTCCCGCAAAATCCGCCTTGCTTTCGTCATAACCGCCTGTTTTTTCGATAAGGCTTATGCATCTCGCGTTCGTATACTGTACATACGGTGCGGTTTCTCCGTCGAAGTTAAGCACTTTGTCATAACTAAACACTATGTCCTTAATTCTGTTGTTATACAACGTCGAGAATACAACCGCGCCTACGCCGACTTTTTCCGCGACTTCTTTTTTGTTTTCGAGATTAGGGTTCTTTTCCGATATAATATCGTAACTTTTTTCCACCGCTTTATCGAGTGCGTCGCGTAAAAGCACGACTTTGCCCTTTCTCGTACTCATCGCTCCGTCTTCGAGACTAACCATTCCGAACGCGACGTGAACCATATCTTTTGCCCATTCCTTACCCAACAATTCAAGCACCTTGAACACCTGCCTGAAATGCAAATTTTGCTGATACGCCACAACGTATAGACATTTATCGAAATCGTACGTCTTTTTCCTGTAATACGCCGCCGCCAAATCTCTCGTCGCATACAACGTCGCCCCGTCTTTCTTTACCAACAAACACGGTGGCATTCCGTACGGCGTAAGGTCAACGACTTTCGCTCCTTCGCTCTCCACCAACAGCCCTTTTTCGGTGAGTTCGTCAAGTACCGGCTGCATCTTGTCGTTATAAAACGATTCCCCGTTGTAACTGTCAAACTTAATATGCAGTCTGGAATAAATTTTCTGCACCTCTTTAAGCGTAATATCCTTAAACAAACCGAACAGTTCGGTCGCCTCTTTATCCCCGTCTTCTATCTTCTTAAAATACGCTCTCGCTTCGTCGTCGAGTTCGGGGTGTAATTCCGCTTCCGCGTGAAACTTAACGTAAATTTCCGTAAGCGCGTCCATTCCGCGTCTTTCAAGTTCTTCATAACTACACCACTTCTTAAAAGCGACTATTAGTTTCCCAAACTGCGTTCCCCAGTCGCCCAAATGGTTAATTCCGACGCAATTATATCCGAGTTTTTCGTATATTTTATAAAGACTTCCGCCAAGCACGGTAGTAAACAAATGCCCGATATGGAAAGGTTTTGCGATATTTACCGACGAATAATCGAGGCAAATCGTTTTTCCTTTTCCGTCGTCGGTTTTGCCGTAATCGCTACCTTCTTTGCATATTTTTTTAACCGTGTTTTTCGCGACGGATTTTCTGTCGATAAAAAAGTTAAGATAGCCGTTTACAGCGACGACATTAACAAGGTCGTCTTGCGGCGTATGGATTTTGTCCGCTAGTTCCTGTGCGATAGCCGCGGGGCTTTTCCGTAATAGTTTTGCAAAGCGGAAGCACGGCAACGTGTAGTCGCCGTTGTTTCTTTCGGGAGGAACGGCGATTAATGAAACGAGTTCTTCCTTGCTTACTCCTTCGATTTCGATAAGTTCCGCCAAAGCGGTCTTTCTTTCGTCCGTCATATTTTCGTTACCTTCCCGTTATTAATAGAATATATATTTTTTTCGCCCGCGTTCTCGTTGAACTCGGTACACGTTATAAAAGTTTGCACGCCGCCTATGCTTTCAAACAACGCTTTTCTTCTGTCTTCGTCGAGTTCGCTAAGCACGTCGTCCATAAGTAGTATCGGGTATTCGCCGCTTTCTTTTTTGAACATCTCCACTTCCGCGAGTTTCATACTCAATACCGCCGTACGTTGCTGTCCTTGCGAGCCGTATTTCCTTATATCCACGCCGTCCGCCGTAATTTTTATGTCGTCGCGATGTATTCCTACCGTCGTATATTCCAACCTTGCGTCTTTCGGATAGTTTGTTTCGTAAAGTTTCTTTAACCCGTTATAGACGTCGTTAAAATCCAATTCTTCGGTTTCGTAACTTACCGCGAGTTTTTCTTTGCCTAGCGTCAGTTTATCGTGTTTTTCCTCGGCAATCGGCGCGAGTGCGTCAACAAACGCTTTTCTTTTCGCCATTATAACTTCCTGTGCGCGGCACATTTTCTCGATAAGTATCGCGTTCATATCCGCGAGCGTCGGCGAGTTTTTGTATTCTTTAAGCAGTTTGTTTCTTTGCGCAAGCAGTTTGTTGTACCGAACAAGCGTATAAAAATAGTTTTTATCGCGTTGACAAATACTTATATCCATAAACCGTCGTCTGTCGCTAGGCGCGTCTTTGACGAGTTTCATCTCGGTCGGAGAAAAAAACACCACGCAAACCGCGCCCATAAGTTCGCCTATCTTCGTTATCGGCAATCCGTCCAAGGCTATCCGCTTTTTCCCTTGCGCGTCAAGCGCAATGTCTACGGTGTGGTTAAACCCCATTCTGTCCACCGCAAGCCTTATTCTGCCGTTGCCGTTCGCGCCCCAACGGATAAGTTCTTTGTCGCGGAGCGCACGCGCGGATTTCGCAACCGACGAATAATAAATGCTTTCAAGTAGGTTCGTCTTGCCCGCGGCGTTATGCCCGACGAGTACGTTAAGCCCCTCGCCGAATTCGACGAACAGGTTTTCATAACTTAAAAAATTTTCAAGATAAACCTTTTTTACACGCACAGTTTTTAGCCTTTTATGTCGTACGGAGTAACTTGGTAAACGTAGTAGTTAAGCCAGTTACTAAACAGCAACGTTCCCGTCGAACGCCAACTCATATTGACTTCGTCCGTGTCACCGACAAAATAATGCGCCGGACGGGCGATACTTTCCCCTTTGTCTAAATCTCGATAGTATTCTTTTTTAAGCGTATCGCGGTCGTACTCCGAGTGTCCCGTAAAGAAAAACCTTTTATTGTCGATACTTTTTATCACGCTAGTCCCACATTCGTCCCCGGCAGCAAGACGAACAAGCCTGCCCTCGCGTTCGAGCGCATCCTCGTCGATTGCGGTATGACGGGAATGAGGAACGTTGAACTTATCGTTAAGTCCGCGAAGAAGCGGATCGGTAGGTACGAGAAGTTTGTTCTCGAACACGCCGAACTTCTTTTCGGGCAAATCCCGTTTACCTATACCGTAGTAATAACTTAACGCCGCTTGCGCGCCCCAACAAATAAACACGCTGCTAGTAACGTTTCGGTCGGCGTAATCAAGTATCTCGCACAGTTCGTCCCAGTATTTGACGTCGGCAAAATCCATTTGCTCCACAGGCGCGCCCGTCACGATAAGCCCGTCAAGTCTGCGATTTTTGACTTCGTCAAGCGTGTGATAAAACCTGTCCATATGCGTTTGCAACGCATGCGTCGCGCTGTAAGTCGCCGTCTTAATGAGCGTAACGTTGATTTGCAACGGGCTGTTGCTTAACATACGCATAAGTTGCGTTTCCGTTTCAACCTTGGTAGGCATCAAATTAAGTATGGCTATTTCGAGCGGTCGTATATCTTGCGTAAGCGCGCGCTTGTCTCCCATAACGAATATGGACTCTTTCGTAAGCACGTCAAACGCAGGAATTTCTCTCGGAATAACAATAGGCATTTTTATCGCTCCTTCTTATGTTTTCGGCTACCGAACCATCAGTTTTGGCTAGCGGAAAGTGCATTCTCGACGTCATCGACGATGTCTTTCGCGCTTTCTATGCCTACTGACAGACGTATAAGGTTCGGACTTATTCCGCAAGCAATCAAATCGGCGTCGGACAGTTGACGATGCGTAGTGCTTGCCGGGTGTAAAACGCAACTTCTCGCGTCTGCGATATGCGTTACGATACGGAAAAGTTTAAGCGCTTTTTGGAACTTCGCCGCCGCTTCTCTTCCGCCTTTTATCCCGAAAGTAACCATTCCCGACGCCATACCGTCGGTAAAATATTTTTTCGCGAGCAAGTAGTTTTCGTCGGTTTCCAGTCCGCCGTATTTGACCCATTCGACCGCGTCGTTTGCTTGAAGCATTTTCGCAAGCGCAAGCGCGTTTTCGCTGTGACGGGGCATTCTTAAATGCAGAGTGTCCATCCCCAGCACGGTAAGAAACGCGTTAAACGGAGCGGCTTGCGCACCTAAGTCGCGCATCATTTGTCCTCTTGCTTTTACGAGAAAACCCATATTGCCGAAATCTTTTGCGTAAATCAAACCGTGATAACTTTCGTCGGGTTCGTTGAAATCGGGAAATCTCGGATTGTCGAGATAGTTAAACTTGCCGCTGTCTACGATGATGCCGCCAAGACTCGTTGCATGCCCGTCAAGATATTTCGTCGAAGAATAAATGATAATATCAGCACCGAAATCAAACGGACGACAAATAACGGGAGTGGCGAGCGTATTATCCACGACGAGCGGAAGACCGAATTTTTTAGTAACGGAAGAAAACTTTTCAAAGTCGGCAACAGCCATAGCGGGGTTTGCTATCGTTTCACAGAAAATGAACTTCGTTTTATCGTCGATAAGTGCGGCTATCTCTTCCTCTTTCGCGTCGGGCGAAATAAACTTGCAAGTAATACCGTATTTCGGTAACGTCGTGCAAAAAAGGTTGTAGGTTCCGCCGTAAATAGTGGAAGTGCTGATGATGTTATCCCCGGCTCGACAAAGATTAAGCGCGGTAAGCGTTGTCGCAGCCATTCCGCTTGCTGTACAAATCGCGCCTACTCCGCCGTCAAGGTCGGAAATTTTCTTTTCAAGCGCGTCAATCGTCGGACTGCCGAGCCTTGCGTAGAAAAACCCGCTCTTTTTTAGATCGAACAAATCGCCCATCTCTTCGGGCGTGTCGTAAACGTACGTCGTGCTCTGCACGATAGGAAGAACTCGGGGTTCTCCGTTTTTCGGGGTGTAACCCGATTGAACGCATTTTGTATCGATATCAAACATTCCATTACCTCCAAGAGTTAAGCGCGCGTTCAACGTCGCGTTTTATTTGTTTTTCTTTAAGTGTTTTGCGCTTGTCAAACAGTTCTTTACCCTTAGCCAAAGCGACTTCCGCCTTAACCAACGCGTTTTTGAAATAGATTTTCGTAACGACAAGAGTATAACCTTTTTGTTCGGTTTTGCTTTTAAGACGAACAATCTCTTTTTTGTGCATTAGTAGCCTGCGTTTTCTGCGCGGATCAGGATTAAAATAACTGCCTTTTTCATACGGCAAAATATGCGCGTTGTAAAGAATAAGTTCCCCGTCTTTAACCGCGGCATAACTGTCTTTTAGGTTGACAGCACCCTTGCGTATACTCTTCACTTCGCTCCCGACGAGTTCGATACCCGCCTCGAAAGTTTCTTCAATAAAGTATTCGTGATACGCTTTTTTATTTGTAGCAACGACTTTTTCGCTCATATTAAATTATTTTACCATATTACGCGCGCGTATGCAAAGAAAAAAATCGTTTTTTAGCCAAGAGTAAACGAGTTAAACCCGAAATAACGCCAAAAACTGCCAAAACAGCCTAGCACAACGCAAAGCGTTGTCACTTTGCCGACAGAAAAAGCGCTCATTCCGCGACTTACCTTGCTCGATTATAGGGTGTAAAGGGTTATGCTGAAAATTGTGGGAATTTCGGAAATCCGGGGAACCACGGGCGAATATTATTGTTACTGCCTTCGGGCGAGTTGTCTACTTCTCCGCCGAAATTGTACGCCACACTCGCTTTCGGGTATGAAATATACGGCGTTTCTTTATGCGACGTATCGTCTGCGACTAGCAGATAGTGGTGGTTAAGATACTCGTCGTTCGTTTTTTCTTCAAGGCTGTTGCCCCACGTTGTATCAATCATATACCACGTTCCGTCGATTTTAACTTTGTTCCACGCGTGTCCTTCGTCGTTGACCGTGCCGGATATTTTAAGCGCGTCTATGCCTTCGATTGTCGCCATAGAAAGAAACGCTTTGCTCAATCCGTCGCAAATTGCAACTCTGCTTTTATCGTTTATCACACCGTTATCGCCTAGCCCGAAAACGCCTTCCATATACATGCAGCGATAACTGAACAGTTCTCCTACGCCTTTTCCTTCGTCTTCGTACACGTTGTCGGTAAATTCGTAATCGTATATAACGGTGTCAATGATATAGTCGTAAATAGAATGAACTTTTTGTACGGGTTTATCCTTATCCGAAACAATCCGCGAAAGAATATTCCGCATATTACTATACAAATATTCCGCATTACTGCCGCTTACCGGGGTCGGTTTATACCCCTTTTTAAGCGTATAATAAAGTTGGTCGCTGCTCGACGGTGAAATCGTATCGGCAACCTCGTCTATCGCAAACTTTCTTTCTTTCGGTTTTGCGGCGAGATTATAATGCGCCGGGTTGTCTTTGTCCAAAGCGTTTTTATATTTTTCGTTTGTTATCGTTGAATATTTAGGGTCAAAATCGTACAAAAACTTCATATATATCGTACCGTATTTGCCCGTTTCGTCCACTTCAAACGAATAAGTATACGCGGCGGAATCTTCATAGGCGTCGATTGCGCTGTACACTTCGTTCGCAAACGCTTTTTCTATGTTTTTACTGTGATAATACGACGCGTAATCATAACCCATATACACGTTGGCGCTAAGTTCGTAGCACCCGGAATCAATCGTTGCGCCTTCGCGGAAAATGATAAGATAACTCCAAAAATCAAACCATTCCGAGCGATTGCCCATATAATAATCGATATCTTTGAACCCCGCCTTCACGGTTTTCGTATAATTGTCGTAGGTCTTGGCGTCGATACCTTTATAGGAATAACTCTCTACGTTTATCGTTCTGCCCGAACCGGTATTTTTTGCCGTGTTCAACGAAACTTTCAAATCTTGCCAAAAATCATACCCGAACTTGGTCAGCGAACTTTTGCCCGTTTCAAACCCCTCGTCGGCACCGTCGAAAGTTTTAATTTCTTTGCCGTCGTTTATTTCAAGCGAATAATTCACGCCTTCGGCTACGTCCCATTCGGCATACATTTCGCCGTTTTCAAACGTAACGCCGATTACGTTCTCGTCGCCGTAGTACTCTTCTCTGTCGCCGATTTTGCCCGTATCCAGCGCGTTGTTATAGACTTTTTTGATAGTGGAAAGTATAGACAAGCAGGAAGTCGCAGCCGTACAAAGCAACACAGATAACAAGAGGATTAAAATTTTATGAATTTTTCTACCCACCACGACCTCCTCGCTTTATACATTCTCGCACGCCTTGCTTAAATAATTATTTAATTCTATACGGTTAATTTTATTATACGCTTTTTAATATTTTTTTGCCATAAAAAAAAGCGCCTGCGCGCTTTTCTCTTTTCTTTTACAGCAAGCGAATTTACAGCAAGCGAATCCCCGCTTTTTCGCACTCGTCCGTCATATCTTGCGGCCAAACCGAAACGTGAACTTCGCCTATATGCGCTTTACTTAAAAGCAACATACACAATCTCGACTGTCCTATACCTCCGCCTATGGTAAGCGGATACGTTCCGTTAATGACGTTCCTGTGGTACGGCATATTCATTCTGTCGGACGCGTTGCTTTCTTCCAGTTGCTTAACTATGGATTCTGCGTCAACACGTATACCCATACTCGACACCTCAAAGGCGCAATCGAGCAGTTCGTTGTAAAACATTATATCTCCGTTAAGCGTCCAGTCGTCGTAATCGGGCGCACGTCCGTCGTGTCGTTTTCCGCTCCTTAACTTCCCGCCGATTTGCATTATGAACACCGTCTTTTTCTCTCTCAAAATAGCGTTTTCGCGTTCCTTAGCGGTTAGTTCGGGATACCTATCTTCGAGTTCTTGTGCCGTTATGAAATAAACTTCTCGACAAAGCGGCGCACCGGGTACGGGATAAACTTTGTCAAGTTCTTCCTTTGTATCGACAATGACGTTGACGATTTTTTTCACCGTTTCTTTAAGGTATTCTACGGTTCTGTCTTCTTCGGCTATTACCTTTTCCCAGTCCCATTGATCGACGAAAACGGAATGAAGATTGTCTACGTTATCGTCGCGACGAATGGCGTTCATATCGGTATATATACCTTCTCCTGCGGCGTAGCCGTATTTATGGAGCGCGGCGCGTTTCCATTTTGCGAGCGACTGTACGACTTCCGCGTCAACGCCTTCGATTTCTTTGATTGTGAAAGAAACTTTTCTTTCGACGCCGTTAAGGTCGTCGTTAAGTCCGCTGTCTTTCGTCACGAACAACGGCGCGGTAACGCGGTCGAGATTAAGCGCGGCGGCAAGTTTTTTTTGAAAAGTATCTTTGATTACTTTTATCGCTTTCTGCGTTTGTCTTTGGCTTATTGCCGACTTATATCCGTCGGGAATGATGACTCTACCCATTTTATCTCCTTTTTTAGTCCACGTTTCCTACCGTACGCGGATAAAGTATTACGTCGCGGATATTGCTCATACCCGTAATATACATAAGTATTCTTTCAAAACCTAAACCGAACCCGCCGTGCGGCACGCTGCCGAATTTACGGAGCGCAATATAGTTTTCGTATTCTTCCAAACTCATGTCGCGCGCTTTCATCGCGTTTACGAGTTTGTCGTAGTCTGCCTCTCTTTCGCTACCGCCGATTATTTCGCCTACGCCGGGTACGAGAAGGTCGCTCGCCGCCACGGTTTTACCGTCGGCGTTTTGTTTCATATAAAACGCTTTGATTTCTTTCGGATAGTTGATGACGAATACGGGTTTGTTGAAAACTTTTTCGACTATGTATCTTTCGTGTTCGGTTTGAAGGTCGCAACCCCATTCGACGGGATAGTTGAACTTTTCGCCGCTCTCTCGAAGAATACGTATCGCATCGGTATAATCGAGTACGCCGAAATCTTCGCTAACCGCCTTTTCGAGTTTTGCAATAAGCCCGTCTTCAAAATGCGCTTGGAAAAATTCAAGTTCTTCTCTACACGAGGAAAGAATGTCTTTTATAATGTAAACGAACATCTCTTCCGCTAGGTTAATAACGTCGTGTAGATCGGCAAACGCTATTTCCGGCTCGATATGCCAAAACTCCGCAACGTGTCTGGGTGTGTTGCTGTTTTCCGCACGGAACGATGGTCCGAACGTGTAAATTTTGCCGAACGCCATCGCGCAAACCTCGCCTTCGAGTTGCCCGGAAACGGAAAGCGTCGCTTTCTTACCGAAAAAGTCCGTGCTGTAATATTCTTCCGCAGTTTTGATTTCGGGCGCGAAACCGTGAGTGGTTACTTGGAAAACTTCCCCCGCGCCTTCGCAGTCGCTACCCGTGATAAGGGGCGTGTTGACGTATACAAAGTTACGTTCTTGGAAAAATCTATGCAAAGCGGCGGCTAGTTTGGAGCGAACCCTGAAAACCGCGTTAAACGTGTTTGTTCTTATTCTAAGATGCGGAATGGTCCTTAGATATTCGAGAGAATGACGCTTTTTTTGAAGCGGATAATCCGCAGGACATTCTCCGAGAACGGCAATTTCTTTCGCATTTATTTCGGCAACGCCGTCCCTACCCGCAACGGCAACGCCGCTAACTTGAACCGCCGCGCCGAGTTTGAACGCCTCAACGGGTGCGTTAAGCGCCGCTTTGTCCACTACGATTTGCAAATGTTTAAGGCTTGTCCCGTCGTTAATTTCCATAAAGGACACGTTTTTTGAATCTCTCGCAGTTCTAACCCAACCGCAAACCACAACCTCTTTTCCGATATAACTTGCGTCTTCTCTTATAACTCTTACGTCAATATGTTTCATTATACAACTAACCTTCTTATATTAAATATAATAAGTAATAATAACATATCCCCACCCGTTTGGCAATTAATCGCACCCCAAAAGCCATATTATTTCAAAATAAATACGTTATGAAAGAGTAAAGTATTTCATACGCCATTATTAATCTTCACTCCCGTTCCTTGTTCCGCTCGATTACAGAACGCAAAGCGTTGTCACATTGCCGACATAGAAAGCATTTCTTCTTCGACTTACTTTGCTCGATTTCGGGATACAACGTCACGTTGCCACGTTGCTATTTGTAAAAAAAACACTCCGAAAAATCGGAGTGCGTTTTTTTGTTAGGCAGCCTTAGGTTTATTCTCCTTTGAACGGGAGAAGAGCCATAATTCTTGCTCTTTTGATTGCTACGGCAATATCTCTTTGATGCTTTACGCATACGCCGCTTGTACGACGGGGTATGATTTTACCGTTTTCGGCTACGAAACGCGGACGGCGTTCGCCGCTGCGATCGAAGTTCTTTTCGCTGTTCTTTTCAAGGTCTTTCGCGAAAGTGATATAATCTACTTCGTCAACTTTGTTGACGCAGAAAGGACAAACCTTTCTTCTGGGGACACGCTTGTATCCGCCTTTGTTTTCTTTAATCATTGATCCTCCAAATTAATGTGTCAGAAAGGCAAATCTTCATCGCCTTCTACGGGTTTCAAATCGGAGATTTTCGCCGGTCTTGCCGCAGGCGCATGCGCCTCGGGAAGTTCGTTGGATTCGGTTTCGCTACGCGTGCTTAAAAATTGTACTTCGTCGGCAACGATTTCCACCGAATATCTCTTTACGCCGTCGCTGGTTTCATAATTCTTGTTCTGAATCGAACCGCATACTCCGACCTTGCTGCCCTTTCTCAAATACTTACCGCAGTTTTCCGCCATTCCGCGCCAACAGACTACCGAAAAATAATCGGTTTCTTTCGTTCCGTAACGACGAGTTACGGCGATGGAAAATTTGCAGTTGGTTAGGTCGTTACTTACGACCGATACTTCGGGGTCCTTGGTCAAATTTCCGATAAGGAATACTCTGTTCATATTGCCTCCCTTAAATTCTCGTTATCATTTGACGAACGATATTGTCGTTAATTCTCATTTGACGGTCGATTTCTGCGGGAACGGTTGCGCCTGCGGTGAACTTCACCAAAACGTAATATCCCTCGGTTTTGCCGTCGATTTCGTAGGCGAGTTTCTTCGTACCCCACTTGTCGATAGCATCAACCGTACCGCCCAATGATTCGATTAATGCGGAAAATTTATCAACGATTTCATTTTTGCTTTCTTCCGCAAGACCGTTATCGATTATGTACAATAACTGATATTTCATTGTCGTTTTTACCTCCTTCTGGACTAATTTTTAGGCCACCGCCGATTTCGGTGGCAAGGAACGGGCTATGCCTGTTGATTGAAATTATACACAAACCGCCCTTTTTTGTCAAACGCTTTTCTCGTGTTTTCTCTCTTTTTTATTAGTTTTATATTATATTGTCTTCGTGCATCGTCGCGCGCCTAACCCGTTTTCTCCTTGCAACCACTTTTTCTGTTTTCATATACTATAGTTGAAAACAAAAAAAGAGTTCCCGTATCCTTACATTCGGGAACCCTTTATTCGGAAAATTGAATAACGGCGCGACAGATTACCTTGCCGCGCCGTTATTCCCGAGCATACCGAACAAAACTTTTTATTCGTCGCTCGGGCGGTTTAGGTGAGACAAACTGTTATTCTATTTCGATTTTTTTTGCTTCAACCTGTTTAGGTTTGTTCTTCGGAACGTTGATTTCGAGTACGCCGTTGTCGTATTTGGCTTTGATGTCCTCTTCGGTGACGCCTTCGCCTACATAGTAACTTCTAGAACATTGTACCTTACGTTCTTTTCTAAGGAATTTATCCTTCCCTTTCCCCTCTTCTTCTTTCTCTTCTTTCTTTGCGCTTATCGTAAGATAGCCTTTTTCAAGAGAAAGCGCAATTTCCGATTTATCAAAACCGGGCAACTCGACGTCCAAAGCATACCCGCTTTCGGTCTCTCTTATATCCGTGTTCATTCCTTCCGGCTTGTCCTCATAAAACATAGGTCTGAAAAAATGTTCAAACGCGTCGTCTAATGCGTCAAGTCCGTTTCCGTAATTTCTGATAAGATAGTTTTTCATATAAGCCTCCGCTTTGTCTAATTTGTGTTTTTAGCAATCGGTGTGCTTGTTTGTTAGCACTCTCTTTTCCTAATTGCTAACATCATTATACCACTCGAAAATCGTTTGTCAAGTGATTTAAGAAAACTTTGGGAAATTTTTTATATATAAGTTCGGACAAAGTTTTGCTGAGTACTTAAATGATTATACCCGCAAAACGCAGATATATACAGTATAGAAAGAAAAAGCGAGATTAATAAAATGAGAAACACCGAGCAAACGCTTGATTTTGGGGTATAAATATGGTAAGATAAAAAAACAAAAACGAGATAAGCGGTATTAACTCAGCTGGTAGAGTGTCTTCTTGACGTGGAGAAAGTCAGCGGTTCGAGTCCGTTATACCGCACCAAACAAATAAACCAAGCCCACAACGGGTTTGGTTTTTTGTTTGCCATTAACGGTCGAGAA
>CAKQTC010000016.1 GCA_934274515.1 uncultured Clostridia bacterium
TCTTGAGTTCAATCTTGACTTCATAAACTTTTTACTGACTTCCTAAAATTAACTTTACGTAAACGTAATGTTCGTTTTTGAATAAGTGTTTCAGTTTATTCTTTTTTTTCTCAAAAAAATTAACTTCGTTTAATTACACTTTCTTAAACCTTTCTGTTCTTATTTCAAGGTACGTTTTTGCGCTATTAAACATAGCCTACATAGAATAACCTACTTTCAAACATTTGTCAATTATTTTTCAACGATTTTTAGAATTTATCGAAAAATTTTCCGATATTTCTTTTTTCTCGCCGTCGGCAACGCCAAAATCTCTCTCGCGCGGTCGTTCTTAATGCGCATTTCGCCTGTTTTTTACGTCGTTTCTCTTATAAAAAGTTAAAACTCCGCATTTTCGAGTTCGTCGCAAAACCCTTCAAGGTAGTCGCTTTCTACAAGTTCGATAAGCCCGCGGTCGGTTATCGAGGCAATTTCTTCGTCCGTCGGGATTTCCGCAATCGGCACGTCGCCGTATTTTTTTGTAAATTCTTCCGCGCCGCTTTGTCCGTACGGATACAGTTTCGTTTTGCACTCGTCACAGATAAAATATGCTTGATTTTCAACCGCACCGACGATTTTTACGTTCATTTTTTTTGCCATATTAAGCGCTTTTTCCATAACCGACGACGCAAGTTTTTGCGGCGTAAAAACCGCGATAACGCCGTCTACGGGCAAGTCGGACAGCACGGTCAGGGGAATATCTCCCGTCCCCGGCGGCATATCGATAAGCAAAACGTCGAGTTCCGTCCATATAACGCGCGTAAAAAAAGTTTTTACGTATTCCGCACACACCGCTCCGCGCCAAACGACGGGGTCGGTAGGCGTTTCAAGCAAAAGGTTCATGCTTACGACCTGAATGCCGAATTTGCTTTCCGCCGGATAAACGCCGTCGGACGAGCCGCCGATAGGCTCGGTTAACCCGAAAAACTTAGGAATAGACGGTCCCGAAACGTCTGCGTCGAGGATTCCGACTCTAAGCCCCCTGCGCATAAGCGTAACGGCGAGGAGGGCAGTAACGGTACTTTTCCCTACGCCTCCTTTCCCTCCGACAACGGCAAAAATACGTTTAACCGAAGAAAACGGATGAAGGGAAACTTTATCGGGAATAAAACTATCGAGCATAGCGCAAACTCCATAAAACGGCGAGTAAGAAAAACGTCGTTTTTAAGTATGATACCATAAAAAAGATAAAAGTATAGCAAAACACTTGCCAAAACAAGAAAAAGGATATAAAATAGCATTGCAAAAAAATAAACGACGGGGTGTGGCACAGTTTGGTAGTGCGCTTGGTTCGGGACCAAGAGGCCGCTGGTTCAAGTCCAGTCACTCCGACCAAAAAACACGAGTTCCCCAAAACTCGTGTTTTTTTCATTCAATCCGACTGCGACAGTGCGGTTGAACGTCTACGTAAAATCGCTATAAATTCGTTTTTCCTCTATGCAATCTATTATTTTAGTGTTTTTATTACCATTTCAACCATTTTAATAACGCCTTTCCAAACTATCGATAAACGGACTTTGCTCTCCGCCACGATTTGATTGTCGTATTCGGTTAATTCATCGGGATTTAACGCCAAAAGACGATCAAAATCGCGTTTCAATTCGCTTTTTGCAATCGTTCCGTCTTCGCCGAATTTTGCAAAAAACGCGCATGCTTTCGCCACATCGTCGAGTTCTCCCTTGTCAAACAGAAATTTTACCGCGCAGACAAGTATTGCGTCGGTGTTAGGGTAATAGCCGATAACATCCACAAAATCCGAATTCTCCGCTTTGTTAAGTCTTCTTAACAATATGTTAAGCCCGTTTTTCGTTTCCTCGCAAAACCCGTCGCCGAAAACCACGTCGCCGAAACTCAACTTCGCCATATCGATTTCTTTCAACGCCTTTATCGCGTATTCCGCCGTCTTATATATGGTTTTATAAGATATTTCTTTGAACACGTCTTTCGCGTTTTTTATCGATTTCAAACCCGCAATAAATTCGCTATATCTCTCTTCCCCGAGTTCCGCCACCCCTTTTGAAAGAGCAACGACTACTTCCGTCGCATCTTTTTTTTGCTTATCGCTAAGTTTTTCAAAAATAAACCCATCGCCTTTTATCGCGTCAAATTTTAACGAACGTACCGCCGATAAATATTTAACGCATGCGAACATTGATTTGCTTTTTATCGCATTAGGGTTCCCGTAAGCGACCAAAGCATTACCCCAAACCGCAGAGTTAACTTTTGCAAAACTTCTTGCCGCGATAAAATATTTCTTTGCGTCGTTTGTCGCAAGCGCGTTAATCGCGTTTACTACGCTTATCACTTCCTTGCTTTCTACTCCGCCGTCACTTAACGCCTGACATAGCGCAATCTCTTTTTCGTATCTCATTTCCATTACGTCAACGACAGCAATAATTGCCGCGCAAATAATAAGCGCGGCAATTATTATCGTTATCGTTTTTTTACTTCCCGACAAGCGAATTAATAAACCGTTTCCGTCGGTATTTGCTCTTCTTTTCACTAGTGCTTTTATTGTTCTGCCGGTGTCGTTTCCACAACTTTATACTTAATTTTTTGATGGATTACTTTAGCACCATAAAAATTTTCCTTCACTTCTTCGTCGGTTAGTTTTTCTTGATTCTTTTCAAACCAAAATTCACCTTCCTTTACTTCGTCGGAAGCAACCTGTGTGTCAATGTTATGGTTGATTTTCTCTCCTTCTTCACTTTGTTCGTTCATTTCGACGATCGTAGTACTGTCCGAGGTTTCTTCTTTCTGGCTCACTCCGTTTACTAAAATATCGTATTTTATCGTCATCGTCATTTGATTAACATCCGAACCTACGGCAAAAAAGCATACTCCGTCTTCTTCCCCGAGAAATCCTTGTCCGCCCGTAAACGTATATACGAATTTTACGCTTACTTCCGTGTCTTCCGTCACGTTAACACTATACGTTCCCGAAAATAATTCACATGCCTCTTGTCCGTCTTTTTCAAGCCAAATTTTACCTTCTCTTTCCCCTACGACAGACGTATCGATATCGTGTTTCAACTCAAAACCGTATCTTGCCATCCTCGTTCTAAGTTCGGCTATGGTCATTGTTTCTACTATTTGGTCTAACCATATATTCTCATAGTAAAAAGCAATATCTGCATTTACCGGAATGGCGTCTATGTCTTCCCCAAAGTCAAAGTCAAGAGAATGCTGTAAACCTACATCTCCGACGACTCTTTCAGCAAAAAGAACGATAACGTTTCCCGAAAATAATTCACATACCTCTTGTCCGTCTTTTTCAAGCCAAATTTTACCTTCTCTTTCCCCTCCGACAGACGTATCGATATTGTGCTTCAACTCAAAACCGTATCTTGCCATCCTCGTTCTGAGTTCGGCTATGGTCATTCTCCCCCACACGTTCTCGACATAGTAATCCCCGTCGGCATCGTAGAGGTCGATATCTACAAAAACAGAAACTTCATCTATTGCTTGATTTATATTTATATTAGTTATATCATTTATAACCGTTTCCAAATTCGCGTAACCCGTGACTCTACCGATAGTAATGACTTTAACCGTTTCGTCGAACGTACGTTCTTTGCCGTCCAATTTAGCGATAATTTTGATTTTTTGCTTGCCGAGTTTATTCTTATCAAAGCCTTTGATCGTTATGGCGTCATCGTCAAAAGAATATTCTTTGCTACAATTATTTATATCATAGTTATACTCGAGGATAATTCTTCCTTTGATGTCCTCGCCTTTCAAAACTCTATCTTTTATCTCTATACTTATATTTGTTTCTTTCGCCGTTCCGTTCGGGTCGTATACGTAGTAAACAAACGGAATATAAACGTCTCCGAAAACCTTGTGCTTTACAAACTTCACTAATCCGTTATGTTCTCCGACATTGTTTTGGCTGAATCCGATCACTTCGCTTTTTTCCGAATATTCGGTCAAATAACTCCAATCTATGTAGTTGCTTTTTCCCGTATCTTTGTGATAAGCATTATAATCCATCTGCAAATCATCAATAATTTGGTCGTTCGTTACCGTTTCGTTTTTGGAAACGGAAATTCCTTTTATATCGTTCGTAGTAATAACAAATTTAGACGCCGTCGTTTTGTCATATGCGTATACTACGGATTTTTTAATGACCTTCTCTCCTTTATACTCAAAAATAACATCGCAAAATCCCTCTTTTGACGTATCGCAAGAAACACTTACTTTGCTTTTGTCAAAGCCGTCGGGTTCGTCGGTGGAATACGGTCCGCTTTCGTAGTAAACGCCGTTATAATAGCAACTATAGTTTAATTCTTTCTTCACGGTTTCTTTGTCTGCACCGACGGGAACAAAACAATTCCTGTACACATAAACGCGCAAACCATGCTCTTTCGTTTCGATAAGTTTTTTAAGTTGCGTTGCGTACTCTGTTCTTTCTTGCGCTGTCGTATCTTCGGCAGATTTCGCTGAACATTTTTTCATCAAAGATTTAACTTCGACAAAGTTTACGCTCCGTCTTCCGTCTATTGCTTTAAGTACATTATTCACAAATTGTTCGCTTTTTTCGTTTAACTTGTAGTGTTTATTTACGTAGTTTCCGACTTTCGCCACGATATATCCGATTTTTTCTTGCTGTTCCGCCTCGGTTGTCGCTTTCGCATAATCGTCGTAATCCATATAAACGCCTGCAACAAAATCCGGCTTTAGGTTTTGCAAAATATCGGCGGCGGTTTTCAAAATTCCGCATACGCCGAAAATATCGAAATATTCTTCCTCTCCTTCTTCCACTCCTATGCTCTTCAAAAATCCGTGATAGGCTTCGTTTACATTCTTTTCGAACTCGACCACGTTCCCGAATCCGCCGATAAACGCGTTTAACGCTTGTCCTACGTAATTAACCGCGTCTACGATTTGTTTGTAACTAAGCGAACCTTTACCGGAAAGCATTTCTTCTATATTGTCGCTACTAGCGAACGCATACACGATTTTTGCTATATTTGCGTATTTTTTCGCGTCTAAATTCAGCAACGCTTTCATTCCGTTTATTATGCCTTTCAACGTATACGTCGCAGAATCGCTACTTACCGTCGAATTTGCCATTCTCAACATTGTGTTATCGGTAAAAAGCAAACTCTCTACGTATTTATAGTTATTCCCAAAAAATTTCTTCGCGTCTGATATGCTCTTGTTCGCATCATTGTTGCTGGTACGATATTTGATACGGACTTCATCCAGCGCGAATGCTTTTTTTACAAAACCTGCTCCTATTGCCTGCATTTGTTCAGGCTTGATGATATCAAAAATCGCTTTTGTCGCGTCGAAAACTTTCTTTATTTTATCGGCAGTTATTATATTAATATCGAATTTGTCGGACTTTATTATAGTAAGAACGGTATCCTTTATTACACTAATTCCGTCCTTTGTTTTCGCATTAAGCGAAGTAAGTTGTTCGTTTGTTACACCTGCTGCCTTAAAGGTTTCCGTAAGTATTTTTACGTCGTCCTCGGTAAGCGTTATCATTTCATCTTTGGCAATTTCATTAATCGCGTCTACATAGAATTTGACCCATGCTTTTACTTGCCCTTCGGTAATGTTTGACGCGGAAATTTTTTCTCTTCCCGGAAGTTTGTCTCCGTTTCCCCAATCTCCGCCATAAGAAATATCTCCGTAATCTTTGTCTTTGTCTTTACCGACGTCTTCGACCTTGTCTTTACCGACGTCTTCGGTCTTGTCTTTATCGAACGTAGGCCCGCAAGCCACCATTCCCAAAGAACAAAACAGCAAACATAGCAATGCGATAAGCGCAAATTTCAATGTCCTTTTCATTTTTAGATATCCTCCTTAATTTTTATATGACAACAAACCGCTCGTAAAAGCAGGTTAGATTGTTTGCAAAATAATATCGGAAATTTTTGACAGTAAAAATAGTATTTTTCCCCATAATTTTCCTTTTTTCTTAATCTATATTATGATTATATATCGGTTTTGTTATAATTTCAAGCATTTTGTCATAATTCGTTATCTTTTTCTTTCCGCTTCTGTGTCGGCGTCGGTTTCTGTGTCGGCGTCGGTTCGGGGAAACGGTTTTGGGGACGCGTTTTTTGAATGATTTTTTGCAAAAAATATTACTTTTGGCTCGTTTTAAGGTATTTTTAACTTTGCTATTTACTTTTTTTGACGAAGTGGTATACTAACGAAAAAGGCCGCCGAAAGGCGTTTCCCTTTCGCGTGCCGTTAGTTAAAAAGGAGTAGAAATATGGACAATTTCAAAAGTTTCGCAAAAAGGGTTAAGTGGGAAACCGTTCTTATGGCTCTTACCGCGATTATCGTCGGTATCGCTTTTATAGTCGCTCCGTCGTCTTCGGGTGCGGTGGTCGTTTATCTGTCGGGCGCGTTACTGCTCTGTATCGGAATTTACTGTTTTGTTAAATTCTTCACCATGCGTCTTTCTCTGCCGAGTTTTATGTTCACGGGCATCCTTCTTATGCTCGTCGGCATTTTCTTTCTCGTTCGCCCCGACGTCGTTCAAGGTATCTTGACGGTTTTGTTCGGCATATACCTTATTCTTGACGGTTTATTCAAAATTCGCGACGGTATCGAGTGCGTTCGTTTACGCGTAAAAGGCGGCTGGTCTTTGTTCCTTCTCGCGGCTATTACCATTATTCTCGGTCTTCTCGTTATGTTCGGTTCTTTTGAAGACATAATGATAATCGCGGGAACTTCGCTAATTATCGACGGTATTTGCGACATTTTCACCACAATCTACCTTAGCGCGTACGTCCACAAAGCCAAACGTGCCATCAAAAAAGAAGCGGAAAAGAATTCCGTGCCGGTATCCGAATACAAAATCGACGACGGGGAATAATTCCGTCTTATTCGGCTTTCGCTGACAATCGCCGCCTAAAAACGGCGATTTTTGCTTGTAAAAGTCATTTCCGTCACTATACGCTGCGGCTATTGCTTAGACGTTTCGACTGCGCTCAACGTGACACTCGGTGCGGTCTTTTCGTCGGCAACGCGGCGTTGCATTTCGGTTTTTGCCTAAACGTCTTGATTGCGCCCACATGACAATCTGAGCGAGCGTATCCGTAACTTTTCACATCGACGCGTTTGCGTTGCGGTGTGTCGTTTTCATCAATAAATATCTAAAACCGTGAGCGTTTTTTCGTTGACCTTAAATTTGATTTCTTTCCCGCAAAATCCGAACCCGAACTCGCGGTCGTCCGTGACGTATGCCGGGCGAGGATCGAGCGACAGCGCGTCGATTAGTCCGTCGAGTTTTTCTTGCGGTATTAGCCGTTTCAATTCGGGCGGAAACACTACTTCGAGTTTATGCCCGAGTTTTTCTTCGGCAAAACCGCCGCGTGCGTCGGGGTGACTTTCAAAAAACGGAAGGTATGGTTTTACGTCGTATACGGGCGAACCGTCCGCCGCGTCCGCGCCCTGCACTTTTAGCACCGTTCTCCCGTTCACTCTGTCTACGGAAACAAGTTTAACCAAAGTCAGTCCGAGACCGTTCGGGCGAAAAGGGGAGCGCGTCGCAAAAACGCCCATTCTTTCGTTTCCGCCGAGCCGAGGCGGACGAACGGTTAGATTTCGGGTCTGTTCTGCTCGGTCGAACCCGAAAATAAGCCAAACGTAATCGAACCCGTCAAGTCCGCGCACCGCGTCCGGGGATGAAAATTCGGGCGTGAAAACGACTTCGGAAACAAGACCGGTCATGCCGCTTTGTCTGGGTATGCCGAATTTAGACGTAAAATCGCTTTTTATAAAGGCAACGGGCGTAATAGAATTAGTCAAACATTCTCCAGTACGACGTAGGGTCGTTTTCGTATTCTCCGTAATAATCGTACCAAACTTTCGGCAAGAACGGCACGGGTTTATGCTTCGGTAACTCGCGCGCAAGCGCGTCTATCGAGTCGCGTATTTTTTCGCTTATCTTTTCGCGCTGTTCGTGCGGCGGTTTCATATGGTCGTAATAAACGGGTTCCCCTACGGAAATAACGCGATTTTTCTTTTCGACGTAAACGGGACAAAACGCGAGATCCTTGCCCGTCGCCGCATAATACGTCCTGCCTATATCGACGAACCCGGCGTAAAACGAGTTAACGTACTCGCTGTACCGCGTCGGACATTCCGGGAAAACAACGAGATTTTCCCCGTCTAACAACGTATCCAGCGATTGCCGAAACGTTTCTATCATTCTCTTGTCGTGATAAACGGGGATCGGTCTGCCGTATTCGAGCAACGGTCTAAGCATTTTTGCGACGATTTTTGCCAAAAACCGCCAAAATCTTTGACATTTTTTCGAGCGTCCGAAGAAAAAATCGTTAAACACGAAATTCGGCGCTTTTTCTTTATTTAAGATATAACCTATTATCCACGTTTTGTGCGGTTTCTTAAAATACAACGTCATCATAGACGGACCTATTGCGCCCGAATGGTTACATAAGTACACGGCAGGTTCGTCCGTCAGAGGCGTTTTGCTGATTATCTTTGACTTTGGAAAAACAAGCGTGGCGAGTTTTCTCATCGCACGCGAATACAAATTCGGTTTCATTCTTTCCTCTGCTTACCCCTTTACGTTACGGTTTTTGCTAAGGAAAAATACCGCTATCGTGTTTGCTCCCGTATGGCAACCGATTACGGGATTCAAGTCGAAAATTTCTATATCCGCACCGAGCGGAGCAAGACGAGAAACAACGTAGTCCACGTCTTTTCTGCAGTCGCTGTGCGTAATATAAATAACGTTTTTCTCTCCGGTAAACTTGCTCTTTATTTTATCGGCAAGTCCGTTAAGCGCGAGTTTACGACTTATCACGCGCGCATACGGAGTGAGTTTGCCTTCTGCGCTCGTATAAAGCAACGGCTTAATTTGAAGAAGATTGCCGATAAACGCTTCGGCGTTGCTTACCCTTCCCGTAGCCGCAAGACATCTTAAATCGTCTATCGTGAAAATATGGTTTACTTTTTGTATTATGCTCTCCGCATATGCCGCACATTCGTCTAAACGGTGCCCGTTTTCCTTATATTCGGACACCAAACGGACGAATAATCCCTGTCCGCCGGACTGACTTTTCGAGTCGATTACCGTAATTTTTCTTTCGGGATATTTCTCCGACAATCGTTTTGCCACGGCGCACGCGTTTGCGTACGTTCCGCTGAGAACCGATGAAAACGCAAGGTGCAATATATCGAGTCCCCGTTCTAAAAGGGGGGTCCACATCATCTCGAACTCGTACGCGTTCGGTTGGCTCGTGGTGCCTTTTACTCCCGACCTTAGTTTGTCGTAGAAGTCTTTGGCGTTAAAATTTTCCGACGGATATTCGACGCCGTCGAGGTAATAATGCAAGTTTACTTTTTTGATGTTATGTTTTTCCAAAAATTCGACGGGTAGGTCGCAGGTGTTTTCGGTGGTAATAATAAATTCGTTCATATTCTATCTCCGTTTTTAGATTTTTTCCCCGTTTCAAAAAACTATTTTTCACCCTAAGGCAAAAATGGAGTTATTCCTCAACGACGAAACGCGCGTTATATTTGCAACAAGACGCGAAAAAACAGATAATATAATTATAGAATACGGACAAAAACCGTCCGATTTGTTCTTATGAAATTTGTGCGTATTTTTTCGGTTTTCGTTCTTTTTGTGATTAAACGTCATTCCGAAAATAAGCGCGATAAACTTAAAAAACGTCAAAAACGCGGCGTCGATGTTATGACAGAATTTCATAAAATCGTTAAACCCGTCGCTATTCGCTATTCTTTTGATAACGTGCTTTACGTTTTTTTCGTTCTTTACCATACTCAAAGTATTATACATTAATTTATGTTTTTCGTCAACGTTTATTGCTCTTCGTTTGCCTCGCTCGACGCGAACTATGCGGTAAAATAATCGAAAAAACGTGCTGTTTTGTCGAAAAAATATTGACAAAGAGGTTGTTCAAACATATAATGAGTGTATGCGAAACGAAAAAAAGTTTTATTTTTGCGGATATTTTTACGGCTACTTTACGAAGCGGTCATTTTAAGATGCGGTTAAAACTTAATTTTCTTCGTCAGAACGGATAAGAACTCGAAGCGACCGCACCGAATACGGATACGGTCGCTTTTTGAATTGTAAATAAGGATAATCGATATGATAGTAACTATTAAAAAAGGGTACGACCAAAAACAAATGAACAATTTGCTCGAATGGATAAAATCTCTCGGGCTTACCGCGCACGTCAGTAACGGTGACAACGTTGCCGTCGTCGGACTTGTCGGCGACACGTCGAAAGTCGATATCGACTTACTGCGCTCTCTCGATATGGTAGAATCCGTTACCCGCATTCAAGAACCGTACAAAAACGCTAATCGCAAGTTTCACCCCGAAGACACCGTAGTTGACGTAAACGGACGCAAGTTCGGCGGCGAAAACTTCACCGTAATCGCCGGCCCGTGTTCGGTTGAAAGTTACGAACAAGTTCTTTCGATAGCAAAAGACGTGCAGAAAGCGGGGGCGGGCTGCCTTCGCGGCGGCGCGTTCAAACCCCGTACCTCGCCTTACGCGTTTCAAGGCCTCGGCGTTAAGGGGTTGGAAATTCTCGTTGCCGTAGGCAAAGAAACGGGAATGCCGGTAGTAACCGAACTTATGAGCGAAACTCATCTTGCAGACTTCGCCGACGTTGACATAATCCAAATCGGCGCACGCAATATGCAAAACTTCGATTTGCTTAAAGCGGTCGGAAAAACGGACAAACCCGTCTTACTTAAACGCGGACTCGCGGCTACCGTGGAAGAATGGCTTATGGCGGCGGAATACATAATGAGCGAAGGCAACGAGCGTATAATTCTATGCGAACGCGGTATACGAACGTACGAACCCTACACTCGCAACACGCTCGACCTTTCGGCGATACCGTTACTTAAAGAAAAAACTCATCTTCCCGTTATCGTTGACCCGAGCCACGCGTCGGGTCTTTCACGGCTTGTTCGTCCGATGTCGCTCGCTTCGGTGGGCGCGGGGGCAGACGGGCTTATGATAGAAGTCCACAACGACCCGCCGCACGCCCTTTGCGACGGCGCGCAATCTCTTCGCCCGGACCAGTTTGCCACGGTAATGCAAAACGTGGAATTCATGCTTCCCGTCGTCAATAAAAAACTCAACCGCTTATGAAAATCGCTATTTACGGTTTAGGATTAATCGGCGGCTCTCTCGGCAGAGCGTTGCTTGCCAAAACGAACCACGTCGTGTATGGCGCGGACGTCAACCCGTCCGCAATCGTCAAAACGCGACTTTTAGACGCGATAACCGATGAACTCGACGAAGAAAAACTGTCGTCTTGCGACGTCGTCGTGTTCGCCGTAAATCCGAGAACGGAACTCCGCCTCCTTCCGTCGGTCTGCCCCGTTCTTAAACGAGGAGCGACGATAACGGACTGTTCGGGCAACAAACGCGAAGTCGTGAAAAAAATGGAGGAAATGCGAGTTTGCTATCCCTATCTAGGCTTTATAAGCGCCCACCCTATGGCAGGAAGGGAATTTTCGGGAATCGAGCACTCGACGGTCGGGCTGTACGAACGCTCGTTCGTCATACTTACGCCTATCCATTCGGGAATAGCGGATTTTGAAAAAGTTAAAGGCGTTTTCACGTCCGCGGGAGCGAGCGGAGTTACCCTTGCGTCGGCGGAAGAACACGACGAGATGATTTCTTATACGTCGCAACTCGCGCACGTTTTATCGTCGGCGTACGCGCAAAATCCGTTGTCGGCAAACCACGCGGGTTTTTCCGCAGGCAGTTTCCGAGACTTAACGAGAGTGGCAAGATTAAACGCCGACATGTGGACGGAATTGTTTATCGACAACGCAGACGAACTGTGTAAAAGGATAAAGGAACTGACTGACAAACTGGCGGAATTCGGTTCCGCGATAGCAAACAAAGACGAAAAAACACTTCGCGCGCTGTTGGAAAAAGGCACGGAAATGAAACTCGAAGCGGAAAGCGCAATCCGCGCAAAAAGAAAGGAAGAAAAATGAAAATAACCGTAAATGCGTCCGCCCGATACGACGTAACAATCGAAAAAGACCTTCTTAAAAAAATCGGCGAACTTTGCAAACCGATTTTACCCGATTGCGGAAAAATACTAGTCGTAAGCGACTCCGTAGTCGCTCCGCTTTACCTGAAAACGGTACGCGACTCGTTTATCGGTGCCGGGTTTAACGTATATTCGACGGATTTTGTCGCAGGCGAGGAAAGCAAAAACCTAGACACGTTTTCTCTCGTTTTACAAACCGCCGCGTCGCTCGGTTTATGCCGAAACGACGCGTTCGTCGCGCTCGGCGGAGGCGTCGTGGGCGACCTTACGGGTTTTGCCGCGGCTTGCTATATGCGCGGAATAAAATTCGTGCAAATTCCTACCACGTTGCTTGCCGCCGTGGACTCGTCGGTAGGCGGAAAAACCGCCGTGGATATTCCGCAGGGAAAAAATCTAATCGGAGCGTTTCATCAGCCCGTCGCTGTCTTTTTCGACCCGAACACGCTAAAAACTCTTCCCGAAAACGAATGGAACAACGGACTCGGCGAAGGCGTAAAATACGCGATTTTAAGCGGCGGAAAAACTTTTTCTTTGTTGGAACGCGGGTTAGACGAAACCACTCTTGACGAGTTCTGCTCGCTATGCGTTAAATACAAAGCGGAAATAGTGGAAACCGACGAAACAGAACGAGGGATAAGACAACTTCTTAATCTCGGACATACCGTTGGACACGCTGCGGAAAAACTGTCGTCATATAAAATTCCGCACGGCAAAGCAGTCGCTTACGGTGTTAAAATTATGGCAAAAGCCAGCAAAAACGCCGGCGTACTTCCTCTTTCCGAATACGAAAAAATCATCAATTTGCTTAAAAAATACGATTTGGATTTCGACATCCCGTTTTCGACGGAACAACTCGTCGCGGCGGCGGCAAGCGACAAAAAGAACCGCCCCGACGGATTAAACGCGGTCGTCATAAAAGGAATAGGAAACTGCTCTATCGAAAAAATGTCGCTCGATAAATTCGGAGAATATATCAAATGTCGATAAAAATTTACCCGTCGCCGTTAATCGGAGAAATTACCGTACCGTCCTCGAAGTCGGTCGCACACCGCGCATTGATATGCGCGGCTCTCGGTGACGACAAATGCGTCCTGCTCGGAAAATTTGTCGGCGACGACATTGCCGCGACAATCGATTGCCTTTCTTCTCTCGGTGCAAAAATCGACGTTGCTCCCGACTCGATGACGGTTTATCCTATAAAAACCGCGCCGCGAAAAGCGCGCATCGACGCAAGAGCAAGCGGCTCTACTTTACGGTTTATGGTTTCCTTATGCGCTTGTTTCGATACCGAAACAACGATTGTAGGTTCGAATAGGCTTGCCGAACGTCCTATAAAAAAACTTCTCGATTGTCTTAGCGAGGGCGGCGCGACGTTTTCTTCCGAGCGTTTGCCGATTACCGTAAAAGGAATACTAAAAAGCGGAACGTACTACTCGGACGGAAGCGAAAGCAGTCAATTCGTTTCGGGTTTAATGCTTGCTTTACCGAAAATCGGCGGTGGCAAAATCGTCGTGACGGGGAAGAAAGTAAGCGTCGATTATTTGAAAATAACCGCGTCCGTAATGCGCGCGTTCGGCATAGCCGTAACGGAAACCGACGACGGATTTTCTATAAGCGGCTCTTATCGTTCGCCAAAAAAGTACGTTGTCGAAAGCGATTGGAGCAGTGCGGCGTTTTTTGCCGTGGCAGGCGCAATCGGCGGACTCGTCACGTTAAAAGGGTTAAACCCTCTCTCTATTCAAGGCGACAAAAAAATAATAAACGCTTTGCTTTCCGCAGGTGCGAAAATTGCGGTTTTCGGCGATAATTATCGCATAGAAAAAGGCGCGCTCGAACCGTTTGTTTTTAACGTGGAAGACTGTCCCGACTGTGCGCCTTCTCTTGCCGTTCTCGCAGCGTTTTGCAACGGAAAAAGCGTTCTTACGGGAACAAGCAGACTTAAAATAAAAGAGAGCGACAGGGGAGAAGAAACGGCGCGATTTCTTTCTTCGTTCGGCGTTAACGCGGTTAACCTCGCCGACGAACTGGTAATTTACGGCACGGGCAAACTCTCGGGCGCGGAACTCGCCCTTCCCGACGACCACCGCATAGCGATGGCGGCGGCAATCGCCGCAAGCGGCTCGGTCGGGAATTCCGTTCTCCGCGGCGAACACGCCGTGAACAAGTCTTATCCGTCGTTTTTCGACGATTTCATTTTACTCGGAGGTAAACTCGATGTACTCACCGTTTAACACTCTTTCCGTAGAAATTTTCGGGGAATCTCACTCGGACGAAATCGGCGTCCGTATAAAAGGTTTACCCCGCGGCGCGGTTGTTGACGCCGCCCGAGTACAGGCGTTCGTAGACGAAAGGAAAAGCGGCGCAAACCCTTGGAGCACTCCGAGAAAAGAATCCGACGTCGTTATTTTTAAGGACGGTCTGCAAAACGGAATCGTTACGGGGGACGTTCTTGCTGTCATTAAAAACGAAAACGCGCGTTCTTCCGATTACTCTCCTTATCTCTTCACCCCTCGCCCGTCGCACGCCGACTACGTTTCCGCAATAAAAGACGGCCTTCGCGCGGCCAAGGTCGGCGGAGGACGATTTTCGGGACGAATGACAGCCCCGTTATGCATAGCGGGCGGAATTGCGGCGCAACTTCTTGAAAAACTCGGCATAACGGTCGTCGCGTACGTTTCGGAAATCGGCAAAGTAAAAGGAAAAAGTTATATCGACGGCGCGGTTACCCTGTTAGAAATAGAAAACGCGAAAAAACGCGGTTCTTTCTCCTTAACGAACGCCGACGAGATGACAGAAGCGATTATCGCCGCACGCAATTCGGGCGATAGCGTAGGCGGAGCAATCGAATGCGTTGCGTTCGGTTGTCCCGTAGGATTAGGCGACGCGCTGTTCGGCGGCTTGGAAAGCAGAATTGCCGCGTCGGTTTTCGCCGTTCCTGCGGTTAAAAGCGTCGAGTTCGGCTTGGGTACGGGTTTCGCCGAGAAAAAAGGAAGCGAAGCCAACGACGAGTTTTGTTTCCGCAACGGAAGGGTAGAAACGGACACCAACAACAACGGCGGAATAAACGGCGGCATCTCCAACGGTATGCCCCTAACTCTTCGGGTGTGCGTAAAACCCACGCCGTCCATATCATTGCCGCAAAAAACGGTTAATCTTCAAACCGGGGAAGAAACGACGATAGAAATCAAAGGGCGGCACGACGCTTGCATCGTGCCGCGCGCGGTTGCGGCGATTAAAGCGGCTGTTTCGCTTGCCCTTCTCGACGTCGCGTTAGAACAAAATTTAATTTAGTTACGGAGAAAAATATATGGATTTAGAAAAAATCAGAAAGGAAATAGACGCGGTAGACGACAAAATCGCCGCCCTTTACTCCGAGCGAATGAGCCTTGTAAAAAAAGTCGCGGACGCGAAACGAGAAACGGGCGCTCCGACCGAAAACACCGAACGCGAACGAGAGATTCTTAATCGCGTGACGCAAAACTTGCCGAACGAACTCAAACTTTACGCCAAACAAGTTTTTGAAACGTTGTTTTCCACGTCGAAAGCGTATCAATCACATTTTTGCTCGTCGGTTTCGCCTATAAAAACCAAAATCTCAGACGCGCTCGGTCGCCGTGACGAATTCCCGGTTTCCGCGTCCGTCGCCTGCCAAGGGTTACCCGGCGCGTATTCGCAAAAAGCCGCGGAAAAACTTTTTTCTATCCCGTCGATAACCTATTTTCGCGACTGGAACGCCGTCTTTTCGGCGGTGGAAAAAGGGCTTTGTCAATACGGCGTTTTGCCGATAGAAAACAGCACCGCCGGCAGCGTGAACGCCGTTTACGACCTTATGCGCAAACACGACTTCTTTATCGCACGTTGCGTAAAACTGCGCATAGCGCATTTTTTACTGTCGCGAGAAAGCCTAAAACCGGAGGAAATTACGGAAATCGTTTCGCACGAGCAGGCGATTAATCAATGCTCGGAGTTCCTAAAAACGCTTAAAAACGTAAAAATAACGCGTTGCGAAAACACCGCTCTCGCCGCAAAAATCGTCGCCGAACGCAAAGAAAAGGGCGTAGCGTGTATATCCGGTCGCGACTGCACCGGGATATACGGACTTAAAATTATTGCGTCCGAAATTCAAAACGCCGATTCTAATTTTACGCGGTTCATCGCCGTGTCAAAACAAATGAAAATTTTTGACGGTTCAGATAAAATCTCAGTTATGGTCAACCTTCCGCACGAAACGGGTAGCCTAAACCGACTGTTAAACCGTTTTTCCACTCTCGGATTGAATCTCACGAAACTCGAATCTCGCCCTATCGGGTCTTCGCCGTTCGAGTTTGCGTTTTACTTCGACTTCGACGCCGACATCGGAAAAATCGAAGTTCTTAATCTCATAGCGGAACTTGAAAACACGTGCGACCGATTCGTGTTCCTTGGCGGATATAAGGAAATTATGTAAAAATGGCAAAATTCGGTCTTATCGGAAATCCGCTTATTCACTCCGTTTCCCCGCAGGTGCATCGGCTTTTAGGGTTAGACGACTACGCGCTTTATCCTCTCGAAGAAAGCGAGTTGCCTTCGTTCGTTTCCCGTGGCGAACTCGACGGATTTAACGTTACCGTTCCTTATAAAGAGAAGATTATTCCGTTGCTGTCTTCCGTGCGCGGCGCGGCGAAAAGAATAGGGGCGGTAAACACGGTCGTAAAGACGGAAAACGGTTACGTCGGGTACAACACCGACGCGGACGGAATGATTTACGCGTTAAAAAAAGCGAATATCGACCCGACGGGCAAGAACGTATATATATTAGGCACGGGCGGTACGGGAAAAACGGCGGAATACGTTGCCGATTTACTCGGCGCGAAAACCGTCGTTAAAGTCGGCAGAAAAAGCGCGGTAAACTACGAAAACGTCTATTCGTTTGCCTTGGACGTCGAAATAATCATCAACGCCACTCCCGTGGGAATGTATCCGAAAACGGGCGATTGTCCGATAAATTTGACGAAGTTTCCTTGTTTAAGCGGCGTATTCGACTGCATATACAACCCTACGCCGACGGTGCTCGTATCGACGGCAAAAAAAATGAACGTACCCGCGGCAAACGGACTTCTTATGTTAATCGAACAGGCGCGAAAAGCGGAAGAGTTTTTTCTGAAAACGTCCCGCCCGCCCACCCTTACGGAGCGCGTTGCGCAAATTATAAAAATTTAAGGTTTTTTCAAGAAATTCTTTTTATTTCGTTGACAACGGGTTATGCGTGTGCTAACATTCTAACTAAATTCGATAGAGGTGCGGATTTTGAAAAGTAGTTTTTCCTTTTCGGACGGTCGTTGTTCGGAAAAGCGAAAGGCAAATCCGCCGAGGCGACGTTTTTTCGACCGATTGCGCTGCCGGGAAACAGGGAAATACCTTGTTTACTGTCACAGGTTTGTGGAGCGCTATCGTTGCCGTTTTCTTTATGTGATTGTCGCGCGGTAACAGGTGTTTCACCCGTTATCGCGTTTTTATTCCGTTTTTTGCCCGAACAACAAATTACGGATAAAGATAAATCTTTTACAGGAGAAAAAATTTATGTTCACGCAACTTATCGGTGCGGGGGAGTACTTTATCGGTACTTTTTGGGCTTTCGTCCCGGCTATCATAGCAATCGTTCTCGCACTCATCACCAAACAAGTTTATCTTAGTTTGTTCGCAGGGATTTTTGCCGGCGCAATGTTTCTTTCGGACGGCAATCCGCTCGACGCGTTAACCAAACTGTTTGAAACCATGGGCACGCAACTCGGCGAAAACGGCGGCATTCTCATTTTTCTTGTCGTTTTGGGTATCTTCGCCGTGATTATGGTTAAGTCCGGCGGTTCGCAAGCGTACGGAGAATGGGCGTCCAGAAAAATCAAGACGAAAACCGGCGCGCAACTCGCGACCATAGGTCTTGGTTGTCTTATCTTCGTAGACGACTATTTTAACTGTCTTACCGTAGGCAACGCAATGCGTCCCGTTACCGACAAAGCAAAACTTTCGCACGCAAAACTAGCGTATCTAATCGACTCGACGGCTGCGCCCGTCTGTATCATTGCCCCTATCTCTTCGTGGGCGGCGGCGGTTACGGGCTTTATCGGCTCGGACAGTCAAGGCTTGGTCGATTTTATCAAAACCATTCCTTTCAATATGTACGCGCTGTTTACCATAGCGATGATGATTCTTTTCGCAGTGCTTAAACTCGACCTTTTCAAGATGAAAAAGAACGAAAAAGCGGCGGAAAACGGCGACCTTTACGCAGGCGAAACCGACCTTCCCACCGAAGACATCAAAGTTGACGGCAACAAAAAAGGAAAGGTTTCTTCCTTGCTTTTCCCTATCATAACTCTTATCGTTTGCTGCGTCGGTTCTATGTATTACAACGGTTATAGAGCAGGGTATCCGAAGTTTATCGAAGCGTTTGCAAACTGCGATTCGGGCATTTCTCTTGCCGTAGGCAGCGTTATCGCGCTTATAATAACGGTCATTTTCTATGCGGCGACCAAACGCCTTTCGTTTAAGGAATGTATGGAATCTCTCACCGAAGGGTTCAAATCCATGGTTCCCGCCATCCTTATTCTTACGTTTGCTTGGACGCTCTGCGCTCTTATGGGCGCGAAAGCACAACCCGGCAGCCTTAACGCAAGGGAGTTTATCCAAACGGTGTTCGGATACGACGAAGTAACGGGCGCGACAAACACGACTATGGCGATGGGTATAATTCCCGCTATATTCTTCATTATCGCTTGCCTTATTTCCTTTGCTACCGGTACCAGTTGGGGCACATTCGGAACCCTTATTCCGATTTCTCTTTGCATACTCGGTCAAGCCAACCCCTCGCTTATGTATCTTTCGATGTCGGCGGTTCTTGCCGGCGCGGTTTACGGTGACCACGTAAGCCCCATATCGGACACCACGATTATGGCAAGTACGGGAGCGCGGTGTAACCATCTTGACCACGTGCGCACGCAGATGCCTTACGCAACCATTGTCGCCGTAATGTGTTTCATCGTATATATAGCGATGGGTTTCGTCGCGGCAAATCTTTCTTACGGAGCGACCGTCGGAATAACGCTTGCAATGGGCGTCGTTATGCTCGCGCTGTTCGTCACCGCCGTTTACTTCCTTGACAAAAAAGGCGTTCTCGACAAAATGACGGACAAACTCAGTCTTGCGTTTGCGAAAGTGACGGGTAAAACAAAACGCAGTTTAAGCGACACCATTCAAGGCGGCTCGGAAGTATCGGATTTAATCGACGATATGAAAAAGAAAAACGAAGATTCTTCGGATACGGAAGAAAAATAATCATACAAAAAACAAAAGATAACCTTAAAAGCCGCCTTTCGAGGCGGCTTTTTCCTGTTTTTTTCAAAAAATATGTTTTTTTATGCGATTTTATCGAAATGTGCAACCCGAAAAGTTTCGGTTTCTCGCCGTTTGCGGCGTAAAAATCGCGCCTAAGGCACTCTTTAACGCGACGTTTGACAATTACTACGGTTTGCTATATACTGTTATAGTGCTATTTTCGGCGTTAGGGGGGACCGAACATAACGCTAAGGAGTGCTAATGATTGTTCTTAGAAACATACAGAAAAACTATTATTTAAGTAAAAGTAACGTCGTTCACGTTCTTAAAGGTGTGAGTTTGGCGTTTCGGAAAAACGAATTCGTTTCCGTTCTCGGTCCGAGCGGCTGCGGAAAAACCACGTTGTTAAACATTATCGGCGGACTCGACGTCTGCGATTCGGGAGAAATCGTCGTCGGCGGCGTTTCTACCGCTAAGTTTTCCGCTTCCGATTGGGATAACTACCGCAATAAGCGTATCGGGTTCGTTTTTCAATCGTATAACCTTATTCCCCACCTTAACGCCGTACGCAACGTCGAAATGCCGCTCGTTCTTGCGGGAATGAAAAAAAGCGAGTGTAGAAAAAAAGCAATAGCGGTTCTCGAAAGAGTCGGACTTAAAGACCAAATCTATAAAAAACCGCTTCAATTAAGCGGCGGACAAATGCAAAGAGTCGCGCTTGCGCGTGCGCTTATTACCGATCCGGATATTATTTTGGCGGACGAACCGACGGGCGCGCTCGACGCAGAGTCCAGCGTGCAGGTCATGGATCTTCTCCGCGAAGTCTCGCGCGATCGTTTGGTTATTATGGTTACTCACAATAACCAACTCGCGGAAGAATATTCCACCCGCATAATAAACCTTGCAGGCGGCGTAGTCGCAGGCGACAACAATCCTTTGGAAGAAGGCGCGGAAGAAGAACTCGCCGAAGAACAACCTTTACCGCTTTACGACGAAAGCCGCAGCGTTTTCGCATCGCTATATCTTGACGGAATCGCACCCGTTCACGAAGAACCCGTTCGCGAAGAACATCCCGAAACCGATAAAAAGCGCGCCGCAGCCGCGAGGCGTAACCGTAAAAAGAACTCTGCGCCCGTAAAAAAGGCGCGCACGAGAAAATCGCACCTTTCTTTCTCTACGGCAATCGAACTTAGCGCGAGAACGCTTATAAGTAAAAAAATTCGCACCTCGCTTACTTCTTTCGCCGGCTCGATAGGCATAATAGGAATAATTCTCGTACTCGCTTTTTCTACCGGCGTAAACGCGTACATAAAGAACTTGGAAGAAGCCTCTCTTTCTATGTATCCGCTTTCGATTTCCAGCAGTTCCATCGATCCGACTTCCATCCTTTCGAGTTTCTTAGGAGGAAGCACAAACAACGACAGAGAGTCTTTCCCGTCGGGCGACACCATTTACACCAACAAAGTTTTGGGCAACGTAATGGAAAATTTCACAAACTACACCGCGTCCAACGATTTACCGTCTTTTAAGGAACATCTCTCGAAAACGTGGGACGATTCTCTCGGTTATTATAAATGTAACTACGGCGTTTCTCTTAACGTTTACGCAAAAGACCCACAATCGTCAGACAAATTTATGAAAACGGAGCCGTTTACCGACGTTATGGATCAGGCACTTTCAAGCCTAACGTTTTTCGGGCAAAGCCTTGCCGACAATAAGATAGTCAATCAAGCGAAACAGTACGCCGAGTATATGAGCAGTTGGAGCGAACTCGTAGACAACGACGAACTTCTTAAAACGCAATACGACCTTATCGGCAAAAAATCACGTTGGCCGTCGGCAGAGATTAAAACCGACGAAAACGGAGATAAGGTTGCCGAAGTTATTATTTCGGTAGACGAAAAAAACCAAATCAACGATTACTCGTTGTTTATGCTCGGTCTTAAATCGGAAAAAGAACTGATTGAAGCATTGTTCAAAAAAGACTTCTTCTCTACGGCAACGTTTTCCGTAGAAGAATTGCTTAATCTCGAATATTACGTTTTGGGCGGCTATAATTATTATTCCAAAAACGACGAAGGGCACTGGGTAAAAACCCCGAAATCGGAACAGAGTGCGGAATTCGTTAAAAACAATTACTCGGTTAAAGCGAAGGTAGTCGGCGTCGTTCGTCCTAAAAAAGGCGCGACGGGACTCACCATTACCGGAGCCATCGGCTACAAATCCACCCTCACCAAATACCTTATCGGACAAGCGGTGGAAAACGACGCCGTAAAGGCGCAACAGAAAGAAGCAAGGTATAGAGTTGACGGCGAAAACGTTTCTTTTGAAGAAGTAACCGATTTTTCAAAAGCAAAGTTCATCAGCGCAAAAGACATCACCAGTACAGGCTCTAGATTCACCGAAAAGGACTTTAACGAACGCCTCACCGAGATGGGGCTTGCGGACGAAACCAAGCCTAAATCAATAGAAATATACGCGCACACGTTTGAAAATAAGGAAAAAATAAAAGCGTATATCGAGGCGTATAATGCCGAACAGGTAAATAACGGCGCAGAGAAAAAGAAAATAAAATATACCGATATGCTCGACTCGATGATGTCGTTCGTCAATACGATGTCGGACGCGATAAGCAAAGTTTTAATAGGCTTTACGTCGATTTCTCTTATAGTAAGTTCGATTATGATATCGGTCATAATCTATACTTCGGTTTTGGAGCGTCGAAAAGAAGTCGGTATCCTTCGCTCTATCGGAGCAAGAAAACTCGATATTACTTCTATTTTCGTCGCGGAAAGCGGTATGCTCGGTCTGTATTCAGGGTTGCTCGGCGTGCTAATAGGTTGGATACTTACGTTGCCTATAAACGTCATACTAAAAGCAAAAGTCGGCATAGCAAATCTTGCCATCGTGCTATGGTGGCACCCGCTTGCAATGGTGGCGATAAGTTTTGCTTTGAGTATAACGGCAGGCGTTATCCCCGCCCTTATGGGAGCAAAACAAGACCCCGCCGTCGCGCTGAGAACAGAATAGCGACAAACTCAAACGACAAAAACGACTTCGTAAAGAAGTCGTTTTTTTATGCGCGTCGTTTCGATATTATTTCTTTTTTCGGAAAATTCTTGTTGCAGAAAAGTCGTTCGGTTTTTGCGAAAAGAAGAAACTACTTTTTCCGTTATAAAAAAATTCCGCCCGAACGGACGGAATTTTGTGTTTTGTCGTAGTTGCGACCGATTATCTCTTCGAGAATTGCGGCGCTTTTCTTGCTTTGTGCAAGCCGTATTTCTTTCTTTCTTTCATTCTCGGGTCTCTCGTCAAGAAGCCTGCTTTTTTGAGTTCGGGACGAAGCGTTTCATCTGCTTCGCACAACGCTCTCGCGATACCGTGACGGATTGCTCCCGCTTGTCCGGTAAGTCCGCCGCCCGTTACGTTTACGACAACGTCGTATTTATCCGCCGTACCCGTGAGTTCGAGCGGTTGTTTCGCGATAAATTTTTGCGCGTCGGTCTTGAAGTACTCGTCAAGAGGCGACTTGTTTATCACTATTCCGTTTTCGCCGCCGGCGTAAATTCTTACTCTCGCGATGGCTTTCTTTCTTCTTCCTACTCCCCAGAACTGGATTTTAGCACTTTTGGTTTTTTTCATTGTTCACCTCGATTATTTCAAGCAAAGTTCTTTGGGTTGTTGCGCGGTATGCGGATGTTCGTTTCCTTTGTAAACAAACAGTTTCTTTATCATACTTCTTCCGAGAGTGTTCTTCGGAAGCATGCCTTTTACCGCTTTGGTCAGAGCAAAATCGCTCTTTTCGTCCATAAGTTTGTCATATCTGATTTCTTTCAATCCGCCTACGTATCCGGTGTGATAACGATAGTATTTTTGCTCTCTCTTCTTACCGGTAAGTTCGATTTTGTCGGTATTGATAACGATTACGTAATCGCCCGTATCCACGTTGGGGGTATAAGTGGGCTTATTCTTTCCTTTTAACACAGATGCTACCTGAGAAGCGACTCTACCGAGAGGAAGTCCCGCCGCGTCAACGACGTACCAATCTCTTTTTACTTCCGCAGGTTTTGCCATATAAGACTTCATGGTAAAACTCCTTTTTTTATAAAGTATTTACATACCCGAGTTACTTACGGCAAGGGGCTAATTCACCATAATAATTCAGTTTTGCCTAAATATGATAATACACTAACCGCCGTTTGTCAACCGTTTTTTCGGGACTTTTGACGAAAACTTCGTTTTTTCTTTATTTTTCTCGTTATCCGAAAAAGAATTTTTCCACACCCGTAAAATCGTCGAAAACGTTTAGTTGCGCGTTCGACAGGTTTTTCCCTATGCCTATTACTTCGAACCCGCCGCGTTTCGCGCCCTCTACCCCTGCCGGGGAATCTTCAAAAACCACACATTCCGACGGACTTAGTCCGATTTTTTCCGCCGCCGCGAGAAACACTGCCGGGTTCGGTTTTTTCTCGTATCCGTCCGAGCCGTCTACGACGGCGGCAAAATAAGCGTCGAGCGACAACGTGCGTAGCATGAGTCGCGCGGTGCTTGCCGAGGACGCGACGGCAAGAGTCGCGCCTGTTAAATAAAGCCTTTTTATAAAACTCTCTGCGCTCTTGATAAGGTCGGTCGCGCCGACAAAACGCGTCAGGCGGGCGAATGCCGCGCTTTTAACGGCGGACAGGCGTTGAAATACGTCCTCGGAGTAAGGTTTCTTCGCTTTTTTCAATAAATAGGCTATGACTTTTTCCCTTCCCGTGCTTTGATACGGCACGTATTCTTCCGCGCCGAACTCCACTCCGAGAGTTGCCGCGACTTCTTGCCACGCCCTATGATGAAACTTCTCCGAATCGCATATTACGCCGTCAAAATCGAATATAAATCCCTTTTTCATTTGCCGTAATTATACCACGTGGACGAACAAATGTAAAACGGGATTCCCCTTTGTTTGAATAACGCTTGCTTATATGGAAGATATTATATATAATTGTTGTACGAAAAAATAAAGATACGGAGAAAATAATGGAAACCATACCGAGTTTCAAAATCGACCACCTTAGATTAAAAGCAGGTTTATACGTTTCGAGAAAAGACCTTCTCGGAGACGAAATGATTACCACGTTCGATATACGAATGAAACGCCCCTACAGAGAAGACGTAATGTCCACGGGAAGCGTTCACGCTCTAGAACACATCTGCGCGACGTTTATGCGCAACGACGAACTGTGGGGACATAGGATTATCTACTTCGGACCGATGGGTTGCCGCACGGGTTTTTACCTTATCGTCGCGGGCGACGTGGATACGGAAACCATTCTTCCTCTTATAGAGCGTACGTTCGACTACGTTTCTGACTTCGAAGGCGATATCCCGGGAGCAACGCCGTCGGAGTGCGGTTACTGTGTGGATATGGACCTCGAAGAAGCCAAACGCGACGCCGCTCTTTATTATAACCTTATTATAGACGCGAAAAAGGAAAACTTTAACTATCCGAAACCGCGCAAAAAGAAAGGGGAATAACTTACCCTAAAATTATACATATGAAAAAAGCGAGAAGTTCGTTATTTTTACTGGGAGCGGCGATACTTTGGGGTATCGCGTTCGTCGCACAAGAAAAAGGGCTTGATTACGTCGAGCCTTTTACTTTTACCTCGGTCCGCTGTTTCGTCGGCGGCGTGGCTCTGCTTATCTTTACGCTGATTTTCCACGGGATAAAACGTAAAAAACACCCGACTTCCTTAACGAAAGAAGAGAAAAAACAAGCCGCCAAAAACCTCGCCGTCGCAGGTCTGGTTTGCGGTACGGCAATGGCGGTCGCAATGAACGTCCAGCAAGTCGGCTTGCTCTACACCACCGCCGGCAAAAGCGGTTTCATCACTTCGTGCTATATCGTTTTCGTCCCCATAATCGGTCTGTTTTTCCGCAGAAAATGTCCGGTTTTTGCCTGGGTCGCCGTGCTTTGCGCAGTCGTCGGATTGTACCTTCTTTGCCTCGGCGACGGGTTTGAAAACGTAAACAAAGGGGATTTGATAGAACTCGGCTGTACCGTAGGATTCGCAATGCACATAATTTGCGTGGATATTTTCGGAAAGAAAACCGACGGAATAAGCCTTGCCTGCGCGCAGTGCTTCGTATGCTCCTTTCTCAGCGCAATCCCGATGTTTATCTTCGAACACCCCGATATTCAAAATATTCTCAACGCCTACGTTCCCATTTTTTACTGCGGCGTGGTGAGCGCGGGTATCGCTTATATATTCCAAATCTTAGGTCAGCGCAACCTTAACCCGATCGCCGCGTCTATGATAATGAGCCTTGAATCCGTGGTAAGCGTGCTTGCCGCCTGGGTACTCCTTAACCAAAAACTCTCCGCAAGAGAAATCATAGGTTGCGCGGTAATTTTCGCAGCCGTCATCATCGCGCAAATTCCGCAAAAGAAACGAAAAATTAAAACTCTATATTGAACTAAAAAACCAACACTTCGTCGAGTTTTACGTCGGTTTTTTCCGTCGGCACGAACTCGGCTTTTTGTTCTCGAAAAGCAACGCCGATTTTGCGAGCCTTGTTATCCGATAAAAATCTGTCGTAATACCCCTTGCCTTTGCCGAGCCTGTTTTTGTTTCCGTCAAAAGCGACAAGCGGCACGATTACCGCGTCAAAGTCGGTTTCGGGTGTCCTTATTTTCGGTTCGGGTATCCCGTACTTACCGTTTATCCACTCGATTTCGCGGTTGATTTCGGTAAAAACCATCTCGCTTTCGCTTACGCACACCGGCACGAACACTCGCTTATCGAGCGACAAAAGGCGATTGACGATTTCTCTCGTGCTTAGTTCGTCACGGACGGAAACGTATATCGCGATTTTCTCGAAACCGTGATTTTCGATGTAAGACAAAACCGCGTCGGTCGCCCGATTTTCGCGGTTTTCTCTGTTATTTATGGTTTTAAGTGCGGCAAGTTTTTCTTGTCGCAACGCGTTTTTGAGTTCGTTCATTTTTCGATGACCGGTAGAGTGCTGCCACCGTACGGCATAACGATTACGGACGAATTTTCGCCCGTCAGCGCGGTCGCTTTATCAAAAGCCTGCCCCAAACTTTCGCACGGCACAAGTCCGATTTTTCTTACGACGTCCGCGTCCGTTTCTCCGACGAAAAAAATCGTCGCTCTTCGGTTTACAAGCGCGATAGCCGCCGCTTTGTGTCCGCCCAAAACAAAGTTTTTGCGAATGTTTTTGACGCGTTCGTCCGGAGTCATCTCGGTCATCCACTTTTCAAAAACGTCCGACCCGAACCCTTCTCCGCACTCCGCGAGCCATACGATTGCTCCGCCGTCGCGTACCGCCCTCGACGCGTTGTCGAGTGCTTTTTGCGCCTGGTACATATTTAAGTCTTTCGGGTATCCGCCCGACGAAACGACCACTATATCCGCGCCGACGTCGAGTTTCTTTTTATAAAACACGTCCAAAAACGCGCAACCCGACCTATGCGCTTTTATCACGTCTCCCGAAAAACAACCGATTACTTGCTTTTTTTCGTCAAGTACGACGTTTACCAAAAAAGTAACGGGCTGATATTTAAGACAAACTTCTTCCGAGTCTTTCCTTACCGGACTGTCAACGTTCCCGGAACACGCGTCGGGCAGAACCATCATCGAATGGTTTTCCCGTATCGCCGCTCTCGTGGAAACGCCGGGCATAACCGCTTTGCTTCCGCCGCTATACCCTGCAAAATAATGATATTCTATGTTTCCGAGCGCAATCACTTTATCCGCTTCGGCTACCGCTCGAAAAATATCGACGGGCGTTCCTTTTTCCGTCACGCCTTTTCTTATCACGTCGGTTTCGTCGCTGTCGAAAAGTTGCTTTTCAAACTCAAAGTAAATCTCTTCGCCGACAAGATATTTTTTTTCTTCTTCGGTGTGCTTTCGGTGACTTCCCAAAGCAAAAACAATGACTATATCTTCTTTTTTTACGCCCGCATAAACGAGTCGTTTTAACACCGGCGGCAACACGACTTTTGTCGGCATAGGTCGCGTTATATCGCTGGTAATTATCGCGACGCGATCGCCTTCGCCGAAAATTTCTTCGATTTTTCGCGTTCCGATAGGGTTGTCGAGCGAACGCTCGACTTCCTCGGTTCCCGTAAGACCGATTTCGACTTTATTCGGCGTAAGTACTTCTTTAATGCGTGTTTCGGGTACCGAAAAATTGATTTTTTGTTTGCCGTATCCGAGCAGAATATCCATGAAAACTATTCCTTTTTCGCGTTTAGCATTGCCTCTAAGAGGGGCAATGTCACGCCGCTTAAAAATCTTACCATCGCGCCGCCTGCGGTGCAAACGTAGTTGATTTTCGATATGTCGATTAGTTTGGTCGCCGCGCTGACGGTATCTCCGCCTCCGATAACGGTATACGCTGCGGTTTGCTCGAACGCTTTCCAAACGGTTTCCGTGCCGTAGCGAAAAATCGGGTTTTCGTACACTCCGGCAGGTCCGTTGACGAAAACGGTTTTCGCGTTCGAGATTATTTCGCAAAAGCGTTTTGCGGTTTGTTTTCCTATATCGAGAAACGCCGCGTCGTCGAGCGGAAGTTCGTTTACGTCGATTTCTTTTCTCTCTCCGTTACGTTCGTAAGCAAGGTCAATCGGCAGAACGAATCGGTCGCCGTAGAGCGCGAGCAATTCTTTCGCTTGCGGAACAAACGCTAGCAAGTCGCGGTCGGCTAGCCATTTTTCATACGTCGCGCCGACTTTTTTCCCTTGCGCCAGCAGCATAACGACGCCCGTTACGCCGCAGGCGAGAATGTTCGTCGCGGAACCGTTTGAAAGGACTCGGTTCATCATCCCGAAAGCGTCGGATATTTTTGCTCCGCCAAGAACGAAAACGCAGGGTTTTTCCGCGTGGTCGCGGATACGAGCAAGAGCCTCGTACTCGTTGAAAAAAAGGGGTCCCGCGTACGACGGCATAAGTTTTTGAAACGCTACCATACTCGGACAGTTGCGGTGCGCCGCGCTGAACGCGTCGTTGACGTAAACGTCGAAAAGCGGCGCAAGACGACGAACAAGGTAGGTGCTTTTCATTTCGTCGGCGGTAAGTTTAACGTCTTTTTCAAACGTGGAAACTTCTTCGGTAAGGTACCTGAGATTGCCTAGAAAAACAGTTTCGCCGCAACGGAGCGATTTGATTTTTTCTATCGCCGCGTCGCCGCAAACGTCATCGACGTACGGAATTTCTTTCCCGACGAGTTCGCCTAAAATTTTCGCGTGTTCTGCCATAGGAATGAGGTTAGCGTAGTCGAGCGTGTCGCCTTGATGGGCGATAATCGCGGTTTTCGCGCCGTTTTCCATAAGGTAACGCAGTGTTGGAACCGTCTTTTGCAGACGGTTGCGGTTAGCGATTTTACGGTTTTCGTCGATAGGCGAGTTTACGTCGGGACGGAACAAGACGAATTTCCCTTTTACGTCCGCTCCGATAACGTTGTTTATTCCGAGCGTCATATTATCTTCTCCATTTGCCGATGCCGAGATATTTGTTGGTTTCGGCGGTTGCGGTCAGGCTGTCGGGTTGCATTTCCATACAAGCGCGAATACCGTCCATCGTTTCGGGAATGGTGACCGCTTCTTGCGGAATGTTGATTGCGTACATAATCGAATCGCCGCTTTCTACGATACTGTCCGTCCAAAGCGCGATTTCGTACATATCGCCGCGCGGATTACCCAGGTCGCGAGCGTAACGGAACAACGACGCGTTGCCTTTGAACCCTTCGTCCGTGCTTACAAGGCGTATACGCGGATGTTTGGAAAACGCCTCGATTGCCATTTCTTTGGTTATTTTTTGTTTGCCGGTAGCGACTACGGTAATTATGTGTCCGTGCGTCACGGGTGTGTGAACGAGTATTCCCGTAGCCTCGACGTGCGGCATAATCGTCATAAGGTCCACCGCTTGATGCGACGGCGCTTTGTCGATTTGAAGCGCGTTGGTCAATCCTCTGTGATAATCGCCGGGGTCGGCAACCCTTCTTATGATGGTAATCGCGACGCGGTCTATCCCGTACGCCCTGTCAAGACAATCGACGGAACGGATAAGCCCCGTGGTGTTGCAACTCGTAAGTTTAAGCGATTTTTGTCCTAAACCTTTTTCGTAGTTTGCGTAACCGTGGAAGAAAACGTCCGCAACGGAATTTTTTTCTCCGCCCTGAAAAATCGCTTTAACGCCGAACTCGTCGTAGAGAATTTTATTTTTCGCGCCCACTCCGCCGGGGGACGAATCGAGTACGACGTCAACCTTGCTTAACAGGTCGCGCATCGAACCGCTTACGGGAATATCGAGCGCGTCGAATTCGCTTTTTTTATCCATATCGACGAGATAAAGGTCGTAGGGCATGCCTTTTTCTCTAAGAGCGCGAATGCTGAGCGTAGGCGCAAGGTCCACAATACCCACCAAGCACATGTCTTCTTGTTTGGCAACGCCGTCCGCAAGCCTTTGCCCGATAACGCCGTACCCGACAACGCCGACTTTAACTTTTTTCATAACTTGATTTTCTCCTTTTTATTTATTTTTGTTAAACAGCCGCTTGAAAGCAAACGCTATTCTGTTTTTAAGTTCTAATTGTTTTTCCCCTTCGGCAAAATACTCGGCAAGCCCTTTGCGAAACGCGTGCCCGACTTCGATGTGGTCGAACCCGTCAAGATACGACGCGTTTCCCAGCGTTTTGCCTTTGCCTAACGTCGCACTTAAAAACGGTACCGTTCCGTCGCCGTTTTTCTCGCTAAAAGAACGGAAATAGTCGCCGTTTTGCTCCGCGCCTATTATGGTATAACAGTTTTCCCCGACGACGTAGTGCGTGTTGACGAGTTTCGACGAATGAACGCCGTTGACGTACGACGCGTCCCAAAACGCGTCAAGGTCGGCTATCCACTGCCGCATCTTGCCGTTTTTATCGTACGCCCATTTGCGAGAACGATAATAAGACAGCAATTCTTCCCGAGTTTTAATCGGCTTGCCGTCCACGACGAGCGAACTGTTTTCCCCGTCGGGACAAACCTGCTCGATGGTGGGAAGAAGTTGCGCCATGGCAGGATACCCTTGGAACATCGGCAAAACGTAGTTAAGAACGCGTTCGCGCGCAACGGGAAGTCTGTCTATAAGCGCGGAAATCAATTTGGCTATTCTTGATGGAAGGGAAGAAATCGCGCCTTCAGCCGTGTCGAAAAGCCCGTTTATCGTTTCCGCTCCGTTTTCGAGAATGTCCAGCGCGGAAAAAGACCCGTAGTACGGCGCGGCGCAAGCCATGTTAAGCACGACTTTTTTGCGGAACTTCTCGTTTTGCGCCATCGCGAGAGAAGAAACGATATTGCCCATCGAGTGCGCGTAGAGAACGACTTCGTCATAGCCGTTTGCCATCTCGCACAACCCGTCCACCGCTTTACGCGTATCTATGCGCCAATCGTATTCGTAAATGAGAACGTCTGTATTTTTTTCTTTGCCGAACCGTTCAAGACAGTAGTCGTAAGGAACGCGCGTCGCCTGCAACGCGCCGTAGCGCGCGTAACCGTCGTGAGAGAACGGCACTGCGACAATATCTTCCAACGCGTTGCCGTCGTCGTCAAGCCACCAGTCGGAAAGGAAATTCGGCTCTTTTCCGTCGATAAAATCAATAAGGTCGTTTAGTATGTTCGTGGAAAGCAACGCGTCGAGCGCAACCCCGATAACGCCGTTATCGTAAAGAATATCGTCGAGAAGATACCCTTTCGTATCCGCGTCGATAGGGTCATAAACGACTTTCCCGGTTTTTTCGTTGTAAAGCGCGCTGTTAAGCAATCCGGGGACAACGATAACCGCACGCTTTCTCGTAGCAAAGTAAGAAGGAACGGCTATCCCGACGATAAAAATACATATAATCAACGCGCATAAAACGCCGAGAACAGCCTTGACCGATTTTTTCATTTTGTCCACCTGAATTTATTAATATACAATCAGTTTAACATAAAACACTTACCATTACAAGATGCTCTTTGAATTTATCCGTACCAAATCGCATTTCCCGTTTCTCCGACCAAAATCCGAAACGCGCGCTTGTCGCCAAACGATTGCAAAACCTCGGCGTTGCCCCGCCATCGTTGCCGCTCATTCTTGTTTTTCCTATAATCTGCCGTTATAGTCCCCCAAAACAAACGATTCGGTATGCCTTATCCATAAATAAAGTGCGTCAAGGCAACGCAAAGCGTTGTCACGTTGCCGACAGAAAAAGCGTTTCTTCCGCGACTTGCCTATGCTCGATTGCAGGATGCAACGTCACGTTGCCACGTTGCTCGCTTACGCTAGACCCTTCGACGTTGCTCAAGGCGACGTTGCCGACGGAAAGACCGCGCCGTGAGCGCCGCCCTTATAGGGGGGGACGGCGGGGGAATCTCCCTCGCCAAACTATATGATAAGCAAAATGTGTCGTTTTGCTTCCTTGGTAGTCCGACTTATGCGGATTAAAAATTTATCCGCGTGTCGAGTTCTCTCGACCGCGAGTAAAT
>CAKQTC010000017.1 GCA_934274515.1 uncultured Clostridia bacterium
TGGTTTTTTGTTTGCCATTAACGGTCGAGAACCGCTGCTTGCGGTGCGCAAGTTTGCGAGCATAGCGTAAGCAAACCTGACGAGAGCAGTCGCGCCTGAACGACGCTTATTCGCTTCTAGTTACGGCGTTGCCTTATAATGCGTTGCAAATAATTCGAGTTGTCCGTTATACCGCACCAAACAAATAAACCAAGCCCACAACGGGTTTGGTTTTTTGTTTGCCATTAACGGTCGAGAACCGCTGCTTGCGGTGCGCAAGTTTGCGAGCATAGCGTAAGCAAACCCGACGAGAGCAAACAACTAATTTAATTCGTTAAAAACGTTTGTTTGTTAATTTTTATAGGGATGTTTCAATTTGTTTTTTGAATACTGTTTTACCTTCGGAGCGGTTCGGGCGGTTTTTTCGTTACGGGGCGTCTTCTGCGAATATTTCTCGTCCGCCGTAAAAACCAAAGGTTTTTGCGCCGTTCGTTTGCCCTTCGTAGTTATACACCGCGGAAGAACCTTTCCTTATATCGGGATTTCCGTCCGACGTTAGGGTTAAATCAAAGTCGTTCGTCGTGGTGTTATCCTTTACGAAAGTCATTCTGTAAACGTCGTTTAGCGTATCCCCGACGTTCATCGCGGCGAGTTCTTCTTTACTTTTGTTGACGATATAAATATAAATCGTCTGTTTGCCGCCTATTTCCTTTGCGAAAGTTATTACCATCGATACGTTTTCTATGACTTCTCTCCCGTACACGTCGTTACCGTACGTTTGGTCCATACTTCCGACGTATCCGTATCCCGCTCTCCCGAAAATCGTCGCATAAACTATGGCTTTTCTCATTCCGGCAGACGCGCCCTGCGCGTTCAATCCGTACGTCTTGTCGTTTTGCGCGACGTCCGCAACGCTTTGCAATACGTCGTTAAACGACGTGGTATTATAATCGAACTCGCCTATGGACGCATTCAAGTTTTGACTGCCCGAATCGGCAGGAGACTGCGCATAACGAAACGTTGCGAAAACGCCGCCTATAATCATTACGGCGGCTATCGTCAATACGACGCATATCGCTAAAAACGCTTTGTTCATTTTTTTCTCCTCGCCACTCGACCGTTGCTCAATTTTTGTTCGTATCTCGTGTTTTTAACGCGTTTGTTTTCGTCAATCGACGTCGCATACGCGATTATTTCGTCAAATTCGTTTTTGTTTTTCTGCCCTTCGCTCGACGCATTCGCTCCCATTCTTACCATTCGCGAATCGATTTCCCTTTTTATCTTTTTATCGACCACCGGGTACGCTATGCACGCGAACACCACGAGCAGTACGCATAAATACCCTGCCGGCGAATTCATAAATATTACAAAACTTCCTACATACGGAACTTTTGTCCCGGCGTATATCCCTTTCATCTGCGAATATTTCACGGGAAACTTGTCCGAATACCTGTTGGCGTCGCCTTGCAAAATAAACTCTCTCTCTGCTCGCGTTTCGTCGGGTTCGTTAATCCCCACTATGCGGTGAATAACCATTTGCCCGTTCACTTCGTATACCACTACGTCAAAAAGTTTTAACTCGCTTTCCGACGGAAGCGGCGATACCTTTACTAAGTCGAACATCTGTATCTGATTATTCAATTCGTTTTCATACAAATACTTATTAAACGGGTCTTTCGTAGCCATAGACGGACTTTTAACGACCTTTACCACACTTCGCCCGACCGGTTGCTTTTCGTTTATTTTAACGCTAAGCGAAAGCGCGAATATCGTTATTGCGGTAGCCAAAAACAACGCGGAAACGCATTTTTCAAGCACGCGGCCGACCGCCGTACGATTCGTTTCCTTTCTTTTTTGTTTTCTAATGTCCGCGTCAACTACGCCGCCCCTTATCAATTTTACGTTCATCCTCACTATGTAAGTTATCAATGTGGCAAAAAAAACGGTTAATGCCACAAAGACAACCAAACACAGAACGAAGATGTATGCCTCATACCCCGTCATATCTTTTCTCCGTTATTTCGCCTCGCTTACGGTAACGGTAATGGTCGTCGCCTCGAACACAGCGACAAACGCGTCGTATTCGGCAACGGTCGGCAAAGATATTTCGCTTACCTCGAGATAATCCGCAAGATTAACGCTTATTTCGCCTAAAACTTTGTTGCCGCCGTTAAGCACCACTCTGCCATTCGTGTACGCCGCTTTGGTCTTGTAAATCGGCGTGCCGTTGTATTTGTTCGTCCCGTTAATTGTAATGACGAGTTTAAGTTTGATACCGTTCGTAACGACGTCGTCGTCCGCGCCCTTAGCGGGAGTAAACGTTACTTTCGTCGCGCCCGTCGCGGTATAACCGGTCTTCAACGTCCCCGTGACGTCGTCTACTCGAAGCATAAACCCCGTCGTGTCAACGCCGATGGTCCCTTTTGCCGTTTCCGTGTTCTTACCCGCGATAGCCAAGGACAGTTCCGCATTTTTCGCGTCAACGTCTTTTTGAGCATAGTTAAACGTAGCGTAAACGCCGCCGACGGTAAGGGCAAGCGCAATCATAATGATGATGCCTAGTTTTTTCATTGTTTTTCTCCTTTATATTATGTTTTCCCCTGCTTTAGCAGGAATTTGCTAAGAGTATATTAATGCTACCCCCCCCCCCGTCAAGAGACTTTGTCCCACTTCGTCGATATTTTTTTACCTTTATTTTTCCTTTAAGAAAAACATAAGAAAAAAGCCTTATTTTTCGGCTTTTCGGCAGGTTTTAATGAAAAACCTTAATTTTTTTTAAGGTTGATTTCCGTTGTTTTTACGGTAAAAAATAAACGCGCTTATGTCGCGCGTCTAAAAAACGAAAGAGCCGTTATCCTGTCGAACGTAAATAATCAGTTTTCGTTCGCGATACGGTTCAGTTTTCGTATATCGAAAAGTTTTATTTTGCCTCGTCCGTATTCGAGAATACCTTCTTCCGCGAATTTGCGAATCGTTCTTCCTGCGACTTCTCTCGCCGTACTCGTCAACTTAGCGAGTTCTTCTTGCGTTATGGCAAACTCTTTTTGTCCGCTAACGCTGTGCTTTTCAAGTAAAAACGCCGCCATTCTCTTGTCGTATCTCGTGAAAAACACGCTGTACATCGTTTCCATACAAGCGGAAAACCTATCCGACAAAATCTCAAACACGGCACACTTGACAAACACGTTTTCTTCGATAACTTTTTTGAACACGCGCGCGTCCACGACGAACAAAACGCAGTCCGTATCCATAACAAAGTTCGACTCGAAAGTAATATGCCCCAAAACGCACGCCGCCGACAATAACCCCATATCGTTCGGATACAAACGAAAGAGCGTTATTTCGCGCAGATTTTCGTCGTTCATCATCGCCCTTATCTCGCCTTCGAGAATAACGAACGGACCGATACAGCGACCGTCGAAACAGCCGATTACGTCGCCTTTTTTATATTCCTTAATCTCGGCATTTTGCGATATAAGCCTGTTTTGTTGCTCGGTTAAAATATCGTAGAACGGCAACGTCGTCACGATTTCGTTTATAGAACGCATTTCCCTCTCCTTTTTTGTAAACTACCTTTCGTCGTTTACTCTTCTATCGGAGAAAATTGCTCTTTTCCCACGCCGCATATCGGACAAACAAAATCGCTCGGTAAATCTTCAAAATTCTCCTTGAATTCGATGCCGTACTCGTTACAACTTTCTTCGTCGTATACCCAACCGCACACGTCGCAAACGTATTTTTTCATTTTTTATATCTCCTTTTTGTTTAATATCGGTAAAAATCTTAGTTTTGTCGCGTTTTTTTGCGTTATCGCACAAGTTCAAACACCGACGCGTCGTGTTTGCATATCGGACAAACGTAATCGCGCGGCAACTTTTCTCCGTCGTAAACGTAACCGCAAATTTTGCAAACGTACGAATTTTTCTTCGTTTCGACAGGTTTCGGCTTAACGCTTTTTTGATACTCGGTATAAGTCATCGTGTCGCGCTTGGAAAGCACCGCCGCTTTCTCGACCGAACAAACGAATAACTCGTGCGAGCCGAGATCGATTTTCTGCTCCACGGCAAGGGATAAAAACGCATTGCAAAACTCAACCGTCACCGCAAGCCCGTTTTCACTGCGTAACGGCGATACTCCGCCAAACTTGTCAACTTCTCTGCCGCTCCGAAATCCGAACCTTTTGAAAACTTCGAACGGCGTGTCTATCGACAAACAGTTTATGTTCATTTTCGACGTACGCAAAATCGTTTCGCAAGAATAATTTTGCTTATTTACCGAAACGGCTACCCGTAACGGCTCGTTCGAGACCTGCATTACGCTGTTTACGATACAACCGTTGTCGCGTTCTCCGTCGTTGGTCGTAAGTATATATAGTCCGTACCCGATTTTGAACAACGCGGAAAGTTCGATTTTTTCTCTTTGCTCGTCCATTACCTGTTACCCTCCTTTTTATGGTTTGTTTTCGTTTTGTAAGACGTCGCCGCTCTCCGATTAGGCAAGCGGCATACTCGTTCGTTTACCGACCCCGTCCGTATATGATTTTTATTTACCCCAACCGCGATAAATAAAAAACGCAAGGAAATAAAAACTTACTTCGCTTGCGCTTACATATACGTCGTCATAGGCGGTTCCTCCGTCGTGGTTTAAGTAATAATGACTTTTTTACAAATTGTTCCCTTTGCTCCTTTCTATCGTTAGGACGCCGTTAGTATACCATAACGGCTTGTTTTTGTCAATTAAACTCCATATCTCGCCCGAAATTCGCCCTTTTTAGTCGTCCCTATGCCGTATTCTCACCCGAAATTCGACATCCGTGCCGTTTTTTCCCTTAACTATTCTTAAAACCGTTTCCGATCTCCTTCTTTTTTTTGTTAATCGGCAAGATTTATCGTGATCGAATAAACTATAACTTGCCGTATTTATCATCTCAACTCAAAAAAATACCGAGTATCTCTCAAGCAACGCAACTATTTCATTCAACGTAATTAGACCTTTCCCAATCGATACTTTTAGATATTGTCCATTGACGACTTGTTGCTATGTTATTGAAACCCATAACAATATAATAAGCAAAAATAAAAATACAAATGTGCTTATATGTTTCTTTGACGCATAATTTTTTATCGTGTTCATTTAGTGTGCCCCCCTGTTAGATAGATTGAACGCATTTTTGCAAATTTGTGAAATATAACTGCAAGGTATAGATTTGTCCGAAAGTTCGGAAGAATAAGCGAATTCTTCCATAGAAACCAAATTAAGATATTTTTCACCGCGCTTAACCGCGGGAACGTAATAATGCGCACTCGGACCATTTATATCATTTATATCTTTAATAAGCAACGCATAGCGTTTTTCGTTTTTAACGTCTGCCACTTTATAGGGCGAGGAAGAATAAGTTATTATCCCGTTTTCGTCGGATTCGTACCATTTTTGCGGTTCGCGGATGTATCCCTCATTCGCACCTGTTGTCTCGACTTTGTTTTGCCAGGTTTTACCCTCGAATTCTTGCGGTTGAATATCGGATATTCTATATCTCCAAAATTCTCGAGTGGAATAAACTTCCGTTATATCTTTCATATACATTTCTGTTTTCATCGCCCAGTTGGGTTTTATTGCTCTTATATACAAGAAAACGCGCGGTTCGAATTCGACAAGATACATTATTACTTCGTCGTCTTTATCGTACAGCGGATATACGGCAAAATCGGTAAACTCGCCGTCGCCTATATAGTTTTCGCGTACGATTTTCGAAATTCTTTCGATGTGTTGCGAAGTAGTGTATTTTGCAGGGTCGTCGTAATTGAGAAACGCGCTCAACGCCGCCTTGCACCCTCCGAGCATTAAAATACAGATTATTACTAAGAGCGTTAAAAAAGCAACTATTTTTGTTCTTTTCATATAGTCTCCTTACTGTTCGGTCGGTTGGTTATGGAAAATATCCCGATACAAAGATAAAAAAAGCGCGACGAAACAGATTATTTCGATTGCGCTTAAAAAAAATATTCTCATAGGCGGTCACCCCCGTCGTAGGTTTTCGATTATACGTTATTTCTGTTTATTAGTAATCTTTATCCTCTCTTGTTGTTTCTGTAAATTCATTTGCAGTTTGTCGGGTTCTTTATAAACTTTCAAAGTTATCGCTACTGACTACGTAGCGGTGCGTTTTAATTTGGTTTTGCCGACCTGTTTCCGACGGGCGGACGTGTAAATTTTTTGTTTAACGACTTTCGTAATTGTTTCATACCTTGTCAACTCCTGTTTCTTGCATAACCTCGAAGCGGTACGCTATGTGTTGATAGTACACGCAATCGGACAGATTACGTATCGTCACATATATTTTAACATATTCCGTCCGACAAAATCAAGACCTTTTTTCTTGGCTTTTTCGCCGACGGAAAAAACGCGGAAAAGTCGTTTTTCCGCGTTTTTCTTATGGTTTTCGCTTTGACTAAAAAGGTTTTCCGCGTCTTTTATCGTTATTTCGTCGGCGGAACGTCGATTGTCACGTTGCTTATCGGGAACGAGCAGCAGGGGTGGACGTAGCCGTAGTCGTAGTCTGCAAGGCGTCTGCCGTCTACCGATTTCGGGACGTAGACTTTGCCGTCGATTAGTCTTGAATGGCAGTATCCGCACACGCCGCTTCTGCATTTGGCAGGCGCTTTTATTCCTGCGCGTTCGATAGCGTTAAGAACGGTTTCGTTTGCGTCACATTCGATTTCGTATTTTTCGTCGCGGATTATGACGGTCAGGTTAAACCTGCTCCCTTTGGCTTTTACGGGGTAATCGGCGTTTTTGTCGGGGTTATAATATTCGCCGAACACTTCGTGGCGGACGAATTTCCTACGAATGTGTAGTTTTTCCGTTTCTTTGTCCACGAAGTCGTACATGGCTTGCGGTCCGCACATAAACACCGAGTATTCTTTATTCGGCGCGTATTTTTTTATGAGTTCTGCCGTAATAAACCCGTGTTCGTACCCGTCTTTGGTTTCTGCGCTTAGGACGTGTACTACTTTGACTTTGTCGCATTTTTTCTCTATTTCGTCGAGTTCCGCTTTGAACAAAATTTCGTCGGCGGTTCTGCTCCCGTACAATAAAACAAGGTTTGCTTCTTCGTCGCCGTCCGCGATTGCGTTCGCAAGGGAAACAAACGGGGTTATTCCGCTACCCCCGGCTATACCTACGACGGTTTCGGCGTCGCGCAAGGGTTCATAACAAAACTCCCCTTCGGGCGCGGAAACGGTTAGTTCCGTTCCTTCCGTCCATTCGTCCAGGATATAGTTCGTCGCAAGTCCGCCGTCCACTCTCTTTATCGTTAGTTCGTACCTGCCGTCAAGGGCGTCTTTCGGCGAAGACGATATGGAATACGGACGGGTAATCGTCGCGTCGCCTACTTTAAGTTCTATCGACAGATATTGCCCTGCCGAAAAATATGCGAGTTTTTCCGTGCCTTTTTCTTTATCGGGTACGAGCGTAAACGTTTTTACGTCGTTTCCGCGTTCGGTTATACGCGCTATTTTTACATACTGTTTGTCAGGGTGCAGTTCTTTCGCGAGCCTGTTCGGGGCGTAGGTATCGAGTTCGGGAACGGGTTTTGCCGAAGCGGACTGTATGCGTTGTTCTCGCGTCGGTATCATTTTCGTAAAATCAAATTTGTTTAATCTGAGTCCCATTATTTTTCTCCTCCTTCTTCGCTTAATTTCTTTATCACGCGCTTTGCGACCATTTCTCCCGTCGCGTACGCGCAACTGTATCCGTCGCCTCTTACGCCGTGTCCGCCGCAAAAACTCAGCCCGTCAATCTCGTTGTCCGATTTTTCCGAACTCGTCCTTACGATTATATTATCCCAACCCGACGTGCGGTAGCCGTATATCGTGCCTTCCGGCGTGCCGAGATACCTCGCAAAAGTAACGGGCGTCGCTATGGATATTTCTTCGATGTGCGACTTAATATCCATTCCCGTAAGTTTTTCATAGTCCTCGATGTATTTCTTCGCTATGGCGTTTTTGTACTTCTTATACTCTTCCGCTTTCATATCTTTCGGTATATCCGACCCGTACAACGGTATAGTGAAGAACATCGTACAAGTCCCTTCGGGCGACGAATCGGGTATAACCTTGTTAAGGCAGTTCACTATATAAAATCCGCCTTTCGCCCTTTCGTCGTTTTGTTTTCTCGGGTTCGGCGTTTCCGCCACAAACACCGTATAGTCTTCTATTCCGAGTTCGTCCGCCGTGCAGTCAAGACCGAGATATATCGTCGCAACCGATATGCCGAAACTACGCGCGTTTGCGAGTTTTACGTTCTTTTCGGGTATATACTTCGCGTCCGAACGGTTATATACGTTGTTTGCGATAACGTTTGATATTACCTCTTTCGCGTAGTATTCTTTGCCGCCTGCCACCACGCCCGCAATCGACCCGTCGTCGTGGTAAAGAAACTTCGTCACTTCGCTGTTAAAAAATATTTTGCCGCCGTTTTTATATATAACGTCGCAAAGCGCAAGAGACAATTCGTGCGAGCGTTTATACGGCATCGCCGCGCCGTTTTCGAGATACCCGACCAACATATTCATATAGTGCATACAAAGCAGTTCGTCCGTCGGCACTCCGAGATATCCCCAGTACGTCGTCATTATGTTACGCGCCTTTTCCGGTATCCCCAGCGCAATCAACGTTTCTTCTACCGAGTGGGACGCGAGTTTCATAAAATCCGCGTGTTTGGTAATCATAACAAGTCCGTTCGGTTTCCCTTTCTTTTTAACAATGTAGTCGAGAGCCTTCCCGATTTTCGGGTACAAATCAAAGAATTTTTTTACGCTTTTCTTGCTTCCCGGCACGGCTTTTTCTATGGAATCGATGTATCCGTCCACGCCTCCTTTTACCCTTACGTCATAGCCGTCCGTACCTTTTACTATGGTTCTGTACGGGTCGTATTCGTATCGCCAGTCGATTTTTGCGCCGAGCGAGTCGAATATCTTGTAAACAAGGTCGGGTTTCTCAGCCGTACCGACGGAACAGAGTTCGTGAAGAGACGGTTCAAATTCAAACCTGCCGCGCCGAAAACTCGTCGCACAGCCGCCGGGTAAATTATGCTTTTCGAGTACCAGCGTCCTGAGTCCGGCTTTAGCGGTATTCGCCGCCGCGACCAAACCGCCGTTACCCGCGCCTACTACGATAACGTCGTATTTGTTGTCCATAAGTTTCGTTCTCCTTTACATAAATTTTGTTCTTTTCTTTAATTGTATGTCCTTATTCTCCCTAAGTCAATATCGTTTTTTCTTTTTTTTCGCTTTTTTAGCGGTTTGTATCGCGCTCGTGACGTGTGCGTTTACGACAAACCGCTTGCTTTTCACGAAAAACGTGATATGATATTCATATTAGTAAATTTTACGAGGTGGTTTTATGGAATTGACTTATAAAAGACAAAACGTATACGCCGGCGCCGACGACAAGAAAAAAGACGCTATTTTTGCCTACGGCGAAGGGTACAAAACGTTCATCGACAACGGCAAAACCGAAAGAGAAGTCGTTGCGGAATCTATCGCTATGGTAGAAAACGCGGGGTATAAGCCTTACGAACTCGGCTCTAAAATCAAGCCCGGCGACAAACTTTATTATAACAACCGCGGTAAAGGGTTGTTCGTCATAAAAGCGGGTACGGCGGACGTCGCCAAATACGGCGTTCGTATTCTCGTAGCGCACGTTGACAGCCCCAGGCTCGACCTTAAACAAGTCCCCCTATACGAAAAAAACGACATTGCGTATCTAAAAACGCACTATTACGGCGGTATAAAAAAATATCAATGGCTTACCGTTCCTCTCGCTCTCCACGGCGTAATCGCCCTTAAAAACGGAAACGTCGTTACGGTAAACGTAGGCGAAGACGAACTCGACCCGATTTTTTACATAACCGACCTTCTTCCGCACCTTTCCCAAGAACAGGCGACGAAAAAAGTTTCCGAAGCGTTTAACGCCGAAAAACTTAACCTTATCGTGGGTTCTGTCCCCGTTTCCGACGAAGATAAAGACGCGGTTAAACTTAACGTGCTTAAAATTTTGAACGAAAAATACGGCATAACCGAAGAAGACTTTCTCAGTGCGGAAATCGAAGCCGTTCCCGCGCTCAAAGCGCGCGACGTAGGGTTCGACCGCTCGTTTATCGCAGGCTACGGACACGACGACAGAGTTTGCGCCTACCCTGAACTTACCGCCACTCTCGAAACCGAAACCGACAAGACGATAATCACGATTCTCGCCGACAAAGAAGAAATCGGCAGCGAAGGCAACACAGGTATGCAGTGCGTTCTCATCAAAGACATCATCGACGCAATCGCCCTTTCCTACGGCGTAAGCAGCGCCGTCGTAAGAGCCCACAGCAAATGCCTGTCCGCCGACGTGACCGCAACCTACGACCCTTGCTATGCGGACGTATTTGAAGAAAACAACGCGTCTTTTGCCAACAACGGCGTCGCTATGTGCAAGTTCACCGGCGCACGCGGCAAAAGCGGCAGCAACGACGCGTCCGCGGAATTTATCGCCTTTTTACGCAAAAAATTCGACGACGACCAAGTCGTTTGGCAAACCGCCGAACTCGGCAGAGTCGACTTAGGCGGCGGTGGCACAGTCGCTAAATTCCTTGCTAACTACAACGTCGATACCGTTGACGTAGGCGTTCCCGTACTTAGTATGCACGCCCCGTACGAACTCATTTCCAAAGCCGACCTGTACGAAGCGCACAGAGCGTTCGCCGCTTTTGTGAAATAACCGAACGCGCTTTTTTTAGGTTACTTTAATCCGATATTCGGGAGCCTTTACTTTAAGTTATATATAAAAATAAACCCGCCCATAAAGGACGGGTTTATTTTTGTTTTTAATAAAATAATTATTCTTCGCTGATGGTGTTGCAAGGACAAACTTCCGCACAACTTCCGCAACTGATGCATTGATCAGCGTCGATTACGTACTTATCCGAGCCTTCGCTGATTGCGCCTACGGGGCAAGTTTCCGCACAGGTTCCGCAACTAACGCAGTTGTCACCGATTACATATGCCATAATACCAAAATCTCCTTTATTTGTAGTTATCTTATTATATCATTGACTTTCGACAAATGTCAATAAATATAATAATTTATTAACGGTTTCTTTCCTTAAAATATTCGTACAGGCGACATTCTAGTCCGGAATTGTATAATTTTCGGTTTTTATCGCATTTTTTGCCTAGGTTTTTCTCGAAATTCGGCGCGCTTGTTATTGCAAACAAACTCCAGTTATGCAATGCTTTCCACGTTTTTCCTAGCGCGGCGTAGACTTCGGCGGTTTCTTTCTTGGTAAGCAGGCGTTCTCCGTACGGCGGGTTCGTCACTATGCACCCGTCTTTTTTAGCGCAGCGAAAATCGCTTACGTCCATAGTTTGAAGATGGATTTTGTCCTTAACTTTCGCGCGCGTCGCGTGGCGAACGGCAAGCGAAATCGCTTTCGGGTTAATATCCGAACCGTAAAAATGCAGCGTCGCGTTCCTATTTTCGTTGTCTTCCGCCTCTTCGTACGCTAATTTGTACGCAGTTTCGTCAAAAAAGTCCCATTTTTGGTAGTCAAAACTTCTGTCTTTGCCGGGGGCTATGCCGAGAGCCTTTCTCGCCGCCTCGATTATTATCGCGCCGCTTCCGCAAAACGGGTCGCAAAACGGGCTTTCCGCGGAAAAATCGCTGAGTTCTAGCATCGCGCAGGCAAGCGTTTCTTTTATCGGCGCTTCCCAAACCAAATCTCGCCAACCGCGTTTATGCAGTCCCTCTCCCGACGTATTCAAATAAATCGTCGCCTCGTCCGAAGAAATCACGAACTCCGCTCTATACGTTTCGCCGCTTTCGGGAAAAACCGAGCGATTATATTTTCTACCCATCGACGTAAGTATCGCTTTTTTTACGATGCTTTGACAGTCGGAGACAGAAAAAAGTTTACTCCTGCGGCATTTGCCGTTGACGATGATTTTCGCGTTAAACGGGATTATATCTCCGAGCGGAAGGGCGGCAACGCCGTCGAAAAGTTCGTTAAACGTTTCCGCGTGAAAAGTTCCGAGCGAAATATAAACGCGGTCTGCGCAACGGAGAAACATATTAAGCCGCGCTACGTCCGTCGCCGTTCCGTCAAGAGTTATTCCGCCGTCAATCGCGCGACAATCCGGAAATCCGAGTTTTTTAAGTTCGTTTTTCACTATTCCTTCCACACCCGACGCAGCGGTTACGGTAATTTTGTATTCGTTCATAGCGCTAGTGTAACAAAATTTTTCGCCAAAATCAAACGCGGTCCGCTAATACTTGAAAAAAAAGCCGTTTGGGTGTATAATTTTGCCGTTATGGCACTTTTCAAACAAGACGATATTATTGAAATCGAAATTACGGGGTACGGGGCAAGCGGCGAAGGCGTCGCTAAACGCGTCGGATACGTATTCTTTATCCCGTTCGCCGCGGTTGGAGAACGCGTCCGCGCGAAAATCATTCACGTGAACAAGAAAAATCTCGTTTTTTGCGAGTTAAAAGAAGTTCTTACCCCGTCGGAAAACCGCGTTAAACCCGTGTGTAACCGTTTTACTCGTTGCGGCGGCTGCGACGTTATGCACCTTAAATACGACGAGCAACTCAAAATCAAAAAAGACAATCTCGTCGCCCTGTTACGGAAAAACGCAGGACTGCTCGTCGCGGTAGACGACGTGGTGCCTTGCTCGTCGCCGCTCGGATACCGAAACAAAATTCAACTCCCGTTCGGGGTGGTAAACGGCGAAGTCGCAATGGGTTTTTTCCGCGAAAACAGCCATAAAATAGTATCGATAACAAAATGCTTTTTGCACGGAGAATGGGTAGAAACGCTCATAAAGGTTTTCCTCGAATTTGCCAAAAAGCACAACCTTACCGCATACGAAGACGGTAAAAAAAGCGGGCTGCTTCGTCATATGGTTGCGCGGAAAGTCGGCGACGAATTTTGCATAGTAGCGGTAACGAACGAGCAAAAACTCCCCTTTGCCGACGACCTTGTGCGTTTGCTTTCCGCCGAAATCGGAGAAAAGTTTGCCTTATACAACTCGGTTAAAACCGAACATGACAACGTGGTTTTGGGAAAAACCGTTCTTCCTATAAAAACAAGAAATGCCGAAATTGAAATTTTAGGGATAAAAACCGAAATTAATCCGTTTTCGTTTTTACAACTTAACGACGAAATTCGCGATAAAATTTATTTGCGCATAATCGACGAAATTACGTCGTCGAGCAAAAATCCGATAGTAATCGACGCTTATGCCGGAGTGGGAACGCTCGGTGCGGTTATGGCAAAACGCGGCGCAACGGTTTATAACATAGAAATAGTTAAGGAAGCAACCGCCGACGGGAACGCGCTTATAAAGAAAAACGGGTTGGAAAGGCTCGTCACGAACATAAACGGCGACGCCGCCGCAGAACTTCCGTTGCTTATAGACAAACTTACGAAAAAAGGCGTTTTGCCGATGCAAAACGGTTTTGACGCGCCGCCCGAAACCACTCTCGGAATAGTTCTCGATCCGCCCAGAAAAGGCTGTGACGAAAGAGTTTTGCGCGCCGTAAGCAGCATAGCGTGTCGGCATAAACTTTATTATATAAGTTGCAATCCCGCCACTCTTACGAGGGATTTGAAAGTTCTTACCGAAGCGGGATATGAAATCGAAAGCGTTACGCCGTATGATATGTTCCCCCAAACGAAACACGTCGAATGTGTGGCGATTATGTCGAAACGAAAAGAAGACGAACAACGCGATTAACGCCGTCCGCCATCGACAAAAATCCGAACGCACGACGATTTCCCTTTCGCATTTTCGTCGTTTCGAGCGTTTCGACCGCACCGCCTCGTTGCCGTTTAGGTTTAACTATTCTCTATCGGCGTGAAGTCGAACTTGTTTACGTCAAAAAGTCCGCGCGTCGTTATTTTAAGTTCGGGAATAACCGCAAGCGACATAAACGACAGGCACATAAACGGTTCCAACTTTTCAGACACGCCCGCGTCGCGGGCTTTTTTTCTTAAACTTTCCGTTTTTTCGTATACATATTCTTCGTTTTTATCGCTCATTATTCCGCCTATCGGGAGTTCCAGCGTTTCCTCTATTTTTCCGTTTTCGGAAAACGTCATTCCGCCGCCGCGTCTTATTATCTCGTTTATCGCGGAAACCATATCTCTGTCGTTATCTCCTATCGCGATTATATTATGGCTGTCGTGTGCGACCGACAATGCGACCGCGGCGTTCTTTAATCCGTATCCTTCAATTAATCCGAGTCCGATTTTTCCCGTGTTTTTATGCCTTTCGACCACGCATATCTTGTCAAGCCCCTCGGTTTTCGCATATTCCCCGTTCACGACGTTTACTTTTCGCGTTTTGTTAAACGTAACCACGTTGTCCGGCATTATTCCGATGACCTTAACCTCGTCCGATTTAAGTTTGATTTTCAGCATGTCTTCGGATACGAGTTCCGTGTTCATCGTGTTTCGCACGGCTTCGTCGTAAATGCTTTTTGCCGAAAACAGCGCTTTTCCGTTTTTCGCGACTAACTCTCCGTTTTTATAAACTTCCTTCGCTCTGAAATCGTACAAATCGTCAAAAACCACAAAATCGGCAATCTTCCCGGGTGCGATTGCTCCGCGGTCGTTCATTCCGTAACACTCCGCCGCGTTCAACGTCGCCACGGTTAATACGTCTACGGGGTCTTTCCCTGCTTTCACGAGCATTCTCACGTTATTGTCGAGATGTCCCCTTTCTTTTAAGTCGCTCACCTGCTTATCATCGGTGCAAAGCAACAGTCTTCGCTTGGTTCTATCGGTAAACGCTCCCTTTAACGCATTTATATTGCGAGTGGACGTTCCTTCTCGCATTTGGACGTAAAATCCGCGTTTTATTTTATCGTAAACTTCTTTTTCGCGGACGTTTTCGTGGTCGGTCTTTATTCCTTTAAGGACGTATGCGTTAATATCGTCACCGTTTGCCGTAACCAAATGTCCGTCGATTGTTTTGCCTTCTTTTTCGCAACATTTCAACTTCCTGAGTGCCTCGTCGTCACCGTAACGGACGGCAGGACTGTTCATAAACTCGCCGAGTCCGTAAATATCGGGATTTTTTATAAACTTTTCCGTGTCGGCGGCGGTTATCGACGCGCCGTTATCTTCAAACGGCGTGGCAGGCACGCAACTGGGCAACATAAACCTTACGCCCATAGGAACGGTTTTTGCCTCTTTTATCATATATTCCACGCCCTTTATTCCCGAAACGTTGGCTATTTCGTGCGGATCGGCTACGCACGTCGTTACTCCGAACGGCACCACGGCCGCCGCAAAGTTTGCCGGGGACAACATCGTGCTTTCGATGTGTAAGTGCGTGTCGATAAGCCCTGCCGAAACGTACGCGCCTTTTAGGTCCTTCTCTTCCTTTCCGTCGTATTTACCCACGCCCACGATTATTCCGTCCGAAACCGCTATATCGCATTCTTCGATTTCGCCGATAAACACGTTGACCGCTTTGCAGTTCTTGAAAACCAAATCCGCTTTTTCTCTATGCGTGCATTGCTCTATATACTTATCCATTCTGTATCTCCGCGTCACAATAAACGCACCGCGTTTTGCCGTGACTGTCCTTGTATGCCAAAGGTTCCAGTTCCTGCTCCGTCGTCGTTATGCAATGACGATTTTTACACCCGTTTTCCGAAACGAACGTTCGTTTCCCTTCCCTGTTCTCTTCTTCGTCTTTTTCGTTCAACAGTTTCATAATCAACGCCATTCGCATAAGTTTGCCGTTGACTGTTTGTCTGAAATAACTCGCTCTCGGATCTTCGTCTACTTTAACCGAAATCTCGTTCACTCTCGGAAGCGGATGCAAAACGTAAGTATCGGGTTTTGCCAAACGCATTTTTTCTTCGGTCAGGACATAACTGTCTTTCAGCCTTTCGTATTCGGCTTTGTCCGCAAAACGTTCTTGCTGTATTCTCGTCATATACAAAATATCGAGTTCGCCTATATGCTCTTCGAGCGACGTCGTTTCTATAAACGGCACGCCGTTTTCTTCCAAAACCCCTTTCTTCACAAAATCGGGCAAGGCAAGTTCTTTCGGCGATATAAGCACGAAACGTACTCCGTCGTATCTAACCGTCGCTTCTATTAGAGAATGTACCGTCCTGCCGTATTTCAAATCTCCGCAAACGCCTATCGTGAGGTTGTCGAGTCGCCCTTTGTCGAAACTTATCGTGCATAAATCGGCTAACGTCTGCGTCGGGTGATAGTGTCCGCCGTCGCCGGCGTTTATGACGGGAACGCTCGAATGTTTCGTCGCGACCGACGGCGCGCCTTCTTTCGGGTGCCGCATCGCGATTATGTCAACGTACCCGGACACCACCGTTGCCGTATCCGCAACGCTCTCTCCCTTGCTCGCGGACGAGTTTTGTCCGCTCGAAAACCCTACGACCGAACCGCCTAACGAAAGCATTGCCGTTTCAAAACTCAATCTCGTGCGCGTAGACGGCTCGAAAAATAACGTCGCAAGTATTTTTCCCTTGCACCTCTCGCCGTACTTTTCGGGGTTCTCCTTTATGTCTTTCGCTACCGATATAAGTTCGTCAATCTCCGCTACCGAAAAATCCGTAATGTTAAGCAAATGTTTCATTTTAATTTTCTCCGACGGTTATCCAACTTTCGTCAGACGGATTATCTCTGAATTGAAGAAGTCTTTCTATGTCTTTTCCGTCAATGTACTTTTCTTCCGCCGCAACCTCCGCCACGCAATCGAAATCGGTTAAACTCACGTTCTTTACGTTTGCCGCGTTCAATCTGTCTAAGCCTTTTTGCATGCCGTACGTGAAGATACTTACCACGCCCAAAACGTCCGCGCCCGCTTCGCGCAACGCTTCTACCGTATCGATAACGCTGCCGCCCGTGGAAATCAAATCTTCCACCACCACCGTTTTTTGCCCTTTTTCGATTTTGCCTTCGATGCGGTTCTGCCTGCCGTGGTCTTTGTTTCCCGACCTGACGTAACCCATAGGCAATCCTAAAATATGCGCGCTTATCGCCGCGTGCGCTATTCCTGCGGTCGAAGTTCCCATCAATATCTCCGCATCGGAATACTCTCTCTTTATCGTTTCCGCGATGGCGTTTTCGACGTCGTTGCGGACGGATACGTCGGTCAGCGTCAACCTATTGTCGCAATAAACCGGACTTTTAATTCCACTCGCCCAAACAAACGGCTCTTCCGGACGGAAAAATACCGCCCTAATCGCCAACAAATCTTTTGCTATCTTTCTCTTAACGTTTTCCATAACCGCATTCTCCTTTTATCCCAAAAATTCTTTTACGCACCGTTCGTACGCCGCTACGGGGTCGTCCGCGCGCGTAATCGGACGTCCGACGACAATGTAATCCGAGCCGATACCGCGAGCCTGTTCGGGCGTCGTCACTCTTTTTTGGTCGCCTTTTTCTCCGTCCGCAAACCTAACTCCCGGCGTTACCGTCAAAAACTCATTTCCGCAAACCGAATGTACTTTATCCGCTTCGAGCGGCGAACACACCACGCCGTCAAGCCCCGAATTTTTTGCGTTTCTCGCATACGACATAATAGTATTATCTAGGCTTTGGGCAACCAAAATCTCGTCTTTAAGCACCTTTTCGTCCGTACTTGTCAACTGCGTTACCGCAATAAGCAACGGGCGCGTACCGTCTTCCCTCGTAAGTCCTTTAATCGCCGCTTTCATCATCTCGCTGCCGCCTGCGGCGTGCAGGTTGCATATATCGACGTTAAGACGGGACAAAACGTGCATCGCCTTCATTACGGTGTTTGGAATATCGTGCAATTTAAGGTCGAGAAAAATCTTATGTCCTTTGTTTTTAAGTTCTCTCACGATTTCGGGTCCCTCGGAATAAAACAGTTCCATTCCTATTTTTACGAAGGGTTTTTTCTCGCCGAACCTATCCAAAAATTCGTACGTTTCTTTTTTGCTTGAAAAATCAAGCGCGATAATTACGTCGGTTGCCATGTGCGCCTCCTATTATATCTTTTAATTTTTCTATTTTGTATTTTTTCATTACCTGCGGAAGATTTTCTATTATTTCTTTCGACGCGTACGGGTTTATAAGGTTTGCCGTTCCCACTTGGACCGCGGTCGCCCCGGCAAGCATCATTTCGATTACGTCTTCCGCCGCGGAAACTCCTCCCATTCCGATAATCGGTATGTTCACCGCCTCATACACCTTGTACACCATAGCGAGAGCGACGGGAAAAAGTCCTTTGCCAGCATATCCCGCTATTTTGTTTGCGATTACGGGTTTTTTCGTTTTCAAATCGATACGCATACCCGTCATCGTGTTTATAAGACTAATCCCGTCCGCGCCGCCGTCTTCACACGCTTTCGCAATCGAAACTATATCCGTAACGTTGGGCGATAGTTTTATGTAAATCGGTTTTTTCGTCACGGCTTTGACGGCTTTGGTCACTTCGTAAACGTTTTCGGGCGACGTACCGAACGCCATTCCGCCCTTTTCTACGTTCGGACAACTTACGTTGACTTCGATTAATCCTACTTGCTTTTCTTCCCCGAATTTTTCGCACAACTTTACGTATTCTTCCACAGAAAATCCGCTAACGTTGGCGATTACTTTTTTGTTAAAATACCTTTTCATCTCCGGCAGTTCGCAGGTCAATACATGCTCCATTCCGTTGTTTTGCAGCCCTATGGAATTGATAACGCCCGTGTCGCTTTCCGCAATTCTCGGTTGCGGATTGCCAAACCGCGGCTCTACCGTGGTCCCCTTAAACGAGAACGTTCCTAGTACGTTAATATCGTAAAGTTCGGCGTATTCTTTGCCGTATCCGAACGTTCCGCTCGCAGGTATAACGGGATTGTCGAGTTCCCACCCGGAAAGGGTTACCGAAGTGTCTACCATATTATTTCGCTCCTTTTGAAAACGGGTCCGTCTTTACAAACCCTTTTGTATCCGTCCTTAGTCTTGCAAGAACAGCCCATACATGCGCCGAATCCGCACGCCATTCGCTCTTCCATTCCGTATTCTCCGTCGGTTTTAACGACGCGCTCTATCGCGAGAAACATAGGTTTCGGTCCGCAGGCGTAAAAATACGAGTAATCCGAATCCTTAATCGCGTCCGTAACGTAACCTTTTATCCCGTAACTTCCGTCCACCGTCGTCACAATTACTTTCGCTCCGAGAGAAACGAATTTTTCTCGGTAAAAAATCTCGCTCGCCGTGTTAAAGCCGAGCGCGACGATAGGGTTTTTGCCGTTTTTAACCAACTCTTTACAGAGTTTATACAACGGCGGAATTCCCACGCCTCCGCCTATCAAAAGCGGTTTTTCTCCGCTTTTCGACAAATCGTATCCGTTGCCGAGTCCGACGAGAACGTCGAGTTTTTCGCCGATTCCCATTTTACTCATAATATCCGTTCCTTTCCCCACGACTTTATACACGAGAGTAAGGCTTTCGTCGCCGCAATCCGCAACGGATATCGGACGGCGCAGATAACATTCCGGCACCGATACGTTGACGAATTGCCCCGGTTTTTTTATTTCGGACGCGTCCCCGGAAAGGACTATTTCAAAAACGTTTTCCGCTATTTGAACGTTGCTTTTTATTTCAAAAAGTTCTTTTTTCATCGTTTATTCTCCGTCTATCGTCGATATTCCGAGCGTCGTTTCTTCCAAGACGTCCAACAAAACTTTGACTGTATCGAGCGACGTAAACGTGGTAATATTGTTTTCCGTGGCAAGTTTTCGTATCCTATACCCGTCGGCGTTAAGTCCGTTTTGCGACAAATCGCTCGTATTTATGACGTACGCGACGTGTCCTTGTCTTAAAGCGGACGGTATATCCGCCGAACCGTCGCTGATTTTCCCCAAAATTCTCGTCTTTATGCCGTTTTCTTTCAAGTACTTAGCCGTTCCGCCCGTCGCTTCGATGTTAAACCCGAGATTGTAAAATCTTTTTATCAGCGAAAGCGCGTCCGCTTTGTCTTTGTCGCATACGGTAACGAAAACCGTACCGTAATTATGCAGATTCATTCCGGACGCTTGCAATCCTTTGTACAAGGCACGGTTCAATTTATCGTCGTAACCTATCGCTTCGCCCGTTGACTTCATTTCGGGAGACAGATACGCGTCCAGTCCGCGTATTTTGCTAAACGAAAACACCGGAACTTTGACGTACCAACGTTTCTTTTCTTCGGGATACAGGCTGAATATCCCCTGTTCTTTAAGACTTTTTCCGAGTATCGCTTCCGTCGCGATATCGGCAAGAGAAAATCCCGTCGCTTTGGATAAAAACGGCACCGTTCTCGACGAACGCGGATTGACTTCGATTACGAACACCTTTTCGTCCTTATCTACGATAAACTGTATGTTATACAACCCTTTTATCCCGATGGCAAGTCCGAGTTTTTTCGTGTATTCCAAAATCGTGCCTTTGACTTTATCGGAAAGGCTAAACGACGGATACACGCTTATGCTGTCGCCGCTATGTACGCCCGTTTTCTCCACGAGTTCCATTATCCCGGCGACAAACACGTCCGCGCCGTCGCAAACCGCGTCTACTTCAACTTCTTTCCCTATGATGTATTTATCTACCAAAACGGGCTTTTCGTCGCTTATATCAACGGCGGATTTGAGATATTCTCTTAACGAACTCTCGTTGCCCACGATCTGCATCGCCCGTCCGCCCAAAACGAACGAAGGACGGACGAGTACGGGATACCCTATCTTTTTGGCGACTTTTATTCCTTCCGCCACCGTAGTAACGGCTTGTCCTTGCGGTTGCGGAATTTCAAGTCTTTGCAGCAGTTTCTCAAAAGCGTCCCTGTTTTCGGCTTTTTCTATCGCGGAGCAGTCCGTTCCGATAATTTTAACGCCGCGCTTATGCAACGGTTCGGCTAGATTTATCGCGGTCTGTCCGCCGAGCGACGCTATCACTCCTTCCGGCTTTTCGTATTCGATAACGTTCATCACGTCTTCGACTGTCAACGGCTCGAAATAAAGTTTATCCGCCGTCGTGTAGTCCGTCGATACGGTTTCGGGATTGTTGTTTACGATTATCGCTTCGTATCCTGCTTTTTTTATCGTTTGAACCGCGTGGACGGTCGAATAGTCGAATTCAACTCCCTGTCCTATTCTTATCGGTCCTGCGCCCAACACCAAAATCTTTCTCTTTTTTGTAAGAATCGATTGATTTTTACCTAGATACGATAAATAAAAACAAGGAATATAACCGCCTGTTTTCAGCGTGTCCGCCATTCGATATACGGGCGTAATCGCGTGTTTCTTTCTTTCTTCATATACGTCCGTTTCCTTGACTCCCCAAAGTTTTGCTATTCTCCTGTCCGAAAACCCGATTCGTTTCGCTTTTTTCAGCGTTTCGACGTTTCTCGGATTTGCGGCAAGTTCACGTTCCGCCTCAACGATTTTTTGAAAACTTTGCAAAAACAGCGGAGTTATTTTCGTCGCTTTGTATAGTTCGTCTATGCTTTCTCCGCGCCTTAACAGTTCAAAAATCGCAAAAATGCCGTCGTCGTGAAACTCTTTGACGTATTCGTAGAGTTTTTCCGTCGAAACGGCATCGAACTTGCCTAGCGCAAAATGCTCCGCGCCTATTTCCAAAGACCTTACCGATTTTAACAAACATTCTTCCAAGGTTGACCCTATACCCATAACTTCGCCCGTGGCTTTCATCTGCGTCCCCAAGACGTTGGACGCTTTAGTGAACTTGTCAAAGGGAAACCGCGGAAATTTCGCGACCGTGTAATCGAGCACGGGCGCTTTCGCCGCCGTTGCGTCGGATATTTTTATTTCGTTCAACGTCATACCCATCGCGACTTTTGCGGTAACTCTCGCAATAGGATATCCGCTCGCTTTGCTCGCAAGCGCGCTTGACCTTGACACTCTGGGGTTTACTTCTATAAGATAATATTCGTCCGTATCGGGCGACAACGCAAACTGCACGTTGCAACCGCCTTCGATTTTTAACGCTTTTATGAGTTTTATCGCGCTTTGGTTTAGCATATTATACTGTTTTTCGTTAAGCGATAAAATCGGGGCAACGACGACGGAATCGCCGGTATGAACGCCCACGGGGTCGATGTTTTCCATTCCGCAAACGGTAATTACGTTGTCCTGCCCGTCGCGCATCATCTCGAATTCTATTTCCTTGTACCCTTTTACGCTTTTTTCCACGAGAACCTGTCCCACGGGCGACATACTTAAAGCGTGTCCTCCGATTTCCGTCGCTTCCGTTTCGTTATCGGCAAAACCGCCGCCCGTTCCGCCCAGCGTGAACGCAGGACGCAGAACAACGGGGTATCCGATTTTCTTCGCGGCGTCTTTTATTTCGTCCAAAGAATAAGCGATTTCGGACGGAATAGTCGGTTCGCCTATGGATTTACAAAGTACTTTGAATTTTTCTCTGTCTTCGGCGTTGGCGATGCTCTCGCTGCTCGTGCCTAAAAGAATGGTTTGACATTCTTGTAAAACGCCCTTTTTTTCAAGTTGCATCGCAAGGTTAAGCCCCGTTTGTCCGCCTATCCCGGGAATAATCGCGTCGGGTCGCTCGTACCTTATAATTTTTGCGATGTATTCGAGCGTGAGCGGCTCCATATACACCTTGTCCGCCATCTGCGTGTCCGTCATTATCGTAGCGGGGTTAGAATTGCAAAGCACTACTTCGTACCCTTCTTCTTTGAGCGCGATGCACGCCTGCGTCCCGGCATAGTCGAATTCCGCGGCTTGTCCGATAACGATAGGTCCCGAACCTATTATCATAATCTTTTTTACGTCCGTTCTTTTAGGCATTTTTATCTCCTTATTGTGGCTTTTTTACTTTTTGTATGCGTAAACGATTTTCCCGCCTTTTACGGTCATTTCGCACCGCCCGAAAACTTCGCAATTCTCAAACGGAGTGCTTTTCCCCTTAGACAGAAACTCTTGCGACGAGATTTTGTACGGTTCGTCAACCGAAAACACCGAAAAATCGTTTTCTCTTTTGGGTATACCGAATATCTTTCGCGGATTGTCGCTCATTAATTCGATTAACTTTTTTACGGATATAACGTTTTCTTTTACAAAACGGGTATAAAGCAGCGGAAACGCAGTTTCTAACCCGACTATACCGAACGCGCTTTCTCTAAGCCCTTTGCTCTTTTCCGTCACGGAATGCGGCGCATGGTCGGTCGCTATCGCGTCAATCGTGCCGTCGATAACCCCTTCGATTAGCGCGTCCCTGTCTTGAACGCTACGAACGGGCGGATTAATCTTAAACCTTCCCTCGTCGATGAGGTCGTTTTCCGTCAATAACAAATAATGCGGCGCTGTTTCGCACGTTACGGATACGCCGTTTTGTTTCGCTTTGCGTATAAGTTCGACGCTTTCTTTGGCGGAAACGTGACAAACGTGATACCTTACGCCCGTTTCGAGCGCAAGACGTAAATCCCTTTCGAGTTGAGCGTATTCGCTTTCGGAGGAAATCCCGATAAACCCGTTCCTCCTAGCCCATTCTCCGTCGTGAACGCAACCTCCCGACAAAAGCGACTCGTCTTCGCAATGCGCCGCAATGATTTTGCCTAAACTTTTTGCCTTTTGCATCGCCGCACGCATCATATCTTCCGATTGAATACCCTTTCCGTCGTCCGAAAACGCGCAAACGTACGGCGCAATCTCCGCCATATCGGCGAGTTCTTCCCCTTTTTCGCCCTTGGTAATCGTCCCGTAAGGAATCACTTCGATTGCGGCGTCGTTTTTGATTATATCGAGTTGAACGCTAAGATTATCGAGCGAATCCGGTGCAGGATTCAGGTTCGGCATAGTACAAACCGTCGTGTAACCGCCGCGCGCCGCGGCAAGACTGCCCGTTTTTATGGTTTCTTTATAAAAAAAACCCGGTTCTCTGAAATGCACGTGCAAATCACAAAAACCGGGGCAAATAACGAACTTTCTGTCAACCGATACAAAAGTATCGGCGCCGTAGTTTCGATACGTATCAAAAAAATCCCTCTTCTTTTTCTCTCTGATAAGACGGTCAAACGTCTCCGTTAGGTAACTCTTCAATCCTGCTCTCCTATGACGACTATCCGATAAAAACGTGAAAAACTCCGCTTATATCGATGCGCCGTTCGCTCTGCCGACCGTTAATCCGACGCCGACTTCGCAGTCCGACCCTAAAACTTTTGTTTAATTATATCAAAGCCACCGCCAAAAAGCAAGTAAAAAGCAAGTAAAATGCGCGCCGTAACGCAAGAGCCAAAAATCGAGAATTCGCCTGAAAATTACCGTCCTCTCCGTTATCGCTTTTTTCTAACCGCAAACCGCAGTACCGCAAATACCGCTATCCCTAGCACAAGCACGCTCCCGATTACTATCCCGGCTATCGCTCCGCCCGAAAGCCCTTTCTTTTCGGGCGTAGGCGCGATTTCTCCGCCGTTCGTTCCGCCATTCGTTCCGCCGTTCGTTCCGCCGCTCGGTTCGTTACCCGTTCCGCCGCCGGTCGGTGCTTTGTCCGCATAAACCGCGGTTAAACTCACTTCTTTCGTTACCGTAAACGTATAACTTCTTTCCGTGCTTACGATTTTTCCGCTCGCGTCTTTCCAGCCTTTGAACTCTTTACCGCCCGTCGGCTCTTCTGCCGTAATAGTTACGCTATCCCCCGTCTTGTACGTTCCTGCGCCCTTTCCGCCCGTTACTTTAACTTCTATCGACGGTTTAGCGTCTATATTCCTGTAATGCGCCTTGATTTCAACTTCTCTTGCCGGCATTACAAACGTCGTCTTGGCACTTGTCGCGCTTGCAAACTCAATCGTTACGCCTGCCGTTTCGCAAGTCCATTTGTCAAAAACTTTTCCTTCCTTTGCAGGGTTTGCGGTTATGGTAACGGTTTCGCCATATATTGCTTTTGTCTTGTCTGTCGTACCGCCGTTTACGGTAACTGTGTACTCGATATCTTCGTAATTAGCGGTTGCCGTTACGTTGCCGGCAGGCATATTAAAGGTAAGGCTTTTTTGGGTGGTATCAAGGCCGCTTATTCCTTCAATCGTCCAACCCGAAAATTTCTTTCCGATTGTAGGCTCGTTTGCGGTGATTGTCACGCTTGCGCCATATATGGCTTCTGACTTGTCTGCAGTACCGTCATTTACAGTAATAGTGTACCCTATATTTGCATAATTTGCGAATGCCGTTACGTTGCCGGCAGGCATAGTGAAAGTAATTTCGGTCTTTGTTATGTCTGCAACCGACACTCCTCTCAAAGTCCAAGCCACAAATCTCCCTCCAACACCCGGAGCGTTTGCAGTAAGGGTAACGCTTTCGCCGTATTTTGCTTTTGCCTTATCTGCCGTGCCACCGATTACGTTAACGGTGTACTCGATATCTTCGTAATTAGCGGTTGCCGTTACGTTGCCGGCAGGCATATTAAAGGTAAGGCTTTTTTGGGTGGTATCAAGGCCGCTTATTCCTTCAATCGTCCAACCCGAAAATTTCTTTCCGATTGTAGGCTCGTTTGCGGTGATTGTCACGCTTGCGCCATATATGGCTTCTGACTTGTCTGCAGTACCGTCATTTACAGTAATAGTGTACCCTATATTTGCATAATTTGCGAATGCCGTTACGTTGCCGGCAGGCATAGTGAAAGTAATTTCGGTCTTTGTTATGTCTGCAACCGACACTCCTCTCAAAGTCCAAGCCACAAATCTCCCTCCAACACCCGGAGCGTTTGCAGTAAGGGTAACGCTTTCGCCGTATTTTGCTTTTGCCTTATCTGCCGTGCCACCGATTACGTTAACGGTGTACTCGATATCTTCGTAATTTGCGGTTGCGGTTACGTTTCCGGCAGGCATATTAAAGGTAAGGATTGTTTGGGTTGTATCAAGACCGCTTATTCCCTCAATCGTCCAGCCTGTAAATCTCTTTCCTGTCGTCGGTGCTCCTGCTGTAATGGTTACACTTGTACCCGTTACATATACACCGCCTCCTGTACCACCTATTACACTTACGGTATATTTCACTTCTCTATAGGTTGCTTTTATTTCAACTGCATTTGCAGGCATATTGAAAGTGATTTCCGTTTTGGTCAAGTCCATACCCGTAGTGTCAAGTCCGGTTATTACCCACTTATCGAATACTTTTCCCGTAGGAGCGGTGTTTGCCGTTACTTTAATCACGTCGCCATAATATGCATATCCCACCGTATCTTCGCCTTTTTTCGCCACACAATCGGTAACCGAAATATTGTAGGTCGCTTTTGCATAATTGTAATAGTACGTCACCGTTTGACCACTACCGCTTACAATTTGATTTAGACCTTCAACTCTGCTAAGTGTATAGCCATAAAGCGATGGAGCAGCCGTCCAATTAACATAACTTCCCACCGCAAGAGGTATTACGGCTTTTGGAGCATTAGGAATTTCGCTACCGTCCTCGAATTTATATTCAATATTAACGTTTGCATATGTCTGAGTTTCGGTGTTGTCGTGTGCAAGCACGTTCCCATTTTCGTCAGTTACTTCAAATGCAACCGTGTCGCCGTTATTTAGTACCGCGTCCGATGGGATTTGGTAAATCAACTCACAATTCTCCAATCCCGAATTCAAATCACTACCATTATATTCCAAAGCGCCCTTTGGCCAAAACTCGCTCTTTTCACTCCAAACCGGAATAGTAAACGTCTGTGTTACTTCTAGCCTTTGACCGCCGGTCGTAGTTGCAACGCTTCCGTCGGCATGCTTTATCCACAATTTCATAGTAACATAGCGTTCCGTAGTGTCCGATAGATTTTGTACGATGGTGCGGAGTTGAATTTTCTCACCCGCCACACCCGTGTTAAATTTGTTTTTGTCCCAGCCGCTTAGCAACACTCCGTTGCGATAATTTGCAAAATTATAATATCCATTGTATGTGGTATCCGCAAAGTCCGCCGGGTTAGTATATCTGTCTGTATATTTCTTAACTTCGGGGTCGGCGACATAGAGGCTTTTGCCATCTATAAGTTGCGACATTCTCTTGCTACCTTGCAACTTACATACTTCACAAAATTGATAGTTGGTGTCACGCATAAGGCATTCCCAACTCGAGTTGTACGCAGTGTAAGAAGGATGTGTATTGCACGTAAAAGTTTTTCTAAATCCTAACATTTTTTTCCACTTTACATGTTCAGGATTGTGAGTGTATGCCACATTTAGCGAAGTTGTGTCCGTTGTTGGTGCGGCAGTAGTCATATATTCATCGCCAAGTTCTAGCAATCCGTGACCAAGTTCGTGCGTAAAAGTCTTTTGCGCACGTGCGCTATCAGATGGAGTTATAAGATAATGGATACCGCGTTTATAATTTCTATGTGAGCCACCAAAATCTTGAGCCGTATTGACTAGCACAGCAAACTGATTGATATATTCATGCACATAATAAAATGGCGGATACATTTTATCATCATCCCAAATAAACGTATCAGGATCAGTTTTATTAGTGATATGAGCGTCGTGAATTTGCTCAAGAAATGCAGGTCCTATACAGCGTTCGAAAATATGGTTTTTCCATGCACTTTTGTTTACTGAAATCATCGGACCGCTCTTTTTATCAATAACCACGTCGAAAAACGTACTGCCACCACTGTCAAATCTCGACTCTGACGCCGTGCAAAGCGCATAGACGTTGAAGCGGTCGGCATAACTACGATATGGCTCGTACTGAATTGCACCCTCCCACACCTTTTTGACGTCATTGATAAATTTTTGTTGCTGACCCTTGGTGTAGCCCTCTCCACAAATGAGAATTACCATATTCTCGGTGTCACTTCTTGTCTTTTGGATAGTATAGATAGGGATAGTCGGAGTGGCGTATTTGCCATCACTAGAATAATATGGACCAAGTTTAAGTCTTAGTTGTTGGTCAAGGCTTACGTCCCACTCTTGATTTGGGTCTTCATCGGGCTCGGCTACGGTATAGTCGTCTTCTATTTTATCAGGTGCAGAACCCACATAAGGATTGTTTACACTGCCATTACCGGAGGTTGTTACATAATAGTCTGAGTCTAGATAAAATGCAGGTCTTACTCCCATATAATCCGTCATTGGGTAATGTCTTTCAATATAACCATTACTTTCTACATAGCGCATCAAATGATTACAACTAGAATAAGGCGTTCTAAGCCAATACGGCCAAGCCATTCCTTGCTCGTTTCTGCCTACATAATAATTGCCAAAATTTTTCCATACTGTATTGACTTGTTGAACATCCAGTAGAAAAACCTTTTCGGTCGAGTTTTCGCCGTATGCGCTGTTGAAGTTGTTGGCAACGTTCTCAATATCCCTATTAAACTCCAAGTCAGAGCGACCTTCACCGTCGTGAAATCCCAAATTGTATTCGGGGTGAGATACAATTGAGCGTTGGGTCACGTTCTTCATTGCGGCAATCTCGGCTTTGGAAAAATCATTCAAAAAACCGGCTTTTTGGTCATAAGCATTTCCATTTACAGACCCTTCCCTTGGCGGATTGCCACACAACCACTTCACTTCGCCCGCCACTGCCGTAGAGTTGAGCCAAGAACGCATATTGCTGTCTTTCCAATAGTTTGAGCCACGGTTGTCACGATTATAGTTGCGGCTGTGCGACTTAGAACGATTGTTGTCGTTGGTCTTTGCGTCATAAGGAAGTGTGTCGATTATGTTATCGGCAAGCATAAGCGCACCTTTCTCATCGAGACTTACGCACCTCCATATTACATCCTTGCCGTTGTACTTGCCAAGGCTTATATAATTCCCTAACTCTACTTGCGTTGTCGCTTTTGTCCCTTTTTCCGCCTTGACGCCTTGAGCGTTCCCGACCATTTTATATTTTGCATTATCGGCATGTGTATGAATTTTCATTACCTCACCACCTAAAATGGCAAGAATGAACATCATAGCAATTATTAAAGCAATACTTGGTTTTTCAAAATATTTTTTCATTATATTTCACCTCATTCTGACTTTTTTCGCTATTCTGACTTTTTTCGTTTGTAAGATTTGAAAGATAGGTTTTTCATTGGTTAAAACCTAAACTACTTTAATGTTGTGTTTTTGTTCCTTATAAAAGCAAAACCGCACCGCCCCATAGTTTTAGCCTATGCAGCAGTGCGTTAAAACCTTGTTATATTCGCCTCAAAGGGCAGACTTACGACTTGCTTGCTTGCTTGCTTGCTTGCTTGCTTGCTTGCTTGCTTGCTAATGATTGTCCCGTATTTTTCATACCTTGTCAACTCCTTTTGCCTGTTTTATGCAATATTTTCCGCAGGTATTGCGGGGTTGATAGTTCCGCGTACCGATATATGATACGTTTTGTCTTTTATATTTTACCATAAATTTCTTAAAAAATTTCTTAAAAAATCAAGCCTGTTTGCCACACCTTTGCGTGAAATTACAAAAATTCAATAATTTACCCACAATTCGTTTCTTTTTACTCATTTTCGATACCTTTCCGCACCGTGTATAGAAAACGCCCCGTTGTTTGATGGCACTTCAAAACATCTGAAAATCTTTTGTTGTCGTTTGAAAGCGCAATTCTAAAATTTAATTTTAATAATTCCATATGGAAACTGCGCTTATCCTTGTTCTCTCTTAAAAGATTTGTATTAAATTGTAGGCGTCAGGCGGGGATTAAAACGAAGTCGTCAGTTCAAGTCCTGTTTTTTGAAAAATAGGTCAAAATGCAGCTCCTAAATTCAAATATTCCGCGAAGGGCGCAAATCACAAGATATGGTAACAAAAAAAGCACAAGACCTACTAAATCTTGTGCTTTTTATGTTTTGTAGCTTTTTCGTACTACAAAGATGGCTCCCCCAGTTGGACTCGAACCAACGGTCCCGACTCGGACTTAGTCCTCGTCCGCTTTGGCTACGGACAATGCACTGCAAAGTCCGCTTTACGCGTCGCGCCCTTTGTGCGGTTTTGCTTACGCATAATCCTGCGCAGGCTCGTTGGTTCGGGTATTA
>CAKQTC010000018.1 GCA_934274515.1 uncultured Clostridia bacterium
TCTATTCCGTGCAGCGATTTCACAAGATTACCTTCGTGAAATCCTTGCCTCGGCCATAATTTGATGCGGCTGCCCTGGCATGCTGAGAAGAAAAATGGTCTTCACGACTTGATGGAGATCATGCTCGAGAGTATGATGGTCGCTGAACGCGGCGAGTTTATGACTGAAAATCCGGGTAATAAGGGTAACGGATACCGTCCGGGGCATAGTTACGGCCAAGGTAAAAAACTTGAGTTCCGCATCCCACGCGACCGCTACGGCAACTTCCATCCGCAAATACTCGCCATACTCCGCGACCAGGAAGAGGAATGCGACCGACTCGCCGGAGTCCTTTACACAAAGGGACTTACCCAGGAACAGGTTAGTGACGTGTTCGACCAGATATACGGCCAGCACTACTCCAAGTCGAGCATCAGCCGTATGGTAGAATGTGTTCGCGCCCAGGTCAACGAGTGGCTCGAAAGGGGACTTGAGGAATACTATCCGGTGGTGTTCGTTGACTGTGTGCATATCAAGATCCACCGCAAGCGTTCCGTGGCAAGCGAGGCTTTCTATGTGGCGTTGGCCGTAACCGAGGAAGGCACATGCGAGGTAATCTATATCGGCAATATGCCCGTGGAGAGTGCCACGGGATGGGGCGAGATCTTCGATAGCCTCAAGGACAGAGGCCTTCAGCGAGTTGGCCTGATGGTTGCCGACGGCATCAAAGGGCTTGACACAGTCGTCGGAGAAAAATTCCCCGGCACACCCTTGCAGCGTTGCGTCACCCATCTGAAACGTAATATGTTCGCCAAGGTCCGTCATGGCGACAAGGCAGCTCTCGCCGCCGACCTGCGCGATATATTCCGTACCGGGCAGCGAGACTATACCGTGGAAACGGCATGGTCAAAACGGCAGGATATGTGCGACTGATGGGGCAAAGACTACCTGTCAATCAAGCGTCTGCGTGACAACCCCGATTACAAAGCCTATCTTACATATCTCAACTATGCCCCTGAGATTCAAGGAATGATATATACTACCAACTGGATTGAACGCCTCAACCGAGACTTCCGCCGTGTTACCCGAATGAGAACCGCCATGCCAAACGAAGAATCGGTGCTGACACTGATGGGCAGCGTGGCCATGGATCACAAAGCCTTCGACAGAGCTTTGCCGAACATTGCCGTCGACAAAAAGCTTTTCCCGGACTGACTGTAAAGGTTTTCTTAGCGGAAATGCCATCCTGGTGAAGTTGAAGCCGCCCTTGCGGATCGGCTTCGATATTCAACTGTCTCCGGTTTTGGCGCAGCCATGTTGCTGGCGGGTTGCTCCTCAGCAGAGCCCGTTTCCTCGTCCGGCTGCACTCCAAAATTACAATTTTTTCGTCACACAACGAAACAATGAGATAAAATCATTAAATTTGCATCGTCATCTGAGGTCTACAGGCTTGAGTGAACTCGCCTCAGACACACTCAGTGAAACACTACCCCGCTGATCCAAAATTTGCGTAAACATTTTGTCAACGAAACCCTGCTGAGGGACCGCAGGGTATGTAGCGCAGGCATCTGGAATTATGATTTCTTGCCTTCGAGACGCTTTCTTTCTGCTTCGAAAGCTTCGAGGAAGTGGATTTCGACCGGGGATAGCTGATACTGGGTACGCTCGCGGAATTTGTCGTATTCCTCATTGGCTTTCAGCTTGGCTACTTCTGCAGACACGCATCCGGCATGATTCAGTAATTCTTTGCCGGACAGTTTGAGGAAATCGTCGAGCTTCTGGATCCAGTCTTTCATATACATCGGGACGTGGCTCTTGGCCTGAAGTTCGACAAAGTCAAGGTATAGGTTGACGATTCGGTTTAGCATATCGACCTCTTCCTCCGAAAGATAATTCTTCGCAATCTCAGCCTCATGTTTGGTAGGCATGGCACCTCGCCATGTTGTCAAATCCATGAAATCCTTTTCGGCATTGGCGCGGTCATAGATAACCTCTGCAGCGGTATGTCCGTGGGCGGCAAAGTGCATTTTGTTCTGAACAGTCTTGAAGAACTGTTGGGTGATGGAGGTGCGAGGGTCATAGTCGATGCTGAGAGCATAAATCTCCAGCACCTTGCGATAGAACACCTTCTCAGAACTGCGGATGTCTCGGATGCGAACGAACAGTTAATCAAAATAATTTCCTTGTCCGGCATTTTTGAGCAAATCATCATTAAGCACGAATCCCTTAATCATGTACTCTTTTAACACTTGGATTGCCCACTGGTGGAACTGCACGCCTCGATGCGAGTTGACACGATACCCCACGCTGATAATCATGTCAAGATTATAAATGGGAATCTTACGCTCAACCTGTCGTTTCCCTTCCGTTTGAACTTGTGCAAAAAATGCACAAGTTGAATCTGCGGTAAGCTCACCTTCATCGTAGATTTTTTTGATATGCCGCTGTATGGTTGTGCGATCGCGCTGAAACAACTCAGCCATCTGGTCGGTCGTGAGCCATACCGTCTCATTGGAGAGCCGAACCTCAATCTTCGTCTCTCCACCCTGCGTCTGGAATAATATTATCTGTCCGTTGTCCATATCAATCTTTCTTAGTAATGCTGATAATAATTGCCGGCCTTCGTATAGTCCGGTTCATCATTGATAGCGCGCATCACATCCGTCGCCGAGAACCACCAGCAGCTGTTCTCGTCATCCCAGACCGTCCTCACCTCTCGATTATTGAAAAACCGTATCGACTTCTTGTTCATCATCATTATGGGTATTTTAGTTTTACAATATTGTTGTCCGGAGACATTTACTCAATAGCTTAATGAGCTAGTTCTATTGTCTCCCAAACAGGCGCACATGCTCCTGAACAATCTGTCCTATCATATTCTTTACCGTAAGAGAATTTAATTTTAAAGCAACTGATTGTACGGTATCCACGTTGGAATTGTGTAAGGATACATTATATATAAGCCCAAGTAAAAAATAAGTTTCAGGAATAAATACGCCAATACGATGTGCGAATTTTAATTTTTCTTTGGTCTTTTTTGTTTTTATAAATTCTTGTTGTTGAGCATGTGACGGTATCTTTGAATAAATTATTTCTTCAATCATCAGTCTTACAGACCAGCAAACTGCAATTGGATCATAATCTTTATTTTCAAAAAGATATGTTCGTAATAAACGGAACACTTTTTTTCTAAATTTTGATGGATTAGCCCATTCAATATTTAATCCAAGTGCTCGAAATTCCTCTGTAAGATTATAGGTATTATACAAAGGATGGAAATGGAAATAAGCCTCATCTAACTTATCTTTAACAGCCTCATTTTCTCGAACATATATGATGTTTAATAGCTCTTGATTGCTTTTTACATTATCTTTTTTTAGATAGCACACGTTGATTCTATCCTCATTGAAACAAAAGTGATGAAAAAAATTTGGATCTAGATGCGTAACGAGTATTGGGAAAATGAGTTTTTTCGCTTTTCTATAAGAATCAACTAAGGTTGATATTTTATATTGAAATAACAGAATATTTACATCATCTAAATAATCAAATATTTCATCAATGATTAATATTTGCGGTTTCAATGCTTTACGACGTTCAAATTCTAGTAATTTAGCGTAAAAGAATAAGATATCTCTTTGTCCATTAGATAACTCATGCGCTTTTGGCCATTCTACAACAAGTTGCTCTTTTTTTTCTTTCGGCACAATATTGAACCTATTTTTTACAGGATTGAAGTCTTCAATTTCTTGCGTAAATCTTTTCTTGTCATCTAGATATTGAACATATTTACATGCTTTTCTGAAATCAGCGCCCATATTAATATAGAGTTGCCATATTTGCCAAACATATAAGAACTTTAGAACATCTTCATTTGGAGAGACAATGCCATGACGAACTAAAATATCAGCAATTGCAGGATAAGGACCGATTTTTAAAATTGCAGACACCGTTTTGCTTATATAATCTCGGATGATTTTGGCTATTCCTTTTTGGGAATTAATATCATTTAAGTAAGTGTTAACCTTTGCGTCCCATTTCATACGTCCAATTCTTGCCAAATCTAATGCTGCGATTTCGGCCATAATTATACCATTACATAGAATGAACGATATGTCTGGCAACACTTTGCCATTAATCCCAAATACTCGTTTAAGTTGTGCCAATCTATAAATAAAATCTTTTTTTGATGGAATCGTATGAACAAGTATAGTTGGTTTTATATCAATCGTTGGCTTACTGATTGTTCGTCCCATATAATGCCGAACGTTGGCCTTGGGCTCAAGAGGATTATTAATAACAAAAACATCAAACTCTCCATTGATATCATTCATCGTATTATCAGCAGAAAGACATTTCCCGGTAGACGTAGATATTTCTATTTTGGGAGTTAATGCGCCATCCCCCAAATGATAATCTTTCTCATCAAGTATTATTTTCGACTCATGTAAGGATGCAAATGCTATCGCGAAAGAGCTTTTTCCATAGCCATTCGGAGCCACCAAGATATTAGGCTTATTGGGATATAAGGTGAACTTAAAATGATGTCTTTTTATACCCTTTATATTTTCAATGGTTATTTCAGTGATATTCATCTATATGTAATTGCGTTAGTGCAAAAGGTGTTCATCTCTAACAAAGATTCTTAAAAAATCCGAATTCCTCATCAACAAGAATGCGCCGATCAAGGCCCAAATTACGTTGTTCACATGAGGTTTCGGAAACCATGGCACATGAAAAACAAGCTGCATAGTTTAGCGGATCGCTATCATTTTCCCAACATATAGGATCTGACGAACAATCTATTGCTCTATTTAAAGCTGTCATGATTATATTCTCAATGAGTTCCGGTTGTCCTTGCCATACTAGGCCTCCCATGCTTCCTTCAGAGCCATCTGCTGTGTATATAAGAACGCCGCACATCCTTTCGGAGAAGTAAAGACGTTCCTTAAGACTCGCAGTAGGATATCCACAAGAAAATTCGAGTTCTTTCATAATTATATGGGAGAGCGTATGCAAAAGATAAAATTTTTCGACTCCACCTTTTTGCATCATAGCCGCTACATTTTCATAAATATTCTCCATATGGCGGTTATGCGGATATCGCTTTTGGAATACGGTAGAATTCTTTTCAACCCATTGAGAAATTAGATCTTCATTAAGGCTAAAAAACAGCCCCTCTCCGAATGTCTGATTGGCAGGCATAACAAGAACTTCTTCATTCGGTTCCTTGAAGATTTTCATACTACTAGGATATCGAGTCACCCCATTGACGACTTCCGGTTGAGGCATTTGCACTCTTGAAAAGTTGATTTGAGTAGAACTTACGCCAAGAGTCTCTACTTGCTGAATTTTGGAGAAGTAGGGTTTTAGAGATTCTGGTAAATCAATATCTTTAAACACCAGTTTATCGGAAGATTCTTTGGATTTGCTGTTATTCTGAAATACAGAGAATTCAGAAAAACGATACTCTTCTCTGGAATCTGAAGATGATGGTTCGGCATCCGCTGATAAGAAGGCAGACACAATGCGATTCATGTCTTCCGCTGTCACATCATAACCACTGTCAGATGCTTTATCAATCAAGTCATCTGTAGATATTGAGTTTATATAGTCGATCCGCGATTTATTGTGATTACGCTGAAGGTATCTATTGTACCACCTTGTTGTAAGCAAATTAAGAAGTCTCTGTTCAGAATCACTTAGACTGGCAGCTGTGTCTAAATAGCAACTCGGGAGATAAAGACTACTGAAATTTTCAGCATAGTAGACACTATTACTGGTTACAAGAGCCCACTTCATATTAACATCCTGACCGCGATGGGTGCACTTCGCATTATCCCTAGCTTCGATTCCTTCCCATGGACGATGACCAGGACAGGAAGGCTGAAGGTTCATAATACCTTCGAGGCTTATAGACTGTCCGCAACAACCACACTTTAGCGTACCAAAGCTTTCTGAATGAGCTCTATTCTCATGCCATTGTAATTGATGCTTACCATTAGATGATTCAGGGCATGGGTATTCATCTGTGTCAAAGCCGAAAAGGTTGAAGCCTTCTTTGTGAACTATGTCTTTACCTAACTTTTTCACAGCACAAAAGTATTTATCCCAAGGGATGTCTGACATATGGCCATTCCTGCAAATTAGCACCATGGATACCTGTTCCAGCAAATTATAGACCCGATTCTTACCTTCAGGCAATCCGGATTTATGTAATTTAGTGGTAGGAGATTTAGGATCTCTTGGTGGGGCAAAGTACTCCAGCGACCCGTCATTGCATCCTCGCTCTTTCCACATTTTGAACCAATTTTCAACAGCCATTAAGTCATGGCTTGGACGCTTTGAAAAGAACCAACGAGGGAATGTAATAGCTGGTACAGTAAACATCCCTTCCTTTAGCCCCGTGCCTTGTGGGTTTCTTTCAATATAGCGCTGATTTAAAGGATGGTCTGTCACATTACATCTATTCCAGCCAGTAAGTTCTATATGTGGTATACCAACTAAACACCTAAGTTTAGTCAATGATTCAGAATTTCGTAGGAAGCTGATAAATCTTGGATCATCGACAAATTCCACTCCTAGATTATCAGCAAGTGTTTGATCTATTGTTGCCGTCGGATCATCTTTTAATTTGTCTGATACAACTCTAATAAAATCCCAGTATGAAGATGACATCGGCATTACAAATCCACCTGACTTGGAGGGTAAAATAGCACCAACACCTGCATTTGAAGAAAGTAATTTATACTTCCCTATTCCTTGATTGTATTGTGTTAATGTTCGTATCTCCATAATCTAATCTTCTTTGTATAAAACACGCACATTGAGAACGGCTTCAGGCTCAATCATTCTTAAAGATGATGAGACAGTCCAATTGCTTGCATTTTTAGTTTCTTCATAATCGTTGGGAGAGGTGAATAATGGAGTCTTGTCATTCCGCCTAACTCCTTTGTTTTCATATACAAGGTTTGACGGATGCTCGGTTGCCATATTGCACCATTGATCTAATGCAGAAGATATGAGTTGTTCAATATCTTTTAACTGAATCGTAGTAAGCAATTGTTTTTCGAGCTTATTTGGAAGGCGTTGGCTTCTCTCGTGTCGTTCTATAAAATATCTTGACACGATTCCCATTGCCTTCTCTTTAATCTTGTTCTTATTGATCTGAGCAGCATCCTTATTATTTGCTAATTCAGGCATCAAATGTCGGATAATTGAAGCCATATACAAAGGAAGATATTTCTGCACAGATTTCTTCGAGAACGGAGTAATCGAAATTGGCTCTACATAATAGTAGAGCTTCTCATGGAATTCCCTGAAACGTTCAAAGTGGGAAACGTCTCTTGAACGGAAAGGATTATGCAGGGTCAAAACTAATCCCTTAACACTTCGGGCAACACGGGAGCTCGCTTGGATATATTCTGCAATATTACGAGGCATCGAATTTATGATTATAGTGTTGAACCTGCTAACATCAAGTCCAACTGAAATCATGTTTGTCGCCAAAATATAATCCGGGGGAACAATCGCTTTATTCCAATTGCCATTCTCATCCTTAAATGGAAGACGATGTCCCCTTTCCCAACGTTGCTCTACCTCAGCAAATTTTCCGTTTATTTCTTCCCCTGATAGTCGACTGGTAAGCTCTGCTTTACCTAGATTGTCTCCAGAATAGAAACAATCCATGAGATTGCCATAACGAAGGACTCGCTTAAAGAGACGTTTTGTATATTTAGCGTATTCGGTATAGAATAAAGCATCCGTTTTACCTACTTCTCGAAGGCTATTGAAGTAAGATAATACTGAATAATAATTGTCTGCGGCTTTCTCAAAGTCTGATTCATTCCCATATTTCAGTTCAAATATTGCCCTGTGGACGAAAATAATGGCAGCCAAACGCATCTGTGTTGTCATCTGCGTTCTTCCTGTAGGCATAATGCCAATATATTTTCTCTTGGAACAATATCGTTCTTTATCATCAACTTTTTCTCTCTGAAAAAAAGAGAAGAACGAATCGTCGTGCGTTATCCCATTTTTGGGGAAGATATTGACACTACGATCGTAGAGAGCACGAATCTGTAATTCCGTGTTTCTTGTGGTTGCGGTAGATGATATTATTTTTGGACGTAAGGTTATTTTATTCCCGTTTTCGAGAGCTTCTTCTCTGCTGCATAGTTGGTCTATAGCTCCTTCGAAGAAACTAACGGCACTTCCTAGTGGGCCTAAAAGCAAATGTAGCTCATCTTGAATAATCAAATCGGGAGTCAAGAAACCTGCCGCAGTTCCAAAAATTCTACGGGAATCCTTTGCCTTTTCATTATTTGAAGTTGAGACCTTGTGTGCAATAGCAGCAAATTTATCAACGGTACCAAATAATAGTGATGGAGGTTTTTCGTAGATTGATTCATCACAGAGTTCTACTGGTACCGCTTTTCTCCCAAATGTACAATTCCTATTCTCGCAAAAGAATTGCTGTACACTGGGGTCATATGTTAAACGCTTTCCGCACCAAGGACATAAATCTATTGGAATTTTGGTGTTGTTTGAAGTTCCCCTTCCGGACCATTTGATTGCTTCTTCATTTAGGCCTATCTTTGTATTTGGGAGGGAAGCATCCCCTACATAAAGACCTATTGAGATAGCATCATCCCCATAGTGAATGGGATCCCAACGTCGAATTTGCTCTAAAGCCATGATAAGCCTTAAGGCACGTTGGAATTGTTGTGTGGTAAGAAGTCGAAGTGTGTAGCGCATTATCGAAGATACTCCTCCACCTTTAGCACCATAAGAGATTCTCCTGTTTAAAATACACAAGGCTATCAGTCCAAGATATGCTTCTGTTTTACCACCACCAGTTGGGAACCAAACTAAATCTACTAGTTCATTCCTTTTATTCCACTGAGGATCTTTCGGATTATTAAAAATGCCATCTAGATTCAGTAAAATGAAAGCCAACTGAAATGGTCGCCAAGCTGCGTGTTCGCCTTCTTTAAAGATTTCATCACTCGATGATTTGTAGAAATCAGCATTAAGTTTTCGGCGCCCAAGCTCTCTTATTTGCGCTTGATTCTCAGACTTGTTATGCCATAATTGCATATACATGGCTGAGTTCATCACTCTAAAAGCTTTAAGCGCAGTCGGACTTGATGACAAAATATCATTGATATTTGAGAGCATTCGCATATAATCCGATTCGCACTCATTCAAGTTGGCATTACCGAATTCGAGATCTCCTGCATCCAATCGCTCTCTCATTTCTTGAATCCACAAACCATAAGCGCTGACGAATTTTTTCAATTCGTTTATGATTTCATTGTCTGAAACTTCTGAAAACGATGATAATCGTTTAAACTGAAGCACATTGGTTTCTTCTAGAAATGGAGCAGGAACCATTACACAGTCGGTAGCAACATACTTAGAAAACTTTTTTCTAGGCACAGACTCAACATCAGGTGTTTCAAAAGACGGTAAAAATTCAATGAAAACTTCATTTACTTTGCCTTTTGAATCTTTATTCCAATCAACGGAACACATGTGGCCTACACCATAGTCCTCAATTTCTCGATATAGGTAGTTGAGCTTATCTTCTGCTTTTGAGACGTCTTCATAATTTTCATTCTTCCGATATGGCAAAAGATACTCGCTGATTACAGATCCTTTTATACCAAAGAAACAGAAAAGGTTAACCTGCTCATTTATTATCGAAAAATAATTATGCTTGTCTTCTTGAAAAGGCGTTGAATCATTCTGAATCAACAGTTTCAAATAAACTTTATCGTCATTATTACTTCGGCTATCTTTCGTTATTTGTAACCAAGCTGATAATGATATATGCCTATCAGATGAATTGCCACCCTCTCCTATGTGGTTTGGAACAGTATCTAAAATGATATTTTTTTAAAGCCGGATAATCTTCCGGTTTAAAGATGGTCTTACGACCTTGCAGTTTGTCTAATGGAATACTAGATAAATCAATATCCTTTGTAAATGATATTGATCTCCAGAATCCAAAACTCTTTTTGTCAAACATCGAGAGCAAGTCATCAAAATATGAGATGATTGTCTCGTAATTCTCAATTTCAAGTATACCTTCTTGGCATTTATTAATATCTTCGTCAGAAAGATACTGTCCGTCTTTAACTTGACGTAATTGGTTGAACAGATATTCGCGATAGGAAAGCAAAAATCTATAAGGAGCTTTAACTTTCTCTACAATGTTAAGTCTATTTGCGATTCGTAATGCTAACTCTTGATTTAAATCTCGTAGAAGCTGTTTGACATTAGAAACATTCTTGGAATTAATATCTTTAATCGAGAGGGATTTACCATCAAATGAAAAGTATTGATGAACAGTCTGAGTCGTGTCCCAGAAATCATTAAAGAGCTTGTCATTGTCTGTAAGATTGACCCTAATGCTACGGCGGTCTGTCCCGGTGATTTTTTTATAATATCTACCCGAGATAGAAATCCGAAGGTTCCCATTTATCAAAGCTTCTTTGGCCAAGCAACAGGACATACCAATAGCATGAGGGAATCTTCTGCTTAAAGAATAAATATCTTCATCGTCAATTTCTTCTTGTCTGTATAGTTCGAAGTTAGTCTCTTGTCGCGGAGCCTCTGCTGGAGCCGTCTCGCTTGTAGCTACTTCATCTGCATCAGATGATTCATCAGACGATTCAACAGACGTTTGTCTATTCGCGCCTGAATCCTGGCGGTCTTCTACTGGCATTTGTTTAGGGAAAAGAATCGCAGTACTATAGATTGAACCGGGAGTGGTATTTACCACTTCCTCTTTACATACAGAATCCTCAGCGTCCGTATGATATGAAAACTTCCCTTGGCATCCATTGGGACCAATCATTTGTTCCCTGATAAACGCCTCCAAAGAGCCCCTTTTGAGATCTATGATGTTTGACATTCTTAATTTCCTGATATTGCTTGGTTTAATATTTACAAATTTACCACATCTTTGGCAATCCTGCAAATGTGAGGTGCCCTAAAGATATTCCGAATGGCAACTTAATTACACGTCGCAACTGTTTTGAGCTCAATCTTTTCTTTAATTAGTTCGACTAGGGCTTCCAAATCTTTGATATTGTGAATTTGGAGAGATTCATTGATTGGGCTTTCTTCAAATTCCTCAAACATTTCATCCGTAATTTCACTAAAAAGATAATCCATCATGAAATGGTCTATCATCTGATTATTTGCTTTCGAATTTGCCTTAGTAGCACGTTTTATAGCTCTCATTGCGTCAAGATACTTCAAAGAAAGATCTAGGTATTCGATTAGACGTTTCTGCGTCCTCCGCACTAATGGTAGAAGCATTTTACTTTCAGATGAATGCCAAGCATGGAAAGCATTCAAACTTATTCTCTCACGGTCATTTAAGGGTTCCATAAGTTCATCATACACTTTTTGTTCTCCCATTGCCTCAACCTTTTTTCTTAAAAGAATGTTCCAAATTGTATTATCTGATTGTTCATCATCTTTTGATAAACGTCCTCTACTCAAGTAGTATGCACGCAATACCTGAACTTTTTCGTTTGCTCTTTGGCTTTTCTGTTCCATGAATTCTTTAATTACTTCATCTAAAGCTGAGAGTTTCTGTAATTTAATGTCCTTCAGGGTCTCCAGATGCTCTTTTAACTCTGAGAACTTCTCGATTGCAATAACAGAGTCTTTCTCATATATTATGAGCTCTGTATCAAGAACAGATATTTTTTCTCCATCAGAAAAAATTATAGAATTGGTTTGTGTACTGTTGCTCCTAGTCTGCGTTTCATCAGGTTCCACATCATAATTTTCCTTAACACTTACAGGATGAATCGGTTCGGTAAGCGTAAAGGCATAGTGATTTCTAAACAGACTGTCAGTATATTGGCACAGTAATTTATTGTATTCATATAGATCCCACTCATGGATACTGTTAAAAGAGAATCCATGAGCAATATCTAGTATTCTTTGTCCCTCATTCAAGAAATATGAATCAAAGGAATTAGGATATTTGTGATAAATGCTATTTGTAAAGTGTCCTCTATAGGTGAGATTTACAATACACTTTTCTTTTATAGCTGATTTACCATTCCTTGGTGTTAATTGAGATAGACAATAAAATTTTAATTTTCTATCTGTACCAAAAACAGCTTTCAGACCATCTTTTTCTTGTTTAGTTGCATCATGAGGTAATATAAAAGCAACCCTTGTGTCATCTCCGATGAATTTCAAAATATCAGGAATTATCCTATTATTGGCTATTTCTTGCTGGTATTCCAGTGAGAAAGCTAACTCATCATCCATTCCATCAATGGCTGACTGTGCTTTTTTCAGATACTGATTACATAATTCTTCATTAAGACACAGAGATAGGTGATTCCGTTCAAGTACAGGATAATCACAAGTCCCAACATATTCGCCAATCATACCATTATAGTAAAATTGGTCATCTTCGATGAATACATGCTGTTGAATATTAGGCTTTTCAAACAAATACAAGGATTCTTCTTCTGTAAATGTTATGAAATCATCATTATGCAAGGCTTCTTTTTCAGTAGCAAGACATTCGAATTTTGAGTGTCCTAAACTAATCATTCGCGCTCTAGTTTTATAAAGGCGTTGTGGCTTTTGCGAAAACTCGAATACAAAGCAATTCTTGACATTATCCAAACCAGCTCGTTCAATTCCACTTTTTGTTAATGAATTACACTGCTCATTATTACGGTATATTACAAATAGATTGGAGATGGATTCACCCAGAGGTTCGTTATCGTAAGTGATGTCATCAATTTCTTTTTGTCCAATTTCGGTGCATATTGTCAAATTTGAATCACTATCAAGATTGTTATATCCACCTGATAGATCACTTAGATATTCATTTTTATTGCCCCGCGAAGCATTGAGTACTTGGATTGGGGTGAACAATAGATTTTTCCCTGCGTAAGAATACAATGGAATCTCTGTCTTACATATTTGGGAAACATATCCTCGATATTTTATTAGTCTATTATTGAGCCGATTATCATCGGTTGCGAGCATAATTGGCGTTTTCTTCAATGCTTTAAACTTATTAATGTTTTTATCATTATATGAAAGCGCCAATTTCAAAACGAGGTATTCCACAAAGACGTCTTCCGCCCAATCCGGGCAATTGGGGATTCGCACTATTGGGAAATGAATATCTTCATCTTCCTTAGATAAATAAAAGTCAATAATCTCATTCAAGAGTAAAAGCAGCCGTCTTGCGTTAGACTTTTGACTGTGAACCATAAGGCTGATAATGGCATCAACCAACTCTGAATCTTTATTAACTATATTTTTGAAATTATCGTTCATTTCTTTAAATAGATGATTTCAACATCAAGAATGGCTCTTGATATTCCAATATAAAGTTCATATTTATCGTTCACTTTATCAGCATCTAGGAGAAGAATAACATGCTTATTTTCCAGACCTTTATAGGACAGTATGGTTGTTAATGATAAAGCCTCGCTTTGTAATGATAAGTTTTTAGGCGTCAGTTCGTTTATCCACTCAATATCAGCTAACCTATCATAGAATGAAGCAGTGCCGCATCTTAAAGTTGACGAAGAGAGCAACACATAATCGCTAATGGATTTATTTGATTTGGCTCTTAAATAAATAGTTTTAAGAATATCAATTCCCTCACGGTAAGTAGCACATTCTTTTACTTTAATACATGAAAGATTTGATAACGAGAAATCATCAATGATGTTGCAAACCTCGTGTGATTCGGCATGAAGGATTTTATTAGCACAATGAACCAGACATTTATTGGATGGGACCCTTTTGTTTTCGTTCAATATGTAATGCGCTCCAAAATCAGATATTTCATTTGCAAATACTCTCAATTGACGATCATCATTTCGATAACCCTGCTCGGTGTCATAAAAGACTAGATACCTACCATTAGATAATCCTCTTGAATCAACTGATGTGACAGTATTGATTACATCCTTTATTCCCTTGTCAAATATATCTTGTGCCTCATCTACGACGATAAAATCAAAGGGATAGAAACCCTCTCGTTTTCGATAGGCTTTTACAACTTCATTAATTTTAGTACGGATACAATTGGGCGAGCCTTGAAAATCTTCAAAACTTATGGTATCTTTCCCCGTAGACAGTTTAGAGATAAAGGAAATGTATTGTTCGACTTGGCAGTTCTTTATGTTTGCGATTTCCAAGTCGTGTTTTATTTTAGATGCAAGTAAGTTGTTCCAACAGAGATAGACACCTCTTAAGTTTTTATATTTTCGAATAAACGCTTTTGCAATCGTAGTTTTACCTGTTCCCGGGCCTCCCTCTATAATAATTCTTTTGTTTTGTTGAATGGCGCGGAAAACTTCAAGGTTTTGAACTTCAAGCCAATTGACTATAGTAGCATAGTTCTCTTCAGAATAATTCCAGAATGTTGGTCTGTTTTGAGAAAAGGAACTAATTGAAATAGCCAAATCTTTGTCAGACATAATAACGTCTCCCCAGTTCTTCATTTGCCGCTCATTGCATATAACATCTAATGCAAATTCAGCAAAAGAGCATTTTGAGGATGTTTGTTCTGCCTCTGTCCAAAGTTTATATTTTAAGTCAAGAATAGATGCACTATTTGTTGATGACATGATGGTATGTGGGAATGCACAGGCTGTAGCCACGAAGACACCACTAGGAAGGATATTATTGTTTATAATAGCAAATTTGTAGTCATCTGCTTGAGCAAATGGAGACCTATCCATATAGTTAACTCCATTACTGTTAAAGTAAAATTTGCCATCATCTATACCGACCCTACCACCTTTGACTTCTACAATTAGTATACCGTATGCACAAGCCAACAAAAAATCTATCTGGATTTCTGATTGGTAGTTAATGGATATAGGCAATCTCAAATCGTGCCAAAAGTGCCATAACAAATCACTCTTTTGGCAATCATTGTATATTCTCCGATACATATCAATTTCTCCATGCAGAGGTGTTCCATCATTTTTTACTATGATAGTCTCTAACATATCTAAATCCTTATAATCGTGAGATATAATAGTCATAGTCCAACTTATTACTGGTTTGATTTTTTAAGTATTTCAAATTTAAGGGAGAACAAATCTAATAGCTCATCAACATGTTCTGGAAACATATCAAACAACTCAACAATGGTTCTTAAGGGAAGACACATTTTGACGTTATCATAATATCCAGCCTTTACATCTTCCATGAACCCATCATAGCTCTTTTGTTTCGGTCGTCCGACAATCTTTTTAGTTGTTTCTTCCCAGAAAGATTGATTACGATATACAAATTCCCAAAATGACATTTTTTTATAAAATGCTTGCTGATTACACCATCTCGCAATTTGTACATACAAGTTAGGAAGTGGAGAATTATGATAATCCTCGTGTCTCATGACATATCCTACACAACCAAATTTCATGAGAATTTCGATACGTTTGAAAATTAAGCAAATATCCTCATAGAAACGCTCAAGATTGTCTGGAGTCATGCGATACCCACAGAACAAATAGAATTTAGTACCTTTCTTGGGATTATATTTCCTCCATATTTTTAACGCTTTTATTATTTTCTCCCTGTCCTGCCAGTTGTCAAAGGCAAATATAAAATCTCCATGATATTTACACTGAGAAAGCATTTTGGCGATTTCCTCTCCATCAGGACTTTCTGCAATAATCCTTTCATCTAATCCTTGTCTAAATTGAAACGGACGCCCTAGTTTCATCAATGCTTCTAACTGAGGTTTCCATATTTCCTTGGGAGCTGCAAGAAAATTGTCATCCCATAAATAGATGTATGGTCTAATCAATCTACCATGCTCATCTCTTTCGTTACTTACAAACCATTCAAGTTTAGAGTATGCAGAAATCTCATTTTCTAGTTTATTTACGCAAAATGGGCAATGACGGATACAGCCCCTAGTAAGAAAGCCAATAGAGTAACGTTTATAGTCGTTATAGTAATTCGGATTTCGTCCTTCTTGAGTCTTCTGCTCAATATAATCATTATACAGGTTATAATCCGGCATTTGACGTCTTAAATCTATACCAAAAGGTCTTTCTTCTATGCTATATTTATTGGGCAGTGTATTTAAAAAAGGATCATTTTCTATTTGGTGCATATCCCGTGCTCGAAATTGCTTGAACTCGGGAACTTTAGTTTTAGTTGCATACATACCTGTACCACCAATCCTAAACTTTCTTTTCTGGTTTTTGGTGGCAGTAGTATAAAACTGAGGGTCTGGGGAGAAAGAGAAAACCTTCGAGATATAGATTAATTTATATCTTGAGATATTGATAGTATTCGTAGTAATTAACTCGACAACAAAATTATTGTCTTTGAGGAACCCGGATAGTTTCATTAACAATAAATTCGGGTGTCGGGTCCCTCCGTTTAATAAATCTGCGTCAACCAATCCAATTCTGGGTTTCTTTTTAGCCACGGTAATAGTTGTTTATCAATTAGAAGTTCGGACATCTTTGTGTTAATCAGCTCAGAAATATTTTTTAATGTATACAAATCCGGTTGAGAAGTATTAGTACACCATTTGGAGATGGTGACTGGATCTTTCCCTAGTTGCTCCGCGAGCCATTTGCCGGTATGTCCAGTCTCTGCCAAAACTGCCTTTATCCTATTTAACTTCTGTCGTTCTGTTTTTGTCTCCATTGATTGATTTATTAAATTTGAACGCAAAGTTAATAAATATTTTAGAGAGGGCATGGCTATAGACAATCTTTGCCGTTATGTTTAATAACATAAAATGGATACTCAAGAAAGTTCTGTGATTAGTGTGTTCATTAAACTAATAGTTTGTGAAGCAGTATTCAATATAGAAAGCCTACATCCTTTTAGTGTATTCTCTCTATGCCTCGTTTGGGCTGAGAGGGTTTCATCATTCGGTGGGCTTGCATCATGCAACGGTAGGCGAAGCGTCGATCGTCTTCTTCCGGATTGCGTCCCCACGGGAGGTCTGATGAGGTACCTCCGCCGCCACATGACTGGGCGAATTGGGTTGCGCCATCAAGATAGCCGAGGAACAGATACATCGCACACTTCAGAATCTCATTCGGCTGCTCGGCGATAGCAGTCAGGAATTCTCCGTTTAAATTATCTTTCTGTTCAGATGGCATGGATTCAATCATTGAGCGCACATCGACAACCATTCTGGCAAAGACGGCATCGGTCAGCCTCATGCGCACCTGCTCCTGATTCTTTTCAGTAAATTCGTGGTAATTCTTTTGCGCCGAGTCTCGCTTCTCCTTGACGGTGTGCAGCTCATCCTGAAGTTCGGCGAGTTGCCGATCGGCAGTCTTGAGTTTGTCGCGTTTGTCGGCGAGTTTTTGTACGGTAGATTCAAGCTGGGTTTCAAGGGAAGCGATGCGGCAAAGCAAATCGGAAACATCTCCGGAACCATTCTCGATGTCTGTCTTCATCAGAGCAATTTCTTCATTCAGTTCCAGCTCCTGCCTTTCAAGATTCGCGATCATGGTCGAGAGTCCTTTGACACGAGTTTCAGCTTTCTTGATTTGGTCTTCAAGTTGGCTCAACTGCCCGGACTTGTCGCTTATAAGAGTTTCGAGTTTGGCGTTCTCACGGTGAAGGTCTCGGTTGTATTCAGCGGTCGAGCGATGACGTGCGCCGGTCTCATAAATGTCATCGCCACGGTCAAGGCCGTATTTGCGGTTCACTTCGGCAAGTCGGGTGTGCAGGTCTCGCATGTGCTGCTTTGCCTCGAATTTATTCTTACCTCCAAGTACCTCCTTTGAACTTAGACGTCCGTCGGCGGTCAGCGGCACGAACACACAATGCGCATGTGGTCCCATCTCGTCAAGATGTACGATGAACGAGGCTACGTTTTCTTCTCCGAATTCTCGGCACACGAAACCATAGATATCCTTCGCCCATCGCTCGATTTCAAGTTGCCGGACAAGATGCCCGTTTGTCTCCTCATACTCATTCAGCATTTGAGAGCCGAAAGCCATCTCACGCATCCTCTCACGATTGCCGCCGAATACAACCATGACAGCACGATTGGAGATGGCGGTCACTCGGGCATCCGGTCGGAGATGATTTTTGATTATCTCTTCGACCCTGTCACCGATACGCCGCGATTTGTCCACGGCGGTTATCTTGCCTCCGGGCCCGACCTGAAAGTTCAGTGCGGTTCGGGTGCGGTCATAATTGTGGTCGGGATTCTTGGCTTTTCGCTCGAACAGTTCATCGCTCCAGTTGCGCTGATGCTCGTTGCTGACGCCGGCTGCTACGGACTTTACAGGTTTGAAGTCCATCATCTGTTTAGGTGAAGACATAAAGTTATTGGTGTAATTGGTTAGGTTGATTAAAATCGGTTCATAGTTGCGCTTGCGCCGAATCTTCTTTCCGCACAGAAAGCCGCCCACCTTCGCATGAAGGTATATTAGGCTATACCTTAAAGGTTATTATTGCAAGCAATCTCACTCCGTCTTTCCGGATGCGTTGGAACCGTGTATTCCCGGTTTACAAGAGGCAACTGTCTAAATGTAAATGTGGCTGATTGTTGATGAAATGATGAAAGTATGTGTAATTCGCAGCATTACAGCCTAATCCGATTCATCATAAGATTATATTTAACGATAGGGAAAGAATAGGTGGCTCCTCAACAACTGTAAAATCCTTTGATGAGAGCCTACGGCATTATAACTTGCTGATTTTCTTCCCTTTCATTAATTCATACATCAATTCATCAGAATAAAGATAAATTCAGAATAAAATCTTTGGTAAATGTGTAGTATCTGCCGACAGCGTTCTTCGCAGTGTATTTTGCAGGGAACATGCCGACCGTATAGGAGCGATATGTGAGGGAGTTCGATGCCGGCAAAAGATCTGCAAGAGACGCCGTATCTCGCTTGTGTCGGCACGGGCATTACGGTAGGTGAGCAATGTGGCGATGTCGTTTACGACGAAAGATATTGATGCTTCGCCGGTACTGTCCATGATGTCCATCAGCAGCTCGGCAACCTCAAACTCTATCTTAGAGCGGTTGGAGATTACGATTCGGTTTAGAGCAGCGGTACGCAGTCTTTCCGGACTGAACCACATTCGGTTTTCGCATTGCACAGATAGGTCTCTCTGCATAAGAAAGTGGAGAAACGCCGGAATCTGCGCCACAAGTTTCTTCATGAAGAAAGGGTCATCAGTTTCCAGAGAGTTGACCTTGCGCACCAAGTAGCGGACTTCCTCGCGGTCGATTACAATAGGAAAATGCTCGTTGTTGGAACACAGCACGAACTTTCCGAAGAAAGCAATCTCGTTGCGGTCCTTGCCTTTGGACTCCATCTTATATGATGTTGCTGTACTGAGATTCTTCAGTCGTTTTGAATCCTCGCGCCGGGAGAGTAGGACTTCATCGACCATGATAAGCAGCTTCCCAGCCCAATCGGAGTTGAACTTGCTGCGGAAGTCTTCGTTGGTGTTGAAGGTCGCGTTGTCCTGAAAGATTGCCTTGAGTAGATTGAGGAAAGTGGTTTTGCCGGTGTTGCGTTGCTCCGACACCAGTATCAGTATCGGCAGCTTTTGAAGCGGCATCTGATACAGCAACTGGATATAGTCAAGACCATACTCGTAATGCTCCTCGAAGATGTGGCGAAGCAGGCTGTCAATCGCGCTCCAATCTCCCGGTAGCGGCTGATGGGTGATTGACTCATAGAGATTGTAGGCGTTTCCGATTATTTTGCGATAGTCGGTGTGGCTCGGAACGGTGCAGAAGCAGTCATACTTAGGCACATCATTCAGATAGTCCTTCCCGAAGTCTGCCTTGATAGTCGAAGCCTTCCAATAGACAAGACACTTACAAGTGGATCCGTTCGCCTGCGGTCGCAACACTTCTCGGTAATACTCAGTGCCAACTCGGATATAAGGGCACTCATTGTCATCTTGATTCGATAGTTCATCTTGACCCATGATGATGTCAGTATATTCAATATCCACCACCGGAGTTTCTTCATCCGATGCCACATCATTTTGAGTCGGTTTATCGACATAAGCCGGAAGTAGTTTGATAGGTTCGGTTGTCATTGAGCACCCTTTATCATACGTTCAACATCCGACAGCCGGTATCTTACCTTGTTGCCTATCTTGATTTTTTCCAGATACTTGTCGTTATTTCATCTCCATAAGGTCGATAAGGTTACGCCGAGCATTTTGGCGGCTTCCTTAGCGGCTATATAGATTTCTTCCTGTGGCGCGTTTGCCTCAATCTGTTCCCGATTCCATGCTTTGAAAGCCTCACGCAGATCATCAATATTCATGATGACCATCGTAGTTTGTTTTTGACTTGAATTTTGATCGTTGTAGAACATTAAAACTTTAATCTGTTTTTATTATATTAGCGCAAGAAACGATTGCGAAATTGTTTGATTTTTTTTCGCAAAGTCACAATGTCAAAATCGGTTTGTCAATAGTCCTGCAATGCTTTTAAGCGTCTATAATAAAGGAGATTATATTTATATATAAATCAAAACCCATATTGATTTCACAAATATTACATCGCATTTCCACTCAATGGAACTTCATGGAACAAATAGAATATGATTACAAGAAACCGGCAGCAAATAGGGTTTCACGGTAGGTATAAATTTTACCATTCGTTAGGAAATGCTCCCGGATTTATATATGTCGAATTAAGACTATTTAACCACTATCTTTATGCAAATTCATTAATGCAGCCACCTGTTTTTTGCGATGAAAAAGAAATCCGACAACGCGAACTATTGAATTGCCGGATTAAAGATGAAGTATTGTAGAATTTTCTGCTATTGCTGGTCGACAACCTCCCAATGACCGCCTTTGTCGGAACCCACTCTGCGGATTTCACCTCCTGACTTCGTCAATGCGTACCCCAAAACTCCTCAGTGAACAATTTGGCAATTCGCTGGTGTCTTTTCATAAGCAT
>CAKQTC010000019.1 GCA_934274515.1 uncultured Clostridia bacterium
GCGAAGCCTCGCTTGCGCCACGAGCCACACGCATGGAACGGAACTTCCACATCTTGAACCGCCTGTTATCCTTCCCTACGCGGTTGGCGAAATAGAACAACGGCCCGGGATCGCTGACTTCCGTCAGAATAATAGAAACAATCCAGATTGGCGACGTACCGATAATACCTAGCAGCGCGCATATGAAATCAAATGCACGCTTTGCAACTTTATAGGCCATGACAGACTCTACTTCATAGTTTTTCTGATATCCAGGCCCTTCAAACTCTCCTCGATGGAAATCACCTGATAATCAAAATCGTACTTGCTCATTTCTTGAACATAATACGAATCCGAGAACATCTTAGGAATCTGTGGAATAAAGAATGATCCTAACCAAACAAACGGGTTCAGCACTCGCGTAATCCAAATCTTATGGCCGTGCTCCTTTGCGAAACAACGTACTATTTCCACAGTGTCGGCATATTCATCATTCTGAGGAAAGAAAGTTCCACCCAACTCACGAGTGATTACCTGCTTGATGAATTCTGCCAGATTATAAACATGCAGCATACTTCTCTTGTTGTGCCAAGCCGGGAATATTGGCGCCTTTGTGGCCAGCCATGCCAAACGTGGTAGATTGCCTTTGTTGCCGGGGCCATATATCATCGGTGGGCGCAAGATTGCCACTTTAAAACTATCGCAAACCAGTTCGCTCAAGCCTTTTTCCGCCTGCAATTTCGAGTCTCCATAAAAGTCGTTAGGGTCAGGCTTCGTTTCCGCTGTGGTCACATCCGCCCTCATGCTCTTGGATGCATGGTACACAATGCGTGAGCTCATGTATATTAACTGTTTCACCCCATGCTCCTTTGCCCACTTAGCCACCTCTATCGCAAGGTCACGGTTCACCTTGTAGTACAATGGAGCCATCTCTGGCTTCGGATCCACATGAGCGATCCCAGCCACATGGAACACGACATCATACTTTGAGAAGTCCGCCTGTTTCCAGGCATCGTTCATAGTGTCAACCACATCAACAGCGAAGTTCTCGGGCTCTTTCAGGAGCCAATTCCCGACATTGGTGCCGACAAAGCTCTTGGCACCAGTTATTAGAATATGCTTCATAGACTATGTTTCCTTTTCAAATGTCTTGACAACCTTTGCTGGACAGCCTAAAGCAAGGCTCCATTCCGGAACATCTTTTGTGACTATAGCACCAGCCCCTACTACCGCTCCCTCACCAACAGTGACACCAGGCATAATGAGACATCCTGTTCCGACAGCACAATTTTTACACAGGTGAATTTTGCCATACTTATATGGCTGCATACCATATACTTTTCCTGGGCCATAAGCAGAAAGATTTTTTTTATGGCAGAGCAAACGAACATCTCCTGCGATATGAACCCCATCCTCAATTATCAATAGATTTGAATGATTCAAATCTACACGGACATAATCTCCAATGAATACATCCTTACCTACTTGTGCACCTAGTTTACGCAATATGAATGGACGCAACTTACGTGGATTAAAGGGCTCTAACATCGCACAATTCATCGCATTTATAAGAGCTCTATGATGCCAGTTAGTAAAAAACTGTTTGACGACTTTCCAGACACTCACGTCGCCATAATCCTCTATGGGGTACTTAAACCCCATAGCACATAATAACTTATAAGTTAGTGTTGTTTTGTTTTTCATTACATTCTAAAAGTTGCTTAACATAACAGCAGCGTAACTCAATATGTGCCGACTCTTGCACAATATTATATTATACTACAATTTAATTTGTTCAATAGAACTTTGTATGTGACTCTTACTTGAGGCACCAAACACTACTGACTGGACATTAAGACTGTTCACATAATCAAATGATTGTTTAGGAGAAATCGAGCCTGAAGCCAAAACATTCATGGCCATAAGCTGATATTTGGATGGATTGTTCTCTGATATAACTCGTTCATATTCCTCTTTTGAAGGATACATATTGAAGCCTGCAGCGTTTATACTTGAGCAGATGCAAACTTCCTCAATTCCCCATTCATTTAGCTTGTCTAATATATAAGGTAGATTAAGAGTTATGAAGCCAGGTATTATCTTGTATTTCTTTTTAATATATTCGCAATAATGTATAAACACATCCTTCAGATTCATGCCAAGCAGTAGGTCTGTGACAACATTTTGAAGAAACAAAACCTTAACATTCAAGTCTTTGAATATTTTGTACTCTACATCAATGAGCATCTCCATAACTTTTAGGGGATCCTTATTTACCGCAATAGTAGCACCCTTTGCGAGCATACCAAGAACCCCGATGGTGGAATTATTGGAGAAGATTGCCTCTTTGATGGCCGGAAATATTCCCAATTCATTCACCATATCAGCATATTTATGAGGATATGGAATGCTTGGATACCATGCAATTTCACCATACTTATCCTTATGAGAGCGGAAATAGTCTGTTATTTCCATTGCTTTCTGGTTACTATTGAGCATGACAGCAGTCACACCACTATCAAAAGCACCGTCATAAACATCAAGAATGTTCTTCAAATCACTGAATTTCTGGGCCAATTCTTCCGCCTTGTCTTGAGAGCGATGATTGATACCAAAAAATTGATTGTCCCCAAATACGACTTTATCTATTCTTTCCATGTCATTCGTTTACTTTTCGTTGTTAAAAATATCGTGAATAAGAGTTTGAGTTTCCGCAGCATTACGGAAAGAACACCCCTTCGATTTCCGGTTCTCCTTAATGGCATCAGCAAAATCATATAATTGATCAGAGAAGTGTGCCCCTCGTACATAGAAGCGTGTCTCTACTGGCATAAGGTTTCGTGGAGTTAAGGTCCATCCCGCCTTCAGATTATATTTCTCATTATCCTCGTTCAGATATACTTTCATCCCATAGAAATCAGCGTACAATTTACCCTTGTCACCACAGATTTCCACTTTCATCATTGGTTTTCTGAAAGTAGGATCACTCCAATTTACGTGAACTGAAGCTAAAATATCATTCTTATATTTGATATTCGCCACACAAATATCTTCGACATTTGTGCTATAAACACTTGTCATTCCTGAGCCAAGCACTTTCTCTTGACATCCGAATACGAAATTTAGGATATCAAAGAGATGAGACCCCATTTCATAAGTCACTCCGCCTCCATTCTCTCTCTTTGAACGCCATCCTTTAGCGGTTTGAGGCTTAGTTACAGTAGCACTGAAAAATCCTGCATCAACAAAACGAATGTTACCAATGACGCCATCTTCAAGATATTGCTTAATGGTAAGAAAAACTTGATTGTACCGATTCACATACCCAACCTGATTTACTAGTGCTTTTTGCTCAAACAAGTCAGCTAGCTCATTGGCAAGATTGGGGTCAGTCGTGAAAGGCTTCTCACAAAATACACTAATTCCCAATTCTCCTGCCATTTTACATACTGGATAATGCAATGATGAAGGAGTACAAACAATCACTCCGTCGATATCTCCTGCTTTTAACAATTTCTGATAATCAGTGTAGGTTTTCAATGATGGAATAAACTTACCGAGAATATCCAAAGTCATTGTTGAAGTGTCCGATACTGACACAATTTCAACTGAAGGATGGGTGTTTATAATTGAGTAATGAGTTATACCCATCCTCCCCATTCCAATAATTCCAATTCTTACTTTATCCATTTCAATAATTATTATATGTTATTATTCGTAGTATTTCTTTCCCAATAATCTTCTGAAAGGTATTTTCGCCAAATACCATAAGTATGGGATGTTGTTATAAAGATATTCCGATAAAAATGCAGTCCAAGACCTACCTTTTCTGCCCCAATATAGTCCCATCAATCCAAGTTTCCGAATCAACGGTGGTGCCATTTTATATTCTCCAAGATAGAATCTAAATGCCGCACCAACGCCTACGCAAACCTTTCCATACATATATGGTAAGAGATTTACTGCAAAGAAATCTTGTTTTGGTGCTCGCATTGCAATCCACACCACATCGGCACCACTTTCATTTATCATTTTACCTATACTCGCATAGTCATACTCATCTAACTTGCAGAAGTCCGGAGAATAAGTTCCTACAATTAATGCGTTATTTTCTGAAGCCTTCTTAACTATTCTAGAAAGCGTTTCATCAGTATCCCCTAAAAGGAAATGCTTAAGTCCGCTATCCGGGTTGAGTATCATATTTTGGAACAAGATAGGTCCCATTGTGCGCTCAACATTCTTTAACCCCCATAGTCTTGCAGCCCAAAGTGTAGGCTGACCATCAGGTGTGTTCATCAAAGAGTTCTCCATCACAGCGCAATATTCCGGATCCCGACTTGCGATATCTATCGTTCTTGGATCCGATACGCAAACATATGTTCCTCCACCAGCCTCAACAGAAGCTTTGATTCTTTCTTGTGCATCAATAGGGTTAGTGATTGAGATAAATGTCTTTCCTATACGAAAGCGGTTTTTGTTTTGAGTCATATCTGTTTATTTCAATATATCTTGTTTCATCTTTCCGAATACACGATGGCGCAAAGTTCCTATACTTAATTGGAATATATCATCTTTGATCTTTTGAGTATCAAACTGTGAATCCCGCAGAGCATTCGCCATCATTGATATTCGTGAATCCGGATAACAATACTTCATTTCCAACCAATGTAAGGCCTCTATTTTATGATAATCGTATCGTTCCCGTAACTTGAACAGTCTAACATTATACTCGTAATCGCAGTCCATAGATGTGTCCAAATCAAGTTGATATTTGTCTTGTTCTTTAGTAGGAAATCCTGAAAAACTACATCCATTCTTTGGAACAAGTCTAAACTTTACCATCGTGTCAAAATCATATGAGCTACTGGTTGGGCTTAACTTTCCTATAGGAACACCCAATGGTCCTAGTACTCGCGTTTGCTTCAATTTAGAATTACACACCTGGCAACTCGGCACAAAATTATATAACGACAACCCTACTAACGGACATACAGATTTAGGCAATACATGCTCAATATCAAAGTGTCTTCTCATATTACGTGATGGAAAGAACGTTTTTTCGAACTTCTGAGGTCCACACCTCAACGAGGTTGCCACTTTATCAAAATCATGTCGAGAAATATAAGGACGCACTGCTTTATACGCATTTATTGAATTTGAGGAACACGTATTTAGTTTACTCTTTAATTCATCATCGGAAGCAGTATTAAGGAAGAATATCGCTTCTTTCTCGACATCAACCTCATAAGCATTGATATAAGCCATGTCACAATAATGGCAGGTAGAAAACTTAAAACCGTGATCCGGTCTCATAAAATAGTATGCGATCTCCGGGCTCCATTTGTCATAGTTAAACACCTCTGACTTAATTTTATCTATTGTTTGATCAGAAAGCGAACCGACAACACTATTGTACGTATTATATATACTGACTAAGTGTGGATAATCTGCCAACAGAATATCATTAAGCCGAAGTGGAAATACTCGCATTCTCACATTAGATCTGAGAAGATTATTCCATTTATTTTGCATTGAGGTAATTCCCGCCCTGAACACATCCATATATAAATCCTCATAATCGGGACATTCTTGCGTTGGGTATTTAACTCTTATCATTCTTTCTTCAATTTTGATTCTAGGATTGCCTGTTGGCGTTGGAGTTCTCTTATTTTAGATTTGATATCATCTTCTTTGTCTGGTGATGACATCTCATCGTACATACGTTGGAACACATCCCGCAGGTATTTTTCACCTAAATGCTTTATTATAAAGGACATTTCATCTTTTATTTTCTCAAATCTGTCAATCCGTTGCGGAGTTGAGTCATTATAGATTTCAAGATATGTTTGCAATTTTGCTTGGATAAAGTCCCCGATGGCATAATCTAGAAAGAATCCGCCTTTGAGTAAATCATAAATATTTGCACCCAAAGTTTTAATACATTCTGTATTCTTAATATCCCTACCCAATAACAAAATATTGGTATCCGGTATATCAGACAATATAAATGGAGAATGCGTGATTATAATCACATTTATGCTTCGAATGACCTTCTTATTTATGTGACATAGAGCAAGACCTGAGAGAGTTTACTTACAAATTTGCGTTGATACTCAGGATGATAATACAACTCTGCTTCATCAAAAATCAAGTTAATATGATGATACTTTACAGTTCTACCCACACTCTCTTTTATGCCTGCTATATTACGGATATGATAAAAGACATAACTGAGACTATAATACATCTGTCGCTCACCGCTACTCATTCTAGCAAATGTGATCAAATTTTCATTAGATACAGTTCCTTTTTTGAAAAAACACAACTCTGAAAAGAAAAATGGTGGCGGTAGCAGCATCATCACATCATCATAGTTATCGTATCGTTTGTGGCAAAGAATAACATCATCAATGTCCAACGTGCCGGTATCTTTTGCATATCTATCATTACGAAGGTACTCTACGGTTTGATGAAGTTTAGCTGTAATATGATTAACTGGCGAATTATTGAGATTACGAGCCAAATTATTGAATATCACCGCGTTGTCATCCGCCCAACTAATACACTGGGGGACAGATATGATGGTTATATCTTTTCCATCACGATCTTTCTTAACCACTTTCTCATCGGATTTATTGGACTCATACACAGGATCCCTCAAACTTATGAGATACTCAAATGGAATAGCATCCTTATAGTCTGAATATAATGAACATATTTTAAGAGTCTTGTATGCAAGATAGAATGATGCAATCTCATGCTTCTGGTTTTTCAAAGGATCAAGTTTTATCTTTTCCTCTTCTAATAGTATTTTTGTCCACGCCTCTTGTAAGTGATTAATCAAGAATTCCTGTACTTTACCAAGTTCCGGAACTAGCGGATGCTCATATAACATCTTGAGTTTTTCTTCCTTATAGTTATAGCGGAAAGCAAATTTCAAGCACATAGGAACATATTCATCAAGAAATTCTTTGCCTTGCGAATGGAATAAAAGTGATAACGTAGATAATCTTTGCTCAGCCAAGTTATTCTCATTATTTATGTCAATCTGCCCTTCTTCTCGAAATGGAGTAAGCACAAGAGGTATATAATATCCGTCATTCTTATGAAAAAGGCAATCTATCCATTTACTCTTTTTAATGAATTTTTTACAATCATGAATGGTAGAATCATCATCAGCCGAGTTAAAGGCATAGAGACTATAATTAATGCTTATAGTATAGAAAAATCCTCTAAGTATTTCTTTTATTTGATGATCTGACAACTCCCGAATCGTGACCTTAACTGGACAATGCTTCTCTACTATGTAATAGAACGTCTCTGAATCGCAGCATTCTATAAATTTAAGGACACCATCTAGTTCAAAATACAATCGAGCATGAATTCCCGATACATATTCCATTGTATCACAATGATCAGCACCTTGAGGAGTCAGTAGTGTTTCAGCGAAGTTGTTCAATATCCTATAGATAATGTCCACAAGAGAAGACTTTCCTGCCCCATTTTTACCAACGATAGCACAAACAGTAACCATTGGCATTGCCACTTCTTTCTGTCGATAATAATGCACAGGACATGCATCCTTATCTATTACAGGCAAATCGTTTGTTACACCAATATCAGAAGTGCACTTGATCAGTGGATACCATCCCGGGAACAATACTTTACGAATAGCCTCATCTGTTGCAGATAGAACCTGTACTCCAATTATACGAAATGGCTTATTTAAATCAAGTTTGGTCTCCATAATTTTCTCTAATTCAATATTCCTTTACAATTTCTAGAGCGAACATCTATCTCTTCTATAAATCACGGTGTCCCCTATGAACATTCTGAGGAATAAGTTATAGACTTATTATTTATAGATCAAATAATTATGAGAAGTGCCTTACGCTCTTCTTGTTCTTCCATTCAAGAGAAGCCATCTTAACGCAACTTAGATCAGTTTTCATTATTGGCTATTTTTTTATAAACCGCCAATGTCTTCTTAAACACAACATCTTGAGTAAACTTGTGTCTGAAGCGTTCAAAAACTTGGACTGAATAATATTGACACTTTCCACTATTAATTATTCCAATAATTCTATCTGCGTATGCATCGGCTGTCAAATCATTAACAATCAAGGCATCATCACCTATTGTAGAGCGATTAAAACCTTGAGGAGATGCAATAGGGATAATACCGTATGCCATGCACTCCGTAACAGAATTAGATTGTCCTTCTCGTGGTTGAGTTGATGGAAAGATATAGAAGTGTTTGTCAGTCAGTAATGCAGGAAGATCTTCATGCTTGCATCCCGAAATGTAAGTAAAAGATTCTGGCTTAAGCAAGGACTGCATCATACTTTTCACTCGCTCAACGTAGTCAGCCTTACCGTTACCGACTATCGTCAAATATACATTAGGGATAGTCTTCTGAACTTTCGCTGCGGTTTCCACAATCAAATCCACATGCTTATTCTCTTCCACACGACCATAAAAAAGCAGGTTGATTTGATTAGTAGGTTTCTTGGGCATGTGCTTCGGAGCAAAACTATCTTCCACACAGTTGGCATAGTGAAAAACAGGGGTTTTGCTGATAGATGTTACCAAAGGAATATTCTCTTTTCCTTGTACAAAGACATAACAGGCTTCTTTCAACAGATAGCTAAACATTTTTCTGTATCGTGATGATCCGCTTGCCCAAAAATCAATAGCACCTCCACCTCGAAGCTCATAAATAACTTTGTAACCCATTACTTTCATGATATGCATTAACACATATTCATTAAAAATGGTCTTCCCTGCAAACCCAGACAAATGAACAAGGCTATTACGCGAGCCAAAAAACAGTTTACAGAAAGTCTCACTCCATCCCGCCAATAGACGGAATGGGTATGATAACAACACTCGCTTCTTACCCCAGGTCGCATCTGCTTTTCTTTGACGGATGGTCGTAATATCAAAACCAGCCTCTCGCAACATTCGTATTGTACGCATATTACCAACCTCTCCTCCACCAAAAGGAGCCTGTCCTATTTTAGGAAGAGTAGCATACATGAATATTCTTCTATTCATTTTGTAATTATATTACATCAAAAGGTAATGCACTAAACTCTCTGACCATTTATAGAAAGTATCTTTGCAGGGATTCCCGAGACTACAGCATTATCTGGAACATCCTTCACCACCACAGAATTAGGCGCAATTATCACATTGTTTCCAATTATGATGTTTCCTATAACGACTGCCCCTATAGTTATTTCACAATTATCACCAAGGATTGGCCTTTTTATCGTCCCTGTTTTAGTTCCTATTACGACACCTGCATTCACAATACAATGTTTTCCCATTTTATCTGGACCAATAATGCCACCTCCAGTAATATGAGGTATTCTTAATCCATATCCCACAACATTGGGATTTATACGAAATCTATACTTAATACCTAACCTTCGGTAACGAATTTTTGCAATTGTTAATCTTATTCTATGAATAATCCCACTCCCCCCTCTATTTAATAAATATTCATATTTTCGAAGTCTCCTCAAATAATTATATGCCATGTATGACTCAAGTCCATACCATAACGATATTTTCATACGAAACCAACTACAAGATTCTCGCTTGATATTTGCGAGGCAATCTTCACGAAGGTAAAGTCTATAATCTTTTCTTGATTGTATCATATAACACTTTGTATTATTCTATTCCATTGGTCATAGAAATTCTTGCTAGAAAACCGAGCCGCATCTTTGTAGCCACTCTCTTGCAAATCCTCATAATGAGGGTAAAGGTTAATCAATTTCTCTAGCGCTCGTTCGAAGTCTGTAAGCTCATTATCTTTCACAATAGCCCCAGAGGTTTCATTCATCATCTCATTTACAGCTCCTCCCATCTCAAAAGTGCAACACACACAACCTTGTGACATAGCTTCCAGCAGCACCATTGGGAACCCTTCCACTCGTGAAGGTAAAGCAAAGATGGATGTCGCCGCATAAAGTGCGAGCATATCATAAATCTGTCCCAAGAACTCAATCTGTTTATCAACACCTGAATCCTTTGACATCTTTCGAATCTCAGCAACCTTGTCTTCTGCACCGCCCCCAGCAATCTGCAACTTCCAGTCTGGATATTTTGGGGCAATATGCGACCACATATCAATGATGCGATCAAATCCTTTAACATCCCAGGAATCTATGCGACCGACACAAAGCACCGTCTTATTTCTAATCCCAACATGTCTTACTATGGGATAAGTAAGAGGGTTGTAAACTACACTCTTCCGAGGGAATTTCTCTCCTAATAAGTGTTTATCCTTTTCTGTAAGTATTACCAATTTATCGGCTTGTCCATAAAGACTATAACGAATCCAATTGACGAAGTGCCCCATTTTACGACCAAATGAAGTGTGATCGTACGCAATCACAGGAACTCCCGTCCCTATGGCGGCATAATGTGCGTAAAAGAAAGGGGAAAAGGTAACTGCAATAATCACGTCAGGTCGCACCTGCCTGATGATCCGGCGAGCAGTTATAATCACTTTTACTTGCTTCAAACCTGTTGGCATAGAAGCCTTAATTGGGATATATTCCTGCTTTACATCTTTCGGTATAGAATAAAAAACATTGGCATTAATATTATCTAATGCCAAAACCACCTCATAGCCATTCTCTATCAACTCATGGAGCAAAATGCTGGTAACGCGTGCTGCTCCTCCTATCTGCATTTGATCAATAATAATAAGTATTTTGGTTTTAGCCATAATAATTTTTATTGTATCGTATAGCATATTCCTTAAGAGTCTCACCCTCATAAGCCAGTTCACGCGCATATGTAAAAACCTGGTTCATGGTTTCATACATCTTATCAACAGATATAATATCCTTAAAATAGGGGCTACCTCCTGGCATCAGCTCCGAAGAGTGAATCATAAACTCAAGATAGTCATCACCTTGCTCTTCATCAACATCCTTCATCAATTTCTTCATTTCAAACAAAGGGCTCAACGCCGGTCTTAACCAAATTACCCCACCCTTTATTAAGGCACGTAGTTGATGTTTTAAACTTCCTTTTGTAACATAATGAGCATACCTGCGAACCGTTGCTGGTAATTCAAGAATATTTCCGACCAGATGAGCACCTTTAGGGACTTTACGATAATCACTTCCACCAGGTACCGTCTCGCCCTTAGCTGAAAGCCATGAAACACCTGGGGTATATGAGCAATCAACAATAACCCCAAACTCTTCAAGCAGTTTAAAATACCTATCATCCATCGCCCAACGACCACTTCTATGAGAAACTGGCTTTACTCCAAGGCATTTAACAATAAGATTATATGTTGTAGCAAACTTGTCTCGCATCACCTCATATGGGTATTCAAGAAGATAAGGATTACCATCATACAACCCATTCAGATCATATCTCGGAGGATTGTTCCAAGCGTGTATGTGAATGCCAATTTCACAAAGACCTTTTTGCACGTATGGCTTCATCGTACGCACAAACTCCTCCGACATAATCATCTCATAGTTGGTCAACCATACCGGCTTAAAGCCATAACTATTGCACAAGTTCTGAAAGCGAGGAATATACTTTACATTCTCTGTGCTCACATAATCACCTTTATGGTACGCCCATAGGTTATCACCTTCAGTATCTACTGTTATTATGAATGATTTCATTGAGTAAAATAATATCTTAGAAGCAAGTAAAAAATGGCACCATATCTCCCTATCTATAAAGTAATTATAATGTCTATCAATTCTTACCTGCCAAGCAATTTACGGAGCAAATGCTTGATAAATTGTTTCTTCCTTACAGAATATGGTTTGGGATCTTTATCACAATATTCCATAAATGTAGAGGTCCGTCTATAATCTTTCAACCACACTGCAAAAGAGACTCGTCCTTTAAGCAAGAGCATCACATCATCAAATTCAGGCATTACAAAAATGTCTTCTACTTTATTCATGATCTCTTTTTTATAGTCCCCTCCTACACAATACTGATACCAGATCCATGGTAAATTGACCCCTGCTCCGGTTACACATATTCCATTACCATCATTGCGCATATTGATTTCAAGGAAATAATCTTCGCCTTGCCTATCTCTAAGATATTCCATACTAAATAATCCTTGATAGCCAATTGATTTAATATAAGCCTTGCATGCTTCCAGATCACATATAAAACCCTCGAATGGTTTATACTCAAGGAAACCAGTATTCGTACCTGGACACGGTCTGATACACTTGGAATAACCCGGTATAATTATCTCCTCACCATGATTGAGAGAGCATCCAATAAGCTGGTATTCAAACTCTTTATCTATGAATTCCTGTACAATAAAACCATGTTCTTTGTTTTTGACAAGATAAGAATACAAAGTCTCTTTATCACGAATAATCCTTATCTCAGCCTTAGATCCATAAATACTTGCAAGAGGCTTAACAATGCACGGGATGGACATCCCAACATTGATATCCGATCTATTATCCACAACCCAACTTTTGGGGCATTTAATACCAACTTTATGGGCTAATTTTACCATTATATCCTTCTGCATATAATGGTTACACATACCTTGTTTGTTGGAAGTAGGCAAAAAGTATGAATCTTTTAATGCATCAAATGCATTGTCTAATTCACTTGTAACGTAATCAGCGCAAGATATGATTACGATCTTATTGTTTTTGTCCTTAGCATAGTTGAGCAAATATGGAACTATTTCTTGTTTGGATTTCAGCAACACACACTTCAAGATATACTTGCTAAATGATACAAACGGATCGTTTTCATCAGTAACGAGCAAGACTAAAGATTGAATACCTTTATACCCCAAAGCCCGTATTACTCCAAGCGTGTTGTGATGATTTCCCCCTATGATGATTGGACTCTGAACCATACTGATTAAATCGTTATCACGAATTATACTTATCAATTACCCGATGAATTAACCCTACGAGATCAATACTATCATACATCTTTCGTGCATTAGCACTATATTCCTGATAATTCGCATCAATTACCTTGATGGCATTAACGATTGATTCAGGATCATTTGTGTCAGCACATACACCACATTTGTTGGCTCCAACGGTATATTCAAGCCCAGGTATTTCATTACATATCATAGGAATACCAAAGCCGGAAAATTCCCAAATCTTATTAGGCGCACAATATGCACAATCTAAATCTAAAGGGTTGTACGTAACCAAACCAATATATGCATTACTTGTAAGCTTCAAATGAGCTGGAGACTTAATAAATCCCAGAAATTCAACAATGCTATACTTACTCTTCAATTCCTTTACATATTCTGTTTCCTTGCCCAACAATACAAGTTTAAATCCATTTAGCAAGGATATTGCTTTACACATACCTTCCACATTTCTTTCTTTTGTAAGGACGCCTTGGTACATGATAATCTTCTTGCCATCCGAGGTTATTTTGTCGTTATATTCATTACGGGTTGTTGGATGATAAAAAGGTTTGTTTGGAATAACCAATGGAGTTTCCTTCAAACCATATAACATTCGCGCAATCCATGCTCTGTTATATTCGCATTGAATATTTACCTTTGCATCTCTCATTGGTCTAGTCAATGGTTTCATCAATTTCGGTTCTGAATAATCTCTTAATTCGTATGATGTCAAGATATACTTTCTACCAACTAGAATATCTCTCATTGATATGGCAGTCCGTTCATGAATAATCCACAAAATATCATACTTAAGAGTATCCAAGTCATATTTTACTCTTTTCATAAAGAGAAAGTCCGTTTTTATGCGGTTGCGTACTCTGGACGCTAGCCCAACACGAGGTTCAAGAGTATAATAATGAATAAACTCCAGATTATCGTTCTTATACAATTGATCCATATCTGGCTCTTCCTCTGAGCAAATAACCTTCAGATTATACTCATTGGTAGAAAGCAGAGCCTCCACAAGGGCCTGGAATGGGGGTAAATAGCTGAAATGTCCCTTATAAACAAGAAGTATCGTTTTCTTTTCCATTAATCAAGCTCCAAAGCGTTCAACTTCTTCTCCGTTTAAGATGTGAACAATTCTTTCACATGCCTTTCCATCTCCGTACGGGTTGATTGCCTTCGACATCATATCGTAGGCTACAGCATCGTCAAGAAGAGTGCTGACTTCATTCATGATTTTATCATAGTCGGTTCCGACAAGGTGAACTGTACCACTAACGAGAGCCTCAGGACGTTCGGTTGTATCACGCATCACTAGAACTGGTTTGCCAAGACCTGGAGCCTCCTCCTGAATTCCGCCCGAATCGGTGAGGACGATGGTGGCCTTGCTCATCAGATGTACAAACTCAAGGTACTGGAGTGGCTCGATGAAGAAGAAATTCGGTCTGGTAAGGTCTTC
>CAKQTC010000020.1 GCA_934274515.1 uncultured Clostridia bacterium
TACAGGTCGTTTTGGCCGCCAGAGATATGAGTTTGTCCGCTGGAAAAGTCATATCATGGTACTTCCATTCAGAAGGAAAAATAAAGTCTGGTACCTTTTTCCCCTCTGTCCTTGCCTGCGCTGTATACTCCAGCGAATTCTCATCAAAAAGTGCTGCCAGATGATGTTCAAGGCTCTTGCCCGCCCTGCTTTTACGTCTGTTCAATACTCTGTTCGCCAGCGCAGTGAAATCATCAACGCTGTCAAAGCCTCTGCGCAAGAAGCCTCCATACTCAACATTTTCTATCGCGCGAAACAGTTTGAATTCCTCATCTGTCCAGTTGATCAACTGCTGATCCGGATTATCCCAAGAAAGGATTTTTTCCTTAAACAGGCGACTTCTCAATACTCTGGCTTCGGCAGACATCTGCTCTGTTGTTGGAAATGCATGATTCTCACGAAGCATTTTTTCAGCCAGCTGTTTCAGCTCAAGTTCATGAGATTCTTCTGTAACAGGAATATAATTGATCAGCGCATTGGTTTGCGTCGGGCTGATTCCGAGAACCTGCATAAACTCATCTATTTCTGCGTCAGTATCCAGGAAGAAGCCAGAGTAATCTTCCCAGTCCTGCTCCGTCAATACAAAGAGAGAGCCGGCCTGATCAGGACGAAGAAAATTGAAATTGCGTCCAAAAGAAGTAATTCGCAATTCTCTCTTGCTGCTGTAGTAGGTAAACCGGCTGGTTGTTACCATTCCATCCGGCCATGTGATTTTAACTTCTCTTTTCAAGATGCCGGTACTTGGCAGGTACTCTTGAAACATCATACCGGAAGCACTTTTAGAAACCAGTATGCCGGATTGATGTCCACCCGTTGCGCCTGTATCATTCGCTGATAAAAATTTGCAAAAAGAATTTCTGGCACCTTTCACTGACTTGATAGCCAATTCACTCGCTTTCGGCATATCAGACGCCTCCTGCCCGAAAAAATTCAATCGGTTACATGATTTCCTTTTCTTAAGTCAAAAAGTTTTTTTACGACCAGCTCTGCCACATTTGCCATCAATGGCATGACGACGGAATTTCCGAATTGTCTATAAGCCTGTGTATCTGATACTGGAATCTTAAAGCTATCTGGAAATCCCATCAGTCTTGCACATTCTCTCGGCGTCAATCGTCTGGGATTCTTACCTTCCTGTTCAATCAGTATTTCCGATCCATCCTTGTAATATCTTGCGCTTAGAGTTCTGGTTACTCCATCCAGCGGTGCCAATCCATAACCGAATCCATTCCCTTTGGCTTTGTGTTTGGCAGCATAGTTCTGCAGATATGACCACAGCTTATCCGACAGAGTATACTTTGACTCCACATGATCCATCAGAATATCAGCCACCACCGGTTTCGGCTCTACCGGAGTGATATCAAATTCAAAATCAATATCATTTCCAAATCTTTCCCGATCAAATCCCACAATCAGGATTCTTTCTCTATGCTGAGGAACAAAGTTCTGTCCATCAAGAATTGCCGTAAAAACCTGATAATTCAATTCTTCCAACGATTCCATAATGACTTTGAATGTGTTCCCATGATCGTGACTCTTCAAATTTTTTACATTTTCAAGCATAAAGGCCGATGGCCTGCGAGCCTTCAGAATACGGCAGACATCAAAGAAAAGTGTCCCCTGTGTCTTGTCTTCAAAGCCGGTGGCTCTTCCCATACTTTTCTTCTTGGAGACGCCGGCAATACTGAATGGCTGACAGGGAAAGCCTGCGACAAGTATGTCATGTCTGGGGATACTGCGGGCATCGACTCTTGTAATGTCACCATCCGGCAGCTCGCCAAAATTGGCAAAATAGGTCTGCTGGCTATACTTGTTCCACTCAGAGGAGTAAAGGCACTTGCCTCCTGCGGATTCATAAGCAAGGCGCATGCCGCCGATTCCGGCAAACAAATCGATGAAAGTAAACTTACCTTTTTTCTTATCCTCTACCTTCATCAGTTTTTCCCGCAATGCATTAACAGCAAAATCCTGCATCGTTTCTCCATCTGCAGCAAGGCGACTTTCTATAAGAGCCAAAATATCATTATCCAACGTAACAGTAATCTTTTTCATTATTCCTCCGGGAATTATTTTCTATATATTTCTTCCCAGTTTATCATAAAACAGTTGGATTATCAAAAGCAGAATAAAGCAGGAAATGCCTCACATCAAGACATTTCCTTAACCATTAGAAGTGGACACTTACGTGATAATCTTTGCAATACACTTCATTTTTCTCCCAAATTGTGTGCGAATTTTTCGAGATTCATTTAAACTGCTGACCTTTGCATCAGTTTTCCCAAGAATAACGGCACAATCATTCGCGGACATCGTAGAAATTACATGCAACTCAAGCCTTGCTCTGGATGCTCCCACATAAAACAGAAGCTTGCCGTCATCGTCAAAAGTTTCCGCATCAAAATCTACAAGTATGACGCAATCCGCCTGCAGTCCTTTAAACTTCCGGCAGGATGTAAAAAGATATTGACCACTGTAATAAAGCCTGTTATCCTTTTCCTGCATCTGATCAGAATCAGACAAAACGCTTTTTACTTCTGTTTTCATTGTCAGAATAACTATATCATGATATTCTCTTTGCTCGAATTTCCGTATGGATTCATCTACTGCGCGAAACACACCTGCCAGATCCCCCGCAAAATACATCACAGGGCTGCAGCCAGCCACTGCATTTTCAGACATCTCCAGTGTTTCATCTGATATGAGTTGAATCGATGTTCATGCAATATTTTCTGTATTTCTGCAGTTTTTATAAAGAGTCAATTTACAATCAGCCTCTCTGATCACTCTGGAAATTCGGCTACTCTGGATCATTTGAAGCTTATCATAAAATATATAAAAGGAACCACTGGCATTCTGCGCAATCTGACACAATGCTTCCAAGATCCAATTCCCTTCGATATCCTCCAGACAAAAGTCCTGCCCTTAATCGACGATTATGTTGGCTGTAAGCCCTGCTTTTCTCAGATAATTGGCTTTCCCTTCATACGGCATGCCTGCAAATACATCAGTTCTTTTTCAAGATTTCCTTCTAGCGTATCATCGCACATATTGAGAAGATTATCCCAGACGGTTTCATTGAAATCCTCGCCAGACAATAACATTCCTTTATCCACGCAGGTAAGGCTGCTGGGTGTTTGCCCCGACTTTAATCTCGTTTCTGCCTAAAAATCTTCTGCAGCAGAGCCCAGATCTCCCAGCTCAAAAAATCCAGAGATATTCCCAGCTTCATCATGCCGGCCGACAACTGCCACCCGATCAAGCAGGCAGTTAAACGATTCACAGCAGGTCTCCGGCAATAAAGCACAGGCATGACAAGCTGCATAATTTAAAGAATTATATCCCTGTGTTGTAGATTCGATACATAACGGATCCGACGAACACCATTTTGCCTGATCAAGCATGTTTTTCAAAACCTTTTCTATGATATCTGTTTCCGCCATACGTACCAGGCCGCCGAGGCTTCCATCAGACGCAGTTGATGAGGTATATAAAAGAATACCTGCCATCGGTTTTACTCTTCCAGGATATGTCGAATAAATCCTTTCTTTGATTGATGCTTCCGAATAGCCACATTCCTGCGTAATCTGTCTGATGAGCAAATGAGACAATGTATGCAATAAAACGTATGGTTCAGAAAACACTTTCTGCATGACACTGCCCGCCGGAATCCGCTGGTACATGGCTCTGTACCGGTCAGAATTACGAACGATTGCTGCCCATTTGTCCAAGGTATCCATATTCAGCTGGAAGAAAATCCCCTCTCCATATAAATTGATTCCAGGCAGCCATTCCGTTTTTTTAATGCTCGGCTCTATATATCCCATTGGATGGAGTTCTCGATTGAACGCTTTCAGCTTCTCTGTTTCCTGATTGTTTGCATCTGTTGGATCCAGTGACAGCACTCTTCGGAATCCTACCAGCGCCATCACTTCCCGCAGTTTATGCACTTTCACAATCTTTTCAAAAAACGGTGCAAAGGCTTCCGGTACAGCAGATGATTCGATATGGAAATTCCTATCTTCATAATCCCCACCGCAGAGCGCGTCATATTCATCTTCACGCAATTTTTCATAAGAATAATCTTCATTGCTTGCATCGCCTGCAGCGCTGTATCTTTCAAATTTTTCTTTGACTGCACAAAGGCCATACTTAGCTAAATATTCTTTAAGATCAGAATTTATTGCTCCCAGAAGCACCGGCATTGAAACAGCCGGAGCCTTTTTAATTTCTTGATACAATTTAAGCAATTCCGGGTGATCATCCAGCAGCTGATAGAAAGGATCCCTGCACTCAGGGATCGTCAAAGCACTCCTGATGACTGAGTAATACACATTAGAAGCGCCACGCTGCAGTGCATGCATTCCCGCGATACAGTCTTTTTCCCAGACCTCTTTGCTCTTTCCGCCCCACGGTCTTTTCCCATTGCACTTGTACCCCCGAAGTGCATTGGCAGACATGCACCCTTCCATGGAACGTTCTTTCCCGCACGTATCACAATGAATAATAATACTTTCCAGTCCACCAGAAGTGTTATTGAATCGAATCTTTAATTTATGATCCAACTGTGTCTTGCCACGATGTACCCACCAGTTAAACGGAAAGTCCTCGATATGCCCATTTATGCAGGCCGCAACAAATCTGGATGGAATCAATTTGTGTTTTTTCCCACAGTGCCGGCAGGTAGTAAAATCATCATCCCCACTCCCCAGCTTCCAATAGACATCCAGTCTTCCGCAGGCAGGGCAGAAGTGCATATAGGGAAATCGAAAAGCGTATACATCCTGCGAAAGATGATTGCTGCTATTTTTATTACTTTCCATTGTTTTGGGCGCGAGAAAATATCGGACGCCAAGCAGATGCTCTAAATTCCTGTCATGAATTTTGGCAGACTCCGGAATTCGTTTTTGCTGATTTGAATTCTTATAGGCTCTTTCCCATAAATCAGCCGACGCAATAATACCGGAGAATTTTTCAAGATCTACGACGGCTCCTGGACCAAAAGTTGTAATGATCTGGCTTTTCCTCAGTTCGCCTGCCGGCAACGGTGCACTCCACTCAGTTCTCTCTTCACTTGAGTTCCTTTTTTTTAGCGGCTTTTTGGTGAAACCCATAGCAGACTCCTTTAGTTATTGTAAACATAAACGCCAGACGTTTCGTCAACCGTTCTCATGCTGTTCATTGTGCTGAATTCTTCTCCGCTGTTATCATCTTTTAGGAGATAATACTTATCACGGGAAGATTTTTTGATATAAGAGCAGCTTTCCTTCATGGAATTCCAGCAATCAATAAATTCATCCAGTCGTGCTTCCACCAGATCAGTTGCCCTTGGATCAACCGCTTTTACACGATTTAAAATAATACTTTTAGCCTTCTTCACAACCGGCAAATCCAATCTGAACAATTCCGCCTTGTTATTCGGTTGCAATTTCAAATCCAAATATCTGCATAATGTAACGAATACCGCATGTACGCCTTTCAATACTGCCTGGTCTGAAAACGGAGTCAGGCTGGTTGCTTCCACATATCGATACATGCCCGCGTGATACTTTAAAAACTGTTCATAATGGCTTCGATCACGTGAACGGCTTGCATTGTACAATGCAAGCACAAGTCCTGGATTTTTTCGCCCCACGCGACTTGTAGCCTGGATATACTCCGAATTGGTCTTCGGCTGTCCGACAACAACCATGGTTCCCAGCCTTGACACATCCACACCAACCGATATCATATTGGATGAAGCCACGCAATCTATGACATTGTCTGTTTTGTTTTCATCAGTAATAGAATACTCAAGCCTTGATAAAATTCCTGCGACCTCATCAGAGCCTTTTCTACTTGTCAGTTCTGCAAAACAGGACGGATACTTGACGTCCTGCATTTCCTGTATATGTTTAAATTTCGTATCCCGTAGATATTCAAATCGACCTCTGACGTCGTCTTCCAGTTGCGTTAATGAATTGCCCAGCTCTCTGATGCTGTTGAAATAGCAGACCATCGTCCAGTAGTTATCCGCAACTCCCCGCTCAAACTGATCACGGTACAGCAAACTTCTTGTAGCAAAGAAGAGCGCCGCCTGCACACGAATCAATGTAGTAGCTAATGTAGCACTGCTGCTCATAATGCCGCAATAAAGTCTTGCCGGTTTTTCAGTCATTTTAGACTTGAAGGCGAAGAAAGAATCATCTGTTGTCAGTCCCTGCGGAGGGAATTGGGAATAGTTTCTTCCATACAACTGTTCAATTTGATAGGCTGCATTCGATACTGTTGCAGTAGAAGCAATGATTTTTGGACCAATCCCCTGCGCTGTTGTACACAGCGCATTGACAGCCGTTTCATACAGACCAACCATACTTCCCAGTGGTCCTGAGATCAAATGCATTTCGTCCTGAATAATCAATTCTGGCGGGCAGTTGGGTGCTGCATGCTCCCTATCAAACAAAGCAGCTGCCTGATCCTGTTTGGGGAGCTGCGCGAATTTATCAACCGTAGATACGATAAAAGTTGGTTTGTGGGCATAGATGTCTTCATCCACCAGATGAATTGGCAACACACCGTGATTGAAACGCTGAGAAATGCAATCTGGATTTTCGCAATGAACTTCAAGCCTGCGCGAAGTTTCATTAACCTCATAATTTGTCTCATTGATCGGCTGTCCGCACCATGGGCAGCATTTTAAGAGACAGGGACTCCCGCTTTGATTGCTCACTCGGCTGAATGAATCTGTCTTTACTTTTTGCAAAAAGTCATCTGCATCTGCTAATTTATTAGGAGTTAATCCATTCCCCACCCAGAGTCCAATACCGATTTCCCCATCACTGATGTTCTCCTTCAGATTCAAATCATTGCACGCCATGATCATCATTGACGCTCGTTCAAACTGCTGCAGGGTAAGAAGTCGTAAAGTATACCGCATAAAAACTGCAGTGGTCTTGTCATGCCGATTTCTCATCCGTCTTAGAAGAATGGTAAAAGCCGCTATACCAAGGTACGCTTCTGTTTTACCCCCGCCAGTAGGAAACCACAGTAAATCCACTACATCTCTGGTATCATCTGACGGATCGATAATACCAGCAATTTCATGCAGAAAAAACGCAAGCTGGAATGGATACCAGTTGATATCTCTGTCATCGTTCTCCGTGCCATAAAGCTTCACCCCAGACTGCTTTCTCTGCATATACATGACTTGGTTGGCCAATTGAAAGGCTCTCCATGGCGCACGTGCTTTCCCCGATGCCTTCGCAGCAATTTGCAGCAGCTCGACAGACTTACGCATCCTTTGAAGAGCGGTGGAACACTTTTTTATATTTCCTTCTGCAGTTTTGACCAGCTTCTTATCCAGCGAAAAAATCCCCTTCTCGCTCTTTTCAATCCATTTGCCATAACGATCAAGGAAATCATTCAGCCCATCAATAATTCGGGCAGAGTCCGCTTCCATAAGGAACTTCATGTTGAATGTCTGATTGTCTTTGAAAATGACTGGCCGCATCTGACACAAATTATATTCCGGCATAAAGGCCATGCGAACCCAGTGCGGAGTATTTCCATGATCAAGATCCCACTCCACAGAGCAGCCATGCCCTTGACCAAAGCATGGATAGTCATGGTATAGCAGCTGCATTTCCAGCGTTTCCTCGTCATTGCTGATACTTCCGTTGGTCGGAATTTTTACGAAAGTCCCTTCTTCACCTTCCACTGACAGCTGAACTTGAAACAATATATTTTTAATGGTCTCTTCTTTGGAAGTATGGGAATCCATTTCTTCAATGACATTTTTATTGATCAACGTCAATGTAACAATGGTATCATCACCAGCAGATACCTTTCTCAGCCAGTGCATATGAAGCCACACGTTATCTTTTATCAAAAAATAACGGCTCCCATAATTCTCTACAGGAATATCAAACTTTCGACCCCAGTTCTGCGGCTCTCTGCACCATTCAGCGCTTTTGTCCGTATTGCCATCCGTATTCTCATGACGATACCAGGCCCAGGACACCTTACAGTCAAAAGAGGGAGCCTCTGCTCTCACCGTGAATGTGATACCTGCAGAACTCTGCCTGACCGCATTGCTGAATGCCAGTGGATTATCCTGCATATCTTCTGCTCTGGTAAAAATATGATCACTCCGATTGATTACAGAATCGTCTTCCCTATCAGCCTCTTCAGCGACCATACTGCCCGATCCTTCTGGTGCATCAGGTCTCTGCGGATATAATTTACCCATGATATAGTAGCGTTCCGGATTCTCATGTAAAACTTCATCAGCCGAGATTGGACCGATCAAGTCTTTACGCAGAATATCAACTATATTTTCCCTCGCATCATAAAATTTCTCATATCCAGACATATCTGGCCTCCATCCGCACAAATAAGGTACTGATTAAGGAAACACTGATTAAATCGTGGAGTCTGCTTTCATCGTTGCGACAAAACAATGAAAGCAGACTCCACGATATCAATACTTTTACTAAATCTTAAAAAGCAGAATCATTACGCAAATGACAATCAATAGGAATATTCACATTTCCCTATTCCTATCAGCGATAATCCGCTCCAGATTGCAAGATTTCCATATTTTTTCACGCCATCTCCCTGTCCCAAATCCTTATCAATAATTGTTATCAGATCATTGACATACAGATTATTGATTATTCTGGGATAATCCTCAAGAGATGGGATATCTCTCCGCCGCAAGGCATCTGACATAGCGTCATATAAATCATCCATAAAGACACTTCCTGCTTTTCCCAAAACATCAGGGACATCAGAATCTCCGCCATCCATCGCCAGTTCATAGCCAAGGTTTCTTCGCCCATCCTGCTGCGTAATGTGCTTGTTCAGCTGCAACAGTGTCCCAACTGGCAAAAACTTCTGGATATACTGCTGGATTTCTTTCTTTGCAAATCCAGCCTCATCGATATCTCCGTAAAGGCCAAATTCAATTTGGGAAGGCCGGAAGCCGCGTCTCTCTCCGTTTTTCTTATATCCCCGCCCCATTCTGTCAATACAATGCCAGGGGGGAAGCCTGTCAAACTCCTCGTCCAAAACTCCAACATCCTCCCTGGTGCGGCTTAATGCCACATAAGCCACCCGACACGTTTCATCAGATGGATCACACGAAATATCAAGAATATTCTTCGAAAGATACACCTGGTCATACTCCCTGCCCTTGGCCTGATGAACATTGCTTATGATAATGGAGCTGTTCGGAACAAAACCAGAAAGTAAGATTCCACAGTTTTCCCGGAAACGCCAGGCTTTGAGCCTAACGTTTCGCAGAAGGCTCTCCACCGTATAATGCCCTTTGCCATACGAATCTTCCTCGATCATGCACTGTTCCAATGCGTCCCAGTAACATAAAGCAGGAAGATTCATGTTTAGTTTTTGCTTTGTTTCATCATCAAAGAAGGACTCAAACGAATCGATAAATTTTTCTTTGTCAATCCGGTCTCCCTGATAATGCTGAAAAAATAATCCGATCCATCCAGCCAGGTATGCGTTATCTTTCCTTCTTTGGACATGCACAGGATAGTACACATCATTTTCAAACATGCACTCATAAAAACGTGAGGCAATTTCTGTAACCGTCACATTTTTCCACGTAAGAATGCCTGTTGCTTTATGGCTCTCCTCCTTACTCTCCTCTATAATAGAGTCTACAATAGAGTCCAAGGTATCACTCGATAAAATTCCGGAATTTTCGATATCCTTGATTTGTTGAGCTGCGCTGTCCGCATCTTCATTGATCAGCGCTGGCCTCATTGCATCAAGTTTTTTGTTTAATGCAGAGTCCGCATCTGAGCGATAATTATGTGTAAAAGAGATTCTGGCAATCCCAGGAATTTTACAAAGTGCTTTAAAAAAGCGGCTGGATGTTACTACGTCATTTTCTTTGTCTTTAAGCTGAAAATCATAAATGGATTGGCAGAAATCCCCCAGAAGAGCAAATCCGGTTCCTTTTTCTAAATGTTGCAATAGCTCCAAAACAAACTGGGCTCTTATGCTGATGATATCCTGAATTTCATCTACAATAATATATTTATAGTCTGGAGCCTCTTGATTTCCGGCATTTAACCTCTTAAGCGCATTTCTGATACCCGCATCATACGAGTTCGGTATCATATTCTCGACAGCCTGTTCATCATCACTATGCGTAAGCATCCAGCAATAGGAATCTATCGTACCAATCTGCCAGTCCAAACCTTCCAGCTCTTCATCACCAGCACATTTTTTCTGAATTCGATTCTGTACTTCAGCAACCGCCGCACGACTAAAACAAAGCACCAGGATATCCTCCGGAGCCACATTTTCTTCTTTTACAAGATAAATAATCCGTTCTATCAGAGAATACGTTTTCCCTCTCCCAGGCCCCGCATTTACAATCGTTCTGGCATTCACAGGAAAATGAATGAATTCTTCCTGCTCTACCTGTTTAAAGGAGTCAAAAAGCCGTTGGTTGGATATATCTACTTCCCCTTTTGGATCCTGAGGGGACGCATCAGCCAAGGGCGTTAACTTTTTAACTTTCGTAGCGATCTCGTCAAGCCGTACAAATAACTCTTGAATTCGTATTAAAAGCCCACTGCATTTCCCCTCGACGGCCTGATACTTTTCAATGCTTTCTTTATGTCTTTTTTCTGAAGATCTGACTGATTCAATCAGCTGGCTGAGTTCTTCCACCTTATCCGCAAAATCAGAAACAAATCGCTCTACCGGTAAATTCTTCAGATGCTTATCGGCTTCATCTTCCAGCGCTTTCCAGTCAGTCATCCAGTTCTGATGAAACTCACGACTGTTTTTCGCTATGCGTTTGCGTTTTTTTATCTCGCACGCTTTTACTTCCAACCTGCTTTTCAGTTTAGAAATGTCATCCAGCCGCTTATCTCGACCTGCCAATTCCGCATTATATGCCTCAGAAATTCCTTTTTCATTTAAGTCACATAACTTTTGCAGCCATAAATCAAACGAATCCTTCTTCTCGGCTTCACTGACAAACTTCTCTATTTGCTCGATTATATTGTCGTTCGGTAATTCATTGGCATTGTATCGAGTCCTGATTTCTTCAATTCTATATTTAAGATCTGTCCAACCCTGATACCATTTCTCCATCTGCTCACGCTGTCCATCAGGCGCTAAACTCGGAGCTGCGTTAATAATAGACTTTTGGCAGTACTGATATCCTTTGCAGTCACTTCTATCGCACTTGCAGACGACCCTTTCTTTCCCATCCACAAGAACTGCTCCCCAAGGCTGTGTTTCGGGATAAAGCAAACACCAGGCGGGCGGTACTACAATCTTCCCATAAATTTTTTCTTGAATTTCAGACGGTTTATACATCCATTCTGTAATTGCACGATGCTCGATTTCCTCATGCAGCACAGCGATAGCCTTTCTATCACGAATCTGAACCAGAAAGTCTTTATCTGATCTGATGTGAGCATCATCCTGCTTCAATGGATACAAATTGCTTCGAAACGCAATCGGGCTGACCTGTTTCATGCTATCCCTCCGACGACTTAAAATTTATAGCTGCATTTCAGGCGATCATATTTCCAGACCGGACTTATACTATCCTTTACCAGGTCACTGCCTGCTCGAACAGTAAGCACCATATTGGGATCTATTTCAGCAATTACATCAATGCCTTCGTCCAAAAAACCGAAGGTACCCTTAAGGTTAACAGTCTCATATCTGCGATCAATATCCTCTACACCAGTAAACACCAGTCGCATCTGCTTTGTCGTATCCGTTACTCCAAATTTTTGTTTCTTTTTGAAGTCTTTTATCGGATCTCCTTTAGAAACGAAATAATAAGGAGTCCCATCGCTCAGTATAATTCCCACGTTCTGATTAGAAATATATTCCCCTTTATTCACAGCCAGATAAGCAGCGCCATCCGAAATACTCCAAGCCATGTTCTCAGGTTTCACCACTTTATCAATACCAAACATACTTTAAATTTCACTGATAATCGGTCTTAAATTACTGCTGCCGCCCACCATCAACACTTTATCTATACTTTCTTTATTCAGTCCTGCTTCTTTCAATGTCTGATAGATACATTTCACAGCCTCATTGATTACCGGACGTAAAATTGGTACAAACCACTGATCATAGTCAAACGCTAGAACAGCTTTCCCAAACTCACCATATTTTTGAATCATGCAGCGTACATTAGAACTCTCAGAAAAGTCTTTTTTCAGCTTTTCGGCGCGGTAGTCCATTTCATCTCGCAACTCGGGAGCCATATCATCAAATGCCAAAGAAATGCCCTTCTCTTCAACCAATCTGGCATGTATATGTTCTGCCAACATACGGTTGATATCATTCCCGGCTTTTGGCATCCCACCCTTAGCCAACTCAGAGATTTCACCTTTGGAAACATGAAGAACAGAAACGTCAAGGGTACCCCCACCCCAGTCAAACACAAGTACATTAGCGTATCCTGCCAATTTTTGTTTATTAGCCATATAGGCTGCAGTCGGCTCACTGATAAACTGCTGAATCATAATCCCGGCATCTTTCGCCGCCTGCCGGATAGCTTGCCGTGCAATCGCCGGATATCCAACAGGTATCGCAACTACTGCTTTATCTATATCAAACCGTTCTTCTTTAGCTAAAAACTTGATATGCTTGAACAATTCTGCTGCCACTTCACCAGCAGTCCATCTTCGATGATTCGTTGTGGCAACGCAATCTTTTTCTGACTTAAGCTCCATTTTTACCGACGGAATCAAAACATGATCCGATGCCAACTTATTTCGCCTTTTCCATGCATCATAACCACACATGACCTCATCGGTTTCCTTGCTGATGGCGACGAAAGAAGAATCTGGCTCACCAATTTCATTTCCACAATGAAATGCTGTTTGCTGCGTCAGATGCCCATCATCATCTTTCTGAAACACCGACACACCACTACATGTTGTCCCAAAATCTATCCCGAAATAGTTTGAGTAAGGCATATTTTTCCCCTCCTTATATCTCTACCCCTTCTTTTTTTAGAATTTGCACGATCTCCTGAAAAGGCACTTCCAAAAACTGTTTATCATCATTATCGGTTAAATCATTAATCGAACCTTCTAAGTCTGAAAAAGATGATTTTAGTTTATTTCCTAGAGCCATCATCTGCTGCTTATAATGATTTTCGAAACGGATATCATTGTCTTCCAACAAATTCTTCCGTTCGTTCAACTGTTCGTTCTGCGTGCCGATAATCTGATTCTTCTGCTTCAGCGTCTCCTGTAATGAATTGATCGCACTCTGAAATTCTTTGCTCTTTTCGGCAAATTCCTGTTTTTTCCGCTCCATCTCATAATGCAACTGATCCTTCTCATTGATAGCAGCCTGTCTGTCTTTCTGAATCCGATCTTTCAAACCATCAATCTGCTTTTTCAGCTCTTTGATTTCTGTATCGCGCTCTACAATTCTCTGTTCAAACAAATCAATGGCTTTCTGTAAAGATACAACAGGAGCTTCATGCCGCTCTGCTTCCCCCGCCGGAGTAGATTCTTTTGTTACTTCCGCCGGCTTTTTCCCTTCAGATTTCGCTATGTCCACCAGCTTATTTACCACGCCTTTTTCATCCTTTACTGCCTGATTCTGCTTTGATACTTCCCTTATCCATGACAAGAATAACGGAAACTCCGGATGATTTTTTATTACTTCTTGTTTGTCTTCTTGCAGGCAACGACGTACATAGTTTCTTAATTGCTCAAGATTTTCTATACTGCTTACTTCATCAATTGTCTTTCTAGATTTCCAACTATCCAAGACAACCTCTCTAAAAAGAGAAATATTATCTCCCCTAAATTTCTTTTTGGAATCAAATTCCATAAACACTATGTTTTTTATGCTATAAATCAATATTGCCTGACTGTTTTTAAATTCACCATGTATACTTTCAGCCAAAAGCTGCATGAAAAAACGAAGCCTCATTCTTACCACGTTAACAAAATAAGTCTGCTTCATAAGAGATTGAATGATTCCTTTCCAGTCTTTGCCTTTCTCGGAATTCAGCAATCTTACAAGTGGGGCAATTCCTGTCGCTACAAAAGCATGGCAAAACCGCACCTGGTTCTGGTCAGTCATACCTTCTGAAAGAAGTGCATCTGTCATTACCCGCCTGTACTCCTTTTTCTTTCCCTTAGAAATACCAGCTTTGCTGTCTAGTTTTTTGTCCAAACTTTGGATAGTTATAACCGAAGTATCCATTTACTCAATTCCTTTCATCAACATAAATC
>CAKQTC010000021.1 GCA_934274515.1 uncultured Clostridia bacterium
CATATCAAGTCTGCGCATCCAATTGAAATGTGGCGCTCAAATAAACTTGGGATCAAAGAAAAAATAAGTCGAGGGAAATTCCCTCGACTTATTTTTTCGTGCCCTGTACCGTCCGGCCTGCCCCATAGGCCACATTGTGTACCTATGAACATGAACCCTTGTGGCTTCAAGACTTTTCTGTGGTGCGCGGTACAGGACTCGAACCGACAAAAAGGCGTTTTGACTTGCCTCTTTCTGTGCCAATCAGTACCATAACATGGGAAAGTAATGCAAATTTCTTGCCATCTCATGTTGGAAAATTTTATCTCATATCAACGCAGTAAGGCTAAAAATAAGGCTAAATTTTAGCCGCTGTGCAGGACATATCCCACGATTCTATTGGGCCTTCTTATATGTTTTTCAAAAATATATATTGTTGTGCTTATGACCCTTCTTCCCCACCCCAAAGGTCTTTATGGCGCTTCAACGCACAAAGAAATATTCAACGACCGTTTTTCCCTCTCGCCTTTTCGATAGCGACATTGATCGTCACTCCGCGGATGTAGGAGACTCTGCCGCTAAGCAGAAGCGCGGGCGGTATTTGCTGCCTCCGACAGTTTTCTGCTGCGTCCCATCGGTGTATTCGAAGTTTTGGCGTAGCCTACCCGCAGTTCATCAATGCTGATTCCACGAGCGGAGGCAAGCGCCGTTTCGTAGCTGAGTGTAAGTAGCCCTGTTGCCTCTAGAATGTTGGCACCACACCGACTACACGCCCCCTTTTCTTGCCCAGTTCTTTTGCCCACGAGCGGTTCAGGGAATTGACTGCGTTCTTGCTGGCGGCATAGACGCTTTGCCCTTCACTACCTTCCATGCCTCTTTCCGAGGCCATACTGACGATTACGCAGTTGGCTTGCTTTACCATGACTTGCGCCGCTACCTGTGCCCATGGAAACACACCCTTTGAGTTGCCATTCATCCACCTTTGCCACATTCTTCACAAGATAGCGCAATATATTATTTCTGACAGATAGTGCAATGCAGGCTGTGAATTGTCACTTGTTAAGCGGGTGAAAAAATGCTATACTCTATGTGACATCACGATGGAGAGCGGGGATAATAGTGGAGCTGAAACAGTCGCATGTTTTATCGCAGAAGCTTGCGCTGACGCAGACGATGCGCCAGTCGTTGGACTGCCTCCAGCTTTCTGCACCGGAGCTATGTGAGTATGTGCAGGATGTGGCGCTTTCTAATCCATTGTTGGATGTGTGTATGCCGACCTACTATGAAACAGAGCTGCCAAACGAAGATATGCGATCTGAATACGAACAGATTGAACTGCGCAGTGAGGAAACATGGCGTGATATGCCGAGAGGTTCTGGGAATGCACTGGATATTTCTGCCGTGCTGACACGGGAACTGACTTTCCGAGATTACCTCAACGAACAGATTGGGCAAATGCGCCTCGTAGATGATGGGATGCTGCATCTGTGCCGTTTTCTCATTGACTGCCTCGACGGGCGCGGCTATCTTGATTGTCCACTTGAAGAATTATCGAAGGAATTTGGTATTCCGTTTTTCTCCCTTGAGCAGGCACTATATGCCATACAAATGCTCGATCCGCCGGGCATCGGCGCACGCAGCCTCTCTGAGTGTCTGATTCTGCAGCTGGTGCAGAGCCGCTCATTAGACCCCCTGACAATAGGCATCGCTCGCAATGGTCTAGAACAGTTAGGCAGACGAGATTATAAGGGGCTTGCAGCAATGTTGGGTGCCGGCGTAAGCGAGATAAAGCAGGCGAGCGCTAAGATTCTTGCGCTTGAACCGATTCCATCACGTAGCTTTGCCAGCAGCGAGCCGATAGCATACATCGTACCCGATGCGGCATTTTCTGTGGAACAGAGCAGGGTGACAATTGAGCTGAACAGGCGCGTTTTGCCCCGCCTTTCGGTCAACACCGAATACTCTGCGCTGCTTGCTACTTCCGATGACCCCAACGTGCAACAATATGTGCGTGAAAAACTTACAGAGGCAAACGCCATCATCAAGGGGGTTCATATGCGGTGCAATACGATCTTACGGTTGCTTACGCTGATTGCTACGGAGCAGCACGACTTCTTTTGCTCAGGTGGAACTCTTACGCCGATCACTATGCAGCAGATGGCGGAAAAAATGGACATGAGCACATCTACGGTAAGCCGTGCAATACAGAATAAATATATTCAGTATCGGGGCAGAATTGTCCCTCTTCGCAGCTTCTTCACGACTGCTATTCGCTCGGATGCTTCCGTTTCTTCCCAGGCCGTCAGGCAACGCATCCAAGACCTGATTAAGACAGAGAATCCAGAAGCACCACTTTCGGATGAGTCAGTGCGTATAGCGCTATCAGCGCTCGGCATTGAGGTCAGTCGACGTGCTGTTGCAAAATACCGCATGGCGCTGGATATCCCGCCTTCTTCTCAGCGAAAAAAACGTTGAGGCAACAATGGGCATATGCCTCCTTGCCGATGAAGCTTTGCAGGAAGCATACTGCTGAAATGAGTTTTTATCAAGATAATTCCGCTTATACACCGGGTAATTAACATCTGTATTGCATACGTATTGCAGCAACAATCTGTAACCTTCTCAGCGAAATAGTTAAGGCGGACACAGAGAAGCCCATAGAGGTTAATGCCATATATAGAAAACGGCAGAAGAAATGTTGTGCGAGGGGGGTCCTGTTATGTTATCAAACTACATTGAACAATTATTTAAACTTGATAATTATTATGATGGCCTAATTGTTACAGACAACAAAGGCTATATCGAGTTTTTTATGACATACCGTCCTGATATCAGCGGCGCTAAGCAGGAAGACTTAGTCGGCAAGCATGTTCTTGATATTTATCCGGGGCTGACCGAGGAAACAAGTACGATTATGCGGGTGTTGCGTAGCGGCGAGCCGATTTACAACGAATACCAGACCTTGATTACCTGCCGCGAGGAGGTATTTCAATCCGTTAATACAACTATGCCGATTCGCGCAGGAGGTACAGGCGAGATCATAGGGGCAATTGATGTATCAAGATACGCAAGTCGTTTCTACGAAAAGCAAAGCATCAATCTTCACTCTGCTCACACGAGAAAGGGGTCTTTTTACTGCGTTGATGATATTATAACCTGCTCAGAAGATATGGAGGCGATTAAACGAAAAATCCCATTGATCTCAAAAACAGATTCGACAGTGCTGATCACCGGACGGTCTGGTACAGGAAAGGAGTTGATTGCTCAGTCTATTCACACCTCAAGCAATCGGGCAGATAAGGCATTCGTATCTCAAAATTGTGCCGCAATACCTGCGACGTTGCTGGAGAGCATCCTCTTTGGTACAACCAAGGGAAGCTACACTGGAGCCGAAAACAAGCCGGGACTTTTCGAGATTGCAAATGGGGGAACGTTATTTCTTGATGAGATCAATTCTATGGATATTAGCGTTCAGCCAAAGCTGCTGCGTGCAATTGAGGAAAAGCGTGTCTGCCGTCTGGGCAGCTATAAGCCACTCGAAGTCGATGTTAAAATCGTTGCAGCAATGAATGAAGACCCGCAGGAATGCGTTCGCAAAGGAAAGCTGCGCGAGGACTTGCTCTATCGACTAAGTGTTGTTCGGGTGGATATGCCGACGCTGCAGGAGCGACGCTGCGATATCGAGCTTTTGATGAAATATTTCATAAGCAAGTTCAACAGTAGTATGAAAAAGGACATTTTCGGTGTTGATGAAGAAGTAAAAAAATTGTTTGAGGAATATCCGTGGCCCGGAAATGTCCGAGAGCTTCGCAATACGATAGAGGGCGCCTTTAATGTCGCACAAGGGAAATATATTCATGCGAGGGATCTGACGGGCTATATTGTACAACAATGCGGGCAACATGAGAAAGATTCATTGCCATGTAGCACTGGCGCTGATGAGGGGCCTTCCGGATTAAATGACCAGATTCATTCCGTGGAAAAGGGAATCATTGAGGATGCGCTGAAAAAAACCTCTACATATGCAGAGGCTGCACGACTAATCGGTATTTCTCGACAGGCTTTTATGTACAAAATGAAGAAATATAAAATCGACGTATGAATCGTTAGTCAAAAAATTTTGACACATAGGTGTCAAAATTTTTTGCGTATATGCAAAATTTTTTGGCAATTAGGAGCTGGAAGACGAACTGGCCGGCGCTCTTGCTTGGCTTAAAACGGCGGCTCAAAGACCGGCGGTGTTGCATAAAAACTCGGAATAGCAAAGAACTCTATAAAATTAGTGTAATTTTATGTTTGACGCCCTCGTTCTGGCACACATTTTGCTGGTATACAAGTAGCACAACGACGTGGTCTCATTGAAGGCCGAAATCGTTGAATCTGCTTTAAAAACGAGGAGGATAATGCTAATGACAGATGTAAAACATGACATTGATGCTCTTGCTGGTGAGCGGTGGTTCCCACTCGAGACGACAATCACTGAGGATATGAGCAGTATATGGGGCGACTGGGGCGTGTGCTCAGAGGTCGATAAGCTTAAAGCGGTTTTGATGCGCCGTCCCGGAAAAGAAGTAGAGAATTTTGACTGGAAAGCCGCTCGATTCCGGGCTCCAATCGACCCCGAGAAGTTCCGTGCTCAGCATGATGCACTTGCCGATGTATACCGCGCACATGGTGTACAGGTACACTATGTCGATGAGCAGCGCAGTGACCGCCCCAACGCACTTTTCTGCCGCGATTTAGTCTTCATGACACCAGAAGGCGCAATCGTTACCCGTCCTGCAACGGAAGCTCGCAGAGGCGAGGAGCGTTATGCGGCAAAGAAATTGGCCGATCTTGGTGTACCGATTATTCGCACGATTTGTGGCGGCGCGACTTTTGAGGGTGCAATGGGAATGTGGATTGATCGCCATACAGTAATCCTTGCAAGCGGTGTACGTACAAATCGCGAGGGCTATGAAATGGTTCGCTATGAGCTTGAACGTATGGGAGTAACGCAGATTATTCATATGCAGATTCCCTATGGTCATGCGCACATTGACGGATTAGTAAATATGGCAAGTCATGATGTTGCTATGATCCACGCCTCTCAGGTCCCCTATGATGTTTGTGATGCGCTGAAGAAAAAGGGAATTAAGCTACTTGAGTGTCCCTCGAGAAATGAGGCTAAGGAGACCCTTGCAATCAATTATGTTGCTATTGAACCGGGCTTGGTTGTTATGCCAGCTGGTAATCCGCGCTCACAAGAGTTACTGGAGAAAAACGGAATCAAGGTTATTCCCATTCAGTTTGATGAAGTCCTTAAGGGCTTCGGCGCTATGCACTGCTGTACCGCATTCTTAAAACGCGGTTAATATTAGCAAATGGGATATGAAAGGAGCCTCAGCAAAATGAAGACGAAGAAATATATCAGTCTCCTGATGGCTATCATAATGATGCTCAGCCTATTTGCGGGCTGCGGCAGCGAGGGCAATACCCCATCGGTGAGCGATGATAAGGACACGCTTTACCTCCGGCTTTCCTCTGCGCTCCAAAGCACCGACTGGCAACAGACCTCTGCCATGGAAGGCAATAAAATCACTTATGTTCAACTTTTTGAAGGCCTTTATGGCATTGATGAGTCTGCAGGCGGCTACTACAACCTACTGGCAAAGGATATTCAGGTCAGTGAAGATGGTCTTACCTATACCATCGAGCTTGTGGATGCCACCTTCCAGAACGGAGATCCTCTTACGGCAGAGGACGTCGTATTCAGCTATGAGCTGGCAATGCAGAATTCTAAATTCGGTTATGTGACCTCTATGATCGACTCGATCAAGGCAGACGGTGACAAAACTGTAATCATGACGCTCAAATATCCCTATTCTGCCATCTCTCACACCTTTTTTACCATTAAAATTTACAGCAAGAGAGAATATCAGGAAATCATTGATAGCGGGGTTCCCTTTGGAACCAGGCCGCATACAGCGGGAACGGGACCTTATTATGTATCTGAGTATGATGTTTCCGCCGGCGTGAAGCTGAAGGCCTATGAAAATTATTGGCAGGGCGCACCGGCAATCAAAAATGTTGAATACCGTCTTATCACCGAGGACGCTGCGGCAGTCATCGCATATGAGAATGGTGAGCTTGACTATCTCATGGATGCGCCCTTGTCCGAGTGGGAGGACATTGAATCCTCTGCCCAAGGACGTTGCACACTGGCAAAGGCGAACGATATTCAGTTTCTCGGCATCAACTATCAATCCCCGTCTAACAATGGTATTCTTGCCAATCCCAAAGTCCGTGAAGCGATATTCTATGCTATTAATAAGGAAAGCGTTGTTAAGGCTGCGACCAGCGGCTATGGTACAGTAGCATATGAATACATGGTTCCTGACTATGTAGCAACCGCTCCGCGCGCTAGTGATGGAAGGTTTAAAACCTATGACTATAATAAGGATGCCTGCCATCAGGCGTTGCTTGATGCCGGCTTTTCCGAAGAGCAGATTGCTGCGGGTATCAATGTCGGTACCATCCTGACCTACAATGCCGATACGGCACCGAAAGCAAAGGCCGCAGTTGTCATTCAGGCGTGCTTGGCCGAGAATGGTATGATCGCCAATGTTGAAATCGGCGAAACTGGTCCTGTGACAGAGCGTCTCTATGCACTTGACTATGATATGTGCGTATATTCGGACAGTGGTAACTATGATTACAATAACATTCGCCAGCAGGTTGATTCAGAGTCTGTCGGAATGTATGTTGTCTGCTATAAAGATGATAAAAACACATTCGACTGGCAAAAGATTGAGAATCTGGTTGATCAGGGTGTTCTTGCTACCGACACCAAGGAACGATATGATATTTACACTGAGCTGTGGAGCATGATTATGGACACCAAGACAATCCTGCCCCTTTATCATGGAGCCGTCGGCATTGCATGGTCTGACCGCGTAAAGATTGACAGCATTAACCCATTCTACTACCACCTGACCGATATCAGTTGGGCTAAATAAACTCTTTCCTGTAGGATAAGTGGATCAGCTATCGTTGGTCCTTAGGCTGACGATAGCTGATCTCTCAAAAAAGGGGGCAAGTATGCAGAAATACATCGCAAAGCGTATCCTATTTTTAATTCCAACCATTATCGGCGTGACTTTGATTATCTATCTGATTATGAACATAACGCCGGGAGATCCGGGACGTGCTATTCTCGGATCTGGTGTCTCTCAGGCGGATGTGGATGCATATAACCATGCGATCGGATATGACTTGCCGTTTTTTCAGAAATTTGTGAACTATCTCAGCAATATGTTTCTCCACCAGGATTTTGGCATTTCTTATGTTACCAAGCAAAATGTATTCGATGAGATATGGCCGCGGTATATTATGACATTAAAGCTGGCGTTCATTGGAATGATTCTCTCAACAGCCATCGGAATTCCTCTGGGAATCTATGCTGCTGTGAAGCAATATTCACCCATGGATACGATTTCCTCAGTTATCTCCTTCCTGTTGGCTGCTGTACCGACCTTTGTTCTCGGCCTTGTACTACTGTTCTTCTTTGCACTCAAGCTCAAGTGGCTGCCGTCTTACGGCATTCCGAACTGGACAGGCTATATCATGCCAGCACTAGCAATCTCACTTCCCATTGCCGCACAGAATTTCCGCTTTACCAAGTCGTCTATGTTAGATGCGATTCGTCAGGACTATGTCCGAACTGCACGCGCTAAGGGTGCCAGCGAACGTACTGTAATTTGGAAGCATGTGTTGAAGAATGCGCTTCTTCCTGTTATCACACAAGTTGGCATGAGCCTCGGCCTTCTGCTGTGTGGCGCTGTGGTTGCAGAGGAGTTGTTTTCTGTGCAAGGTATCGGCAGCCTGATTGTCGAGCGTATTACTTATAAGGATGAGCCGGTCATCATTGCCGGAACGATTCTGATCTCGATCTGCTTTACCGTTGTTATGCTGGTCGTGGATTTGATTTATGCGATGATCGACCCTCGCATTCGCGCCAAATACACAAAATCTGGGAGGAAGTGAGCAAATGGCGGCCAAAAAAAGCTTGAATGAAGACTACAAAAGTGACGGGAAATGGAAAGAGATATGGCGCAGATTCAAAAAGAATAAGGGAGCCGTGATTGGACTGGTGCTGCTGGTCGTGCTGACGGTGATCTTGGTGGGCGCGCCACTGTTTATCTCCTATGATAAGGCAATTACACAGAATATGGATTTAATGCTTGCAAAGCCCTCCGTAGGGAATCTTTTCGGCAACGACGGATACGGACGCGACATTTTTGCGCGTATTATCTACGGTGGACGTGTTTCCATTGCTATTGCGATTCTTGCGACGATTTCTTCATGCCTGTTTGGCAGCCTTCTCGGTGCAGTCGCTGGCTATTTTGGTGGCAAGGTAGACAGCATTATCATGCGGTCGCTGGATATTTTTATGTCGGTTCCTGACATTCTTTTTACCATGGCGGTCGTATATGCGTTGGGTGCCAGCTTTACCAATTTGATCATTGCGCTGACTTTGGCGTATTTTACCAACTATGTCCGGCTGGTTCGCTCTGAGGTACTTACGCTTTCTGAACAGGACTATGTCGAGGCGGCAAAGGCTGGCGGTTCGAGCGGATTTCGCATCATTCTCTCACATATTATCCCCAATGCAATTGGCGTTATTATTGTCAACACCACGTTGAACATCGCAAAAATTATTATCTATGAATCGACGCTGAGTTTCTTGGGCCTCGGTATGCCGGCCCCCCAGCCGGAGTGGGGGCAGATGCTTTCGGAGGCTCGCGAATTTATGAGAAAAGCGCCTCATTTGATGGCATTTCCCGCACTATCTATCATTGTTACGGCCTGCTCAGTGAATCTTATCGGCGATGGTCTGCGCGATGCGTTGGACCCGCATTTGAAGTCATAAGGTACGCCACGGGAGAGGAGCTATAATGGAAAATGAAAAAAGCCCGATTCTGGAGATTAAGGATCTTCGGGTTACTTATGAAACTGACATAGAGGTTGTGGAGGCTGTCAACGGTATCAGCTTTCAAATCGAAAAGGGAAAAACACTCGGCCTCGTCGGCGAGACCGGCGCTGGCAAGACGACAACAGCGCTGAGTATTCTTCGCCTTTTGCCGGAAACGACAGGTCGTATTAAAGGCGGAGAGATCCGCTTTGAAGGCGAAGACTTGCTCCATGTTGACGAGGAGCAAATGCGGGGCGTGAGAGGAAACCGCATCTCTATGGTATTTCAAGACCCGATGTCTTCGCTGAATCCGGTCTACACAGTCGGCGATCAAATTGGAGAGGCAATTCGACTTCACAGGCCTGAACTATCTAATGATGCCGTAGAGCAGCGAATCGACGAGATCCTCCAGTTGGTCGGCATTATGCCATCGCGAAAGCACGAGTATCCACATCAGTTTTCAGGCGGTATGAAGCAGCGCGTTGTTATCGCTATGGCGTTGTGCTGCGAGCCAGAGCTGCTCATTGCGGATGAACCGACAACTGCATTGGATGTCACGATACAGGCTCAGGTTCTGGCCATGATCGCGGAACTTCGGAGTCGGCTCGGAACCTCAATGCTGATGATTACACATGATTTGGGCATTGTTGCGCGAACCTGTGATGATGTGTGCGTGATGTATGCAGGAAAAATCGTAGAGGCTGGTACCGTAGAGGATATTTTTCTCGCGCCGTCGCACCACCCCTATACAGAGGGTCTCTTTGGTTCCATTCCAAATCTGACGACAAAGGCACGCCGGCTTAAACCTATTTTAGGTCTTATGCCGGATCCTACAAATTTACCAAAGGGATGCGAATTCGCACCGCGCTGTGAAAAGTGCATGGAGATTTGTCGAACGGAAAAGCCAAAAATATGCGGCGAGGGGAGTCATAAGCTCTACTGCCATCTATTTGATCCGGATAGGCAAAAAACAGGTGTAGGAGGGAATACGAATGGATGATAAGGGCAACGCCCCTCTGTTAGAAACAATAGACCTGAAAAAGTATTTTAAGGTGGGAGGTGGCACACTGCATGCTGTTGATTCAATCAACATTAAGCTCTATCAGGGTGAAACGCTTGGTGTTGTTGGCGAGTCAGGCTGCGGAAAGTCCACATTGGGCCGTACAATCCTCAAGCTTATTGAGCCGACCGCCGGTCATATTATCTACGACGGAAAAGACATTACCAGCCTCAATATCCGTAAGATGCGGCCGTTGCGCCGCGAAATGCAGATCATCTTTCAAGATCCTTACTCAAGCATTGATCCACGAAAATCCGTGATTGAAACGATCTCGGAATATATGTTCATCCATAAGTCTTATCCGACGCGGCGCGAAATTATGAACCGGGCGGTTGAGCTGATGGATATGGTTGGGCTTGCCAGACGTTACGCTGATGCTTACCCTCACGAACTTGACGGAGGGCGCCGTCAACGTATCGGCATTGCGCGTGCGCTGTCGCTGCAGCCACGCTTCATCGTTTGTGATGAGCCTGTTTCTGCACTTGATATGTCAATTCAGGCCCAAATACTAAACCTTTTGATGGACCTTCAGGATGAACTAAATCTGTCCTATATGTTCGTCACGCACGATTTATCCGTTGTCAAGCATATCTCAGACCAAATTATGGTCATGTATCTAGGAACCTGCATTGAGTTTGCAAGCTCTGACGAATTGTTTCAAAAGCCGCTCCACCCTTATACAAAGGCCCTCTTGGCCGCTATCCCGGAGCCTGATTTGGAGAGTCGCAAAAAGGGTTTCCAGCTCATTCGGGGTGAGGTATCCAGCCCGATCGACCCAAAACCAGGCTGCCGATTTGCTGGCCGCTGCGAGCACTGCATGGCGCAGTGCCTTGAAAAGACACCGGAATATGTGGAGACGGAACCGGGTCACTTTGTGGCTTGCCACTTGGTGAACGGGCGATAACAATACAACTCATAGGAGAATACATAACATGATGGACACCTTGAAAATGGACATTGACGCGTTGCTCGGTGAGCGATGGTTCCCAAAGGAAACATCCTTTGAGGAGGATATTACAGAGTATTGGGGTGAATGGGGCGTTTGCTCTGAGGTTGAAACGCTGCGTGCAGTTTTGATGCGTCGCCCCGGGAAGGAAGTTGAAAGCTTTGATCCAAAAGCAGTTCGTTTTTCAGACGAGCCGATCGACGTTGAGCTTATGCGCCGACAACACGATAATGTGGCTAAGGTCTATACGGACTTTGGCGCAAAGGTTTACTATGTAGAGCATCAGCTTGAAGACAGGCCAAATGCTGTTTTCTGCCGTGATTTGATGTTTATGACGCCGGAGGGGGCAATCATTACCCGCCCCGGCATGGCAGCTCGTCGCGGCGAGGAACGCTATGTTGCCGAAGCTCTTGCTAAAATCGGAGTTCCAATCCTCAAAACAATTGCCGGTGATGGTATGTTTGAGGGAGCAAATGCTATGTGGGTCGATCGACATACCTGTGTTGTTTCAACGGGGTCACGCTGCAATCGCAGCGGCTATGAGCAGGTTAAAACTGAGCTTGAGCGTATGGGCGTTACTGTTTATCATATGCAGCAGCCGTATAGCAACATCCACATTGATGGTATTATGAACGCAATTAGTCATGACAAGGTCCTTGTTCATGCAGCGCAGGTGCCTTATGACATCATTGATATGCTCAAGAAAAAGGGCTACGAGATTCTTGAGATTCCCTCCCGCACGGAGCAATTCAGAACATTGGCATGCAACTTTGTTGCGTTGGAGCCTAATCACATTCTTATGGCACAAGGGAATCCCCGTACACAGGAAATGTTGGACAAGCATGGCGTAAATATTGATACCGTGGATATCTCAGAAATTCTCAAGGGTCGTGGTTCTCTACACTGCATCACTGCGTTTTTAAAGAGAGGATAGGGTAAGCAATAATTAGCTTGCTCACCCGTGCGCTGTAGGGAGGGATTGGAGCTGCAATACCACACACAAGCACTTGGGTCGTAACCGTCAAGGCTGACGGTGGCTGAATTACGCATGGGACAATAGTGTCGGGAAGCTTCGCAGCTTCCCGACACTATAATGTTCAGGGGCGCGCAATAAACGACGATCAATGAACTGAAACACAGGTCGCCTTTTTGCTCTCATAGGTGTGAATCGTCTTGAGCACTTTTGCTACAATTTTGACCTTGGATTTAGGCACAACAGAGAAAACATTGCGGTAGAAATGCACCGTGCAGCGCTGGTATTTGTCGTCCGGGAACACCTCGCCCACGGCCTCCTTCATGCCCTCAGCGGCGCCTAAAACCTCACGAAAACAATCCTATTTCACGGCGATTGCCACCAGAATCGCCACATTTTCGTGCTCTCCGCCCCAGTTGCGGCGCGGGTAGATGCTCTCCATGTAGACGTATGGATAGCGCCCGCCCTGCAATGGGCGGTTGCGCCAGTCCTCGATGTGAACACAATCTTTCTTACTGAGGTAAAGAACATTGCCATCAATATCGGCATGGGAAAAATCCGAACCTGCCGTTTACACTGATTGACGAGGGTAATACAGCTTCTGCCAATACTGCTGCCCTCTATACAGATTCACTTACCGGCGGTTCAAACTGGTATAAGGACATTTCTAGCATGAAGGTTCTGGACATAGGTAACAAACGAAAAGGTTATTACCTCAATGGTTTGAAAGGCCGCAATAGGCAAAACCTTAGAGCTAAAATCTGTCAAATAGTTATCTGCTTTTTATCGAAGTGCTCGAGCATTGCTTGGGCGTTTCAGTCTGTTAAAAAACAGCATTGGCTGAACTTCGCAGGTAGCGGTGTTGGTTTACTTTATAGGCCTTATTATATAGGTGAAAACTCAAGGGTTCCGTCAATACACCATTTATACGGCAGCAATACGACTTTGCCGAAATCATGAACCGATGATACGCACGGAATATGTACACAATACGCATTATGAAAATCTGCCGCAGCCTGATGAGACACCACATTTTGAAAATTTATCGCTTGACATATACCGTATCTTGTGGTATACAAAAATTGTAATTGAATCTATGCACGCTTTCCTCCTCGGAGGCGTAGGCCGTCCGGCCTATGTGCGGAGAGATCCGCCTGTGCACGTAGGTAGTTAGGTTTGTACGTTATGTAACACTTATAGGGGATTGCTATGCCCTTTTGAGAAACAGATTTGCTCTGTGTTTGTATGGATTTTGCCGAGAGGATTTGCAGCTGCTCGGCATATTGGGAAGAGACGAAAGGCGGCTTTATGCCAGTTCGTCTCTTTTTGTATTCTGTAGACTATGGAAAAACTCCAACTATACAGCGCTCGATGGCTCTGCTACAATAGCCTTGTATTAGGAGTCTCGCGGTGCACTGGGCAGGAAATATCTGCTTGCCGCGACGCTTCCTTTGGGCGAAGTAAGTTAGGGCGGAGTAAGTTAGGGAGGAACGGCGAAAACATAGGGTGTAGTGCGCCCTATCGTTCCGAAAAGAACGTAGAATATTTAGAAGAACACTCAAATTAACAGGCGAAGAATGAATAAAGTGACAGGGCGTTTCTTCGCGCCCTGCCGAAGAAATGAAGAGACGAAGCAGACATCCGGTCTGCCGCGTCTCTTTTTGCGTTTTTGTATGGAGCCTCGCTCGTTGGAGCAGCCGCCGGTCCTGCCAGCCGGAGGCCACGAGGCGATAAGGTACAATAACTTGCGCAAATTGAAAATCGCATAAAAGAAGACATAGCTTGCAGGCTCTGGTAGAATGAAG
>CAKQTC010000022.1 GCA_934274515.1 uncultured Clostridia bacterium
CAACTACAGTTCAGACAACAACCACAACGGCGAAGCCTACAACTGCAACTACAGTTCAGACAACAACCACAACGGCGAAGCCTACAACTACAACTACAGTTCAGACAACAACCACAATGGCAAAGCCTACAACTGCAACTACAGTTCAGACAACAACCACAATGGCAAAGTCTACAACTGCAAGTACAGTTCAGACAACAACCACAACGACAAAGGCTACAACCACGACTACAGTTCAGACGACAACTACAACAGCTGTAGAAACCTCAGTAACTACAACTAGCATTTCAATAGACTTCACACCGCCTACTCAGGATGACATTGGTGAAGAATTTGGGTTTGCTCCTAGCGACGAGGAATATGAGGGTTTAATTGAATCGGCAGAACTTTTTGGACTGGATTATTACAAAATAATTTGGACTGATGAGTTAATCCAATATGCCCTGGTTATTCCTAGTGACAGTTATTCGGGTCTTAATAACTTAGAGGGATATCTGTGCTATCAAGTATGCCCTATTCAAGATGCAGAAAAAATTTTACCAGAGTATAATTGGAAAGCAACTGGTCACAATTTAGCAGTTTGGAGGCCTAAAGTTGATGGAAGTATAAGTTTCAATACATGCAGAGTTAATAATTATTGGGATCAACAGTATGGCTTTGTCATTATTCCGATGAAAGTAAACGAAGAAGGTGAACTTGTCGAAGACTTGCGCCTTCTGTATCCGACTAGCGAATGAAGTAACGCCAAGAAAGCTGACTTTATGTCAGCTTTCTTGGACTAATATTATATTTACATTCGCACAATAAATTTTAGGAGGAATTTTTATGTATAATGGTGTAAAGAGAATGACATGCTTAACTGTACGGGTTATTGCAATAATTGTTATGGTTATTTGCATAACTTGTATTCTTATTTCAAGCTACATTAACGGAAGTGCTAATGATAGTAAAAATAGTTTCTCTGTTTCTACATTGGTAAAACTGCAAAAATATCTAATTTGTGATGGTGAATTGGATGTTGATGAAGTAATTTATTATGATGTAGACAATAATGGAATACTAAATGCAATTGATGTAGTTTTGATTAAGCAAAGTTTGATTGCGCAAAGTGGAAATGTTGAAGAAGGTGCAACCACGACTACAGTTCAGACGACAACTACAACAGCTGTAGAAACATCAGTAACTACAACTAGCATTTCCATAGACTTCACACCGCCTACTCAAGATGACATTATTAATCCTGAAGGCTTTAGTCCTAGCGATGAGGAATATGAGGGATTAATTGAATCGGCAGAACTTTTTGGCTTGGATTATTACAAAATAATTTGGACTGATGAGTTGATTCCATATTCTCTTGTTATTCCAAGTGATAGTTATTCCGTTGGTAATGATTTAGTTGGTTATCTTTGTTATCAAGTATGCCCTGTAGAGGATATAGAAAAGATTCGTCCGAACTATGATTGGAAGACAACAGGTTATGATTTAATGGTTTGGAAACCTGATTCAGATGGAACTGTAGATTGCCGTGCTTGCTCCAAAGAGCGTTATTGGGATCAACATTATGGTTTCGTAATTATTCCAATGAAAGTAAACGAAGAAGGCGAACTTGTCGAAGACTTGCGCCTTCTGTATCCGACTAGCGAATGAAGTAACGCCAAAAAAGCTGACTTTATGTCAGCTTTTTTGGCGCTATTTTACAAAATTTACTAAAAACCACACAAAACCAAATCCTGCAAATCCCTAAGAAAAACTCCCAAAACTTACGCTAATATTACAAATTGTTACAAAAAAGATATATAACTGTCAAATAAGCGAAAACGCGAAAATCCGTAGATAATATTAATAAATGTAAAAAAATGGTGTATTGAAATAAAAAACGAAAGATACTAAAATCTATTTATCAATAAAAATGAAAAAGGAGAAAAAAGTATGAAAGCGTTTTTAGAAAAAAGTAAAATTAAAATTATCATGGTTACAGTAATAATAGCAACTATGATTATGCCGTTTTTTATGCCAATAGTATTAGCTGATAACACAGAAGAGAATTCAAACGACAACTATGTACAATTTACAGCTAACTGGGCAAATGGAACAAAACAAAATAATTTGGAAAGTGAGAAAGCAGGAACTATACAATTTAACTTGAAATTATCTGGTGTAAGCACAGGTTTTCAAAACTTGAAAATATTTGCAACAGAAGAATCGAGTTCATCTTTGCCAAGTTCTACCATTAAATTTAATAATACAGATTATGCCGATAATTCTAATGGAAGAATATTGGTATTTGATTCAACAATGAACTCAGGTTTAGATATACATAGTGATTTAACAGTAGTATTTGCTAAAACTAAAGATTTATCTGAATATGATAAAGTAATAAAACTTACATTAGTAGGTGAATATCAAGACCCTGTTACAAAAGAAAATAAAGTAATAAATGAAACAATTGAATTAAATGCACATGTAACACCTGTTGAAGGAGACCCTTTTAATGTCAATACAACTTATAATGATGCAACTTACTATAATAAAGAAAATATAGATAATTTTTGGCAAACAGAATGGGCAACAACAGAATTTGGTGGAGATATATATTTAACTGTTAATGCTAAAAACGCTAGTTATTTAGAATATACTATTAATATAGAAAAAAATATTAATGATCTTATGGATTATCCAGAAAACTTTACTATAGACACAAAAGAATTAGAAGATTTTGGATTTAATGTAACAATTACAAAAGAAGATGAAACTTTTGGTAATAGAACATATAAAGAACATAAAATAAAAGTTAAATTACAATATGGTACTTTAAATAATGAATATAAAGAAAATGAAGTATATAATATAAAGCAAACTTTTAAAATTCCTGTAAAATATAAAGTTAAAGAAAATATTATAGATAAATGGTTTGGTGGAATTCTAGAATTTACTTATAATATATCTGGAAAAGCACAAGGCTATACTGTTATAAATAGTAAAAATGGAAAATCTGCTAATGATATGGAAACATACAATTATACAGGACCTAATAGAGCAATTCATGCTGAAGTAGGAAAATTCGAATACTTATTTTCTGTAGATGTTCAACATACTTTACAAGATAAAACTAGAACAGATTTCAAAAGAGAAGTAGAAAATGGAGAAATTGAATTAAACTCTAAATTTGCTATAGATGTAATAGATCGTAGATTATCTGAAGATAGACAAGATATTATAGCTAAAATATTAAGTGAATCTACTGCAGATGGTAAAAAAGCTATATATGTAGAATATACAGATGCAACTGGAGGAAGTAAAAGAGCTTTTATAGATGATATATGTTATGTAAAAAATATTAATAATATATCAAGCGCTTCTTGTAAATTAGTTCTAAATAATGAAACAGTAATACAAGAAAATGTTACAAATACTGGTGATATAAGTGAACAAAAAATAGCTGCTAATAATTATTATTTAAATTTTGGAAAATTAGATGATAGTAAAACAAGTGAGAAATTTAATGTAGCAATAGATTATGTATTATCTGTTGATGATTTGGCAACAAAAATAGGTGCAGATAATATAGATAGAATAACACGTTTTTGTGTTATTGAAGATGCATTTCTACAAGGGGCAGAAACAGTAAGATTAGAACGTATTGATAATATTTCAAATATAATTGAAAAAGTATATAAGAAAAATGAAGATGATATAAAATATTTAGAAGAACATAGACATAATTCAATATTTGTTGTATCTACAGGAGAAGTAATAACATTAACAGATGAAGAAATAGCACAAATAAATGAAACATATGCTAGTAAAGAAGCAATTCTTCCAAAAAATCCTGATGGTACAAATACAGATAAACATATACTTAATAGTGAATTAGAAGCTTTAGATAATACAACAATATTAAAAAATATTAATGGTAATGATACAATTTTATATTCAATAGGAAAAGGTGGATATTCATTGCAATATGGATACGCAGATGAAAGTTTTAGTTTTGATGATATTGGAGAGAAAACTGTATGTCATATTTCTGAAATAGGAACTTCACATGCAGATAGTGATAAAGTATTTCCTATAAGAAGAATATATTCTAATACAGACCCACAAAAACATGGATATAGTTCACAAAAAGTTATTGACAGTTTAGATGGAATAATTAAAACTTTTGTGGCAACATATGGATATGGTGATGCAATTCCAGCTTATGATTACTGTACTATAACAGGAGAAGAAAATGAGGCATTATCTTATTTAGAAGTAATATTACCTGATGATTATGGTGCAAAAATTAGTGAATTAGGAAGAAAATATTATGGAAAAACATTTACATTAAAAATGTACAAAAATGGTAAAGTAATTAAATATGCTAATAAAACTGTAGAAAATAAAAATCCAAAAATATATGTAGAATTACCAAGTGATTTTGAATATGATATTAAAGATGTAACTATATCTAGTTCAAATGGAAAAGTGTATATTCCAAATACATATGAGCAAACAGAAAATATGGATGGAAAAACATATGACTCAGGATGGTATGTTACTACAAATAGTGAAGGAATAAATTATTTAGTAATAAATTGTGTTGGCGAATATGATAGTGCATCTGATGGAGAAGTAACAATAACAGTTAAACATAATAGAAGGTTAATAAAATCAAATGCATCAGGATACCAATGTATAAAAGCATATATGATTACTGATAATGAAAACTATGTAAATCCAGTTAATAATAGTTTTGATTTTAATAAAGATACAAATGTTCCTAGTACAGTATTTTTAGGAAGTGATAGTTTTGATGTTATTTCTTCTAATAATGTTGAGGTTAGTACAGGAATGTACGGAGAAGTAAACGGAGAAGTAACAGGATTTGTTCCTTCGGGGGAAAGTACTGATGGAACATTAGCAAGTGATTCAAGTAAAACAAATCCTAAAATATATAGTTCAAATAGTACAATAAAATATTTTTCAAAAATCGAAAACAACACAAGCACAATAGTAACAAACATCAACATGATAGCAAGACTACCAATTTCAGGTAACAAATCGATACTAGGTTCAACATATAATCTACTAGAAGACAACTACAAATTACCAGATGAATTCTGGAATGTACACACACAAGTAGGAGGATTAACAAAAGACAATACAATACCAGAAATAAGTTTAACAAATTTACAAAATATAAAAGTATACATAAAGAATACAAAAGGAAGAAAAACCGAACTTCCATCATCAAACTACACCCTAGCCTACAGCACAGACGCCAATGCAGACATGGATTCAGCATACACAACATACGAGCCAGGTGTAACAGACCTAACAGAAGCAAAAACATTACAACTAAAACTAAATGACAACTACAAATTACCAGCTAGAAGCAGTATCATTCTAGAATACGAAATGACAATGCCAGACGCAAACGGTATGGTTGGAGAAATAACAGCAGTAAGTTACAAAAAATTAGGTGATACAGAACCAACACAACTAGAGCCAATTGCAGCATATGTAATGCAAGGAAATGAATTAGGAAGTATAGCATTAACAAAAATATTCCAAGGTAATGAACCAGGTACTGCACCAGAAGGAATCAGTTTAGAAGGAATAAAATTCCAATTCTTCAAAGAAGATGGAACACCATTAGTAACACCACAAACAACAGCAGAAGGAATAGCAGAAACAGATAGCACAGGTAAAATAACATTAACACAAGTTCCAGATGGAACATACACAGTTAAAGAAATAAGTACATTTGATAATTACGATAAAATAGGATATAACACAATAACTGTAGAAAACAGACAAATAACACAATTTGATGCAGTTCAAAAACTAAAATTATTAGGAACACTAACAATACAAAAATCATGGGAAGATACAAATGACCAACAAGGTTCTGTAACATTTAAATTAACAAGAATAGATAATGACAACTTTGATTACACAACAACAATATCAACAAATCCAGAAACAGGTATAGCAACAGCATCAGGAATTCCATATGGAACATACAAAATAGAAGAAGTATATGGACAATATGGTTGGTATGGTAGTGAACAACAAGTTGTAATAAACAACACAACAGTAAATGCAGAAACAAATAGTATAAATGTAAACTATGAAAACAAAATAGGAAGAGGAACTTTAAAAATAACAAAAGCAGTTCCAACAGGAGATAGTGTAACAGGTTTAAAATTCGAAATAAAAGGTAATGGATATGTAAATTACACAAATAAACAAGGCGAATTAGTAAACACAGATACAACAACACAAATAACAATAGGAAATGATTATTCAAGTAATGAAAACATAAATGTAGAAATTGGTGAAAACGGAAGAACAGCAACAATTACATTAACAAATATGCCATTAGGTATATACACAGTAAAAGAAATTGATATGCCAACAATAGGTGAAGGTGATAACCAAACAGAAAGATATGTTGAAGTATCAAGAACAGCAAGCTTAGATACAAATGGAGATACAGTAACATATAACTTAACAAACCAATGGAAAACAGGAACATTACAAATAGTTAAAACAGCAAAAACAGGTGTAGATTTAACACAATTCTCTGTAAAAATAACATGTGACCAAACAGAATATGGAACAAGTTATAGTGATACATATAAATTTCCTGAAAACGGTGTATTAACAATACCAGGATTATTATTAGGTGAATATAAAGTAGAAGAAATTGAATCAGATTATTACAACGCAAAATATAGTACAGAACAAAGTGAAGAAAAAACAACAACACCACAAACATACAGGGTATCATATAATAAAACAACAACATCATATATTTACAATGAAAGTACTACAGGATATGTAAAAATATTAAAAACACTAGAAGGAAAAGATGCAGAAAAAGCTGTAGGAATTAAATTCAATGTAACAGGATATGATCCAACAGGAGCATGGGTTGAAGAACAAATAGAATTAACAAAAACAGAAGAAATAAATGGTACAAAATACGCAGTTGGTACATCAAATGCAATATTAGCAGGTGGAGAATATGTATTAACAGAGGTAAACACACCAGATTATTATGAAGATGCAGAAGAAGTAAGTGTAGATATTAAGAAAACAAATACAATAGAAAACCCAGTAATTGTTAATATAGAAAACAAAAGAGCAAAAGGAACCTTAGACATATCAACAACAACAATTCCAGAAGGAGGACCTTTATATCCAATAGTATACAGAGTTGTAGAAGTTGAATTAGAAGGAACAGAATATAAAGAAATAGCAGGAACAGAACAAACAATAGCAGCAGATGCAACAGGTAGAGAAGTATTAAGAGCAATAAATGCAGGAAATTACTTAGTAGAACAAGTAACAATACCAGCAGGATATATAAAAGACTTCCCACAAATAGTAGAAGTACCAAGTAATGGAACAGGATATGCAGCATTTGAAATAGAAAAAATAGAAGAATTAGAAAACACAACAGTTACAGTAAAAAAAGAAGTTCTAAATTCAAATGGAAATGTTGCAACAACAGAAGATTTTGCAAAAGCAAAATTATCAGAAAATGATAGTTTTGAAGTAAAATTAACAAATGTAGATACACAAGAAGATTACTTTGTATTTGTTGATGCAAATGGACAAGGAAAAATAAAAGGATTAAATCCAGGAACATATTCAGTAGAAGAAGTATATAAACCAAAATATAATACAGTAGGTTATGCAGTAAAAGTAGAAGAAGTATATAGTGAAATACAAGCAACAGAAGGAAAATACTTATTCACATTAGGAGATGAAACAACAGGAAATAATGAAGTTGAAATAAGAGTACAAAACCAAATAAATACAAAATTTGGTTTTGGTGGACAAGACTCACGCGATAACTTAAGTAAAGTAGAGGTTGAACAACAAGAAATAACAACTGTAACAAAAACAGTAGTATATGTTGTAGATGAAGAAAACAATGCAATGCCAGGAGTAAAATTCAAATTATTAAATGAACAAGGAAATGTAGTATCATTAGGAAAATTCGGTAGTGAATTTGTAATACAAAACAAAAAATTAATAATAAATGGATTACCAGCAGGAACATATACTTTAGTATGTACAAGCGTACCAGATGGATATTTAGTACCAGAAAATAAACAAGTTATAGTATATGAAAAAGCAACAAGAACAGTAAGAGTAGAAATACAAAAGAACATCCCAAGAGGTTCATTAACATTAAGTGCAATGTATACAGCTGAAGATAATACACAAAAATATACACCACGTTCAAAATATATGATTATGAACAATGCAACACAAGAAATATTAACATTTGAGAAAAACTTAAACGGAACATATAGAGCAAGCAAACTTGCAAATGCAACAGACACGATTAATGTAAAAGCAGGAAGCATGAAAGTAGAAGGAATCCCAGCAGGTGTTGAGTATTCAGTAGCTTTGGTTGATGTATCTGAAAAGTATGGAGTTGTAAATGAAGTGCCTGAGATTGTAACTGTTGCTGAAGGAAACGAGCAGAATGTTGTTGTGCCGGTTAAGGAGAGAAAAGGATGGGTTTGTGTTAGAAGTGATGGAAGTAATGGTAGAAATACTGCTGCAGGTACAATAGCAATAGATAGTAATGGAGAAGTTTGGGCAGCAAATAATAATAGTTCTGGAATATTAGGAATATGTAGTTTTAGCAATAATTATTCACATGAAATGACAAAATTAACAGATAAAACAGATAAAACGAGTATGTTTGATAATTTGATTGGAGTTAAATTTGTTGATGCACATATTACAGAAAGTGATGTAGTATTATTGGATAATAATGGAAAAGTGTGGACTATTAGTAATGGTTACACATCAGCAAGTGTAAATAAACAATATACATTTATTTGCTTGAATGATATAGAGAATCATCCATTCAATGGATTAAAAATACAAAAGATTGTAGTGCCATCGTATAGCGGAATTTGGACAATTGATGAAAATGGAAAAGTATGGAAAATACAAGGTGATACTATAGAATGTGTAAGTATTGGAACAGGTATAGAAAATATAAAAGCAGTTGATTTAGATGTATGTACTGCTTATCATAATGAAAGGATATTAATTGCAGATGAGAATGGAAATGTATGGGCAAAAGGATATAATACCAGTGGACAATGTGGAATTGATACAAGAAAAGATGAATCATCATATGGCGAATCACTTGAAAATTTAACATGTATAAGTACAGAAAACAATTTAAAGGGAGTAAAAATCAAAAAGGTAGTAGCAGGAGAAGAAAACTCAATTTTTATGGATGCAAATAATAGAATCTGGGTTTGTGGTATAAATAGTAACGGAATTTTGGGAATAGGAGAAGAAAATACCAATATAAAAATATGGAATCCAGTATGTTTAAATACTATGGAGAATAATCCATTATACGGACTAGAAATTATTGATGCGTCAGTAGAAGAACGTACAGCAGGTGTTATAGACTCACAAGGAAGATTATGGACTTGGGGTGAAAATTATGGGTGTATTTTAGGAACTGGTGAAGAAACTGGTTCAGGTGCAAGAAATTTACCAGTATGTATATCAGAATATGGAAATAATGATTTAAAAGATGTTAAATTGAAATTTATATCTATGGGCGGATATGGCGCAAGCTCAGCAATAGATGATAAAGGCAATATTTGGTTCTGGGGAGAAAGTGGAAAAGTTCCACTTGGGGTAAATTTTGGCAGTGATCCTGTAGTTCCAACTAAAATAACAATGCCGGTAAATTCATATTTTACATTAAGAAATAAATTTGAAAAGATATCTATAGGTGGTAATCATGCAGCAGTTTTAGATGAAAAAGGTAAAATATGGGCATGGGGAGAAAGTCATTGTATATATGGAGGATATGGTACTGACGTTACTACTATTTCTATACAGCCGGTATGTATAAGTGATAATTATAGATTTAATGAAATATGTAAAAATAGAATAATAGATATAGTGTGTACAAACTATGGAGCAATAATAGCATTAGATGAAAAAGGAAAATTATGGACTTGGGGAGAGGAATGTAGTGGATTTGATGCACAGTGGTTACACTCTAAACCGGTATGTATAAGTGAAATAAATGATAATATGCTATATGGTAAAAACATAAAAAAAATATACAAATGTGGTAACAGTAGTATAATGGCTATAGATTCTGAAGGAAATTTATATAAAGCTAATGGTGAAAATTTTGAATGCTTAAATACTAAATATACAGAATTACAAAACATTAAATTCATAAAAGCTAGTAGTGACTTAAACAATGGAAATAAGATCATAGCGATAGACTCTGAAAACAAATTATGGGTATTAGGAAAAATAAACGATGGAGTTGTAAATACAACAGATACACCAATATGTCTAACAAATACGGAAGGCTCACCTTTAAAAGATATTAAAATAGTAGATTGCTCTTGTAATGGTTATAGCAGTTATATAAGTGTAGTATTAGATGAAAATGGAAGAGTATGGACTTTTGGCAACTACTATTATTTAGGAGATGGAGAAAAGGATAGTACAAATAAAACGATATGTTTAAGTACTATGGAAAACAATCCATTATATGGAAAAACAATAACAAAGGTATATGATTTGTGTGATAATGGTGTAGTAGTAATAGACAGTGATAACAAACTATGGATTTGGGGATATAGCAATAGGAATGGCTTAGGCTATGATGCTTATATGCCAGTATGCTTTAGTGACATATATGGTATAAAAGTTAAAGATTTTGCTACAAGTGGTGAGTATGCAAAATGTTCTATAATTACAGATATTAATGGAGATTTATATGGTTTCGGTTACTCAGGTTACTCAAGCACAGGACCAGGTATTAATATTAATTACCCATTCCCAACCAAATTATATGGCACTACAAAATATGAAAGTCAATATAAAGACAAAGTATTTACTTCAATAGATAGTAATGGAGTAATAACAACAAAAGACAATGAAAAATATACAATGAATTCACAAGTATTTGGAGGTTTAGTAAAATATACAGAAACACCAAATCCAACAAATCCAACAAATCCAACTACACCATCAGATCCATTAAGTGAAATTGGAGAAGAAAATGTTAAAGAAATACTAAAAGTTACAGCTGCTAATGGAACAGAAACTATATATGGTGTATTAGATAAAGACGGAAAAGTATGGTCAACAAGCTTTAACAGTACTAATAAACTAGAATGTTTAAATACAAAATTCTCACAATTAAATTCAGTAACATTTGTATCTTTATATGGTGATACAAGTTATCAAAGTTATAGTGCACTAGACGAAAATGGAAACCTTTGGAGTTGGGGTTCAAATAATTATGGACAATTAGGTATAGGCTCAAGAACAACACCAACTGAACCTACTAAAGTTAATGTATCAAATGTAGAAAAAGTATTACAATATTCTTGTAATGCGATACTTATAAAAGATAAAAATGGAAATTATTGGGGGTGGGGACGAAATTCGAATGGTTTTGCAGGAATAGGAGCAACTACTATGTACTCTACACCATGTAAAATAATTGGACTTAAAGGAAAAAATATAGAAATATTATTTAACAATGATTCTACAATGATTGTTAAAGATTCAAACAATAATTATTTAAGTTGGGGATATAATGTTTTAGGAGAAACAGGAACAGGAAAAACAGATAGAAGTATAGTATCACCAACAAAAATAACTGCACTTACAGGAAGAAATATAAAAGAAATTAAAAGTATGGGAGCTATGGTAGCTATAGATTCAGAAGGAAAAATTTGGACTTGGGGTGCTAATAATACTGGTAATTGCGGTAATGGTACAACTACAACAG
>CAKQTC010000023.1 GCA_934274515.1 uncultured Clostridia bacterium
CAATGGGTTCCATGACGGTGACGCGGTCAAGCTGTTTTCCCTCCTTCCTCTGGAAGGAGGTGGCGCGAAGCGCCGGAGGTTAGCCCTGCAGAATCCTTAAGTTTGAAAGCAGAAAGAACATCTACCCTTTATGCGAATCCTCATAGGTTAAGCGGGTTCTGAAGGTTCAAAAGGTTCACAGGTTTCTCATTCTTTGTGAATATCATATATTCTAAAACTCCGCGGCGCTTCTGACTTTTATGCGCCGCACCTTCCCCGCTGAACCCATAGAACCCATAGAACCTACAGAACCCGCTAACCCTCAAAACCGTTTGAACTCATTTCTCGGGACGATGCAGGGAGAGCACTTGTGATTTTCCCCTCCCAAGTGTTTCCTGCCTCGTCCCCTATGTAGAGCTTTCCCCTCTACACATCACTCCTTTTTCTCCTCTCTCTTTTTTCTTAAAAAGCACCCTACCGATGTCATTTTGGCATCGGTAGGGTGCTTTTTAATGAATTTATAAAATTCCAAAAATATTTCTTGACTGTATGACTATCATACAGAGTACCATGCATGTAAATCATAAAAGGAAATGAATGGGGAATACTGGTGAGAATCCAGAGCTGTCCTGCAACCGTATGGGGAAAAGAAGCAGTGTTACGTCTCTCACAAAGAGCTGCGTCTTTGAGGAACTCAGTCGGAGTGCCATGAAATTTCTTATATCCTATGAAAGTAAGCTGTAGATCTTACTTTTATGTCAAAGACCTGCGAGGTATGGGTTGGATATCTTTGGCCGCTTTTTAGTGTGTCAAAAGAATGGTCCAATTCGTACTTGGCAGTTTTTTATTTTCTTGAGATACGGAATATAGAGGTCATTGGATGTCAGGATCACACCGATCCTGGATGAAGAATGTAGCATCGTAAAGCGTGTCTCGCCAGAAAGGAGAAAGGAAAATGCAAAGAAAGTGGGTAAAACGGATGGTATTGGCGACCCTGTTTTTGGGAGGGGGCGCATTATTTCCTGCCGGGCAGCAGGTGCTGGCACAGGATGAGGCGGCTACTACAGGCCGTTCCTATGCGGTCCTGATGGGAGACGAGGATGTGACGCTGAGCGGCTATAAAACATCCAATGTCTATCTTTGGAAGCATGAGAAGGAAGCTCCGGATCAGTTGATCGGCGGGTCTGTGACGGTATCCAGTGCCGGCTTACAGAATTCTGGCGACAAGGCAAAGATTACACTGGTCACTGATAGTGATGGGTTAAATCTGTCCAATGACGCCCAGGTGAAACAGGTGCTGGGGGCGCTGGCAGATAAATTGACATATACCGCATATACCAGGGGTGAAAACAATCTGGAAGGCACCGCAGAAATTTATGAAGGCTTGACCTTTGCTTCCGCTTCCAAGAAATTGTCTGCTCTGGGGTTTGATGAAACTACGGGCAAGGCACAGCTGGCTGGAGAAGTCAAGACCCCGTATTCCGGTGTCTTAGGTGTCGATGATGAATATGAGAAACGAGGTATCAAACAGGCCGATGGGACATATCGCTTCCAGGAAGATGCGGTGATTCACCCGGGCTTCAACATCACGAAGGATGATAATTACCTGAGAGATTTTGCCTCTGTGATGATTGGCAAAGATACCACCATTGATATGACAGGTCATGATCTGGATGTCATCATGCATGGCACGATTTATAATGGCGGCGGTTTTACCAATCGTGCGGCAGCTTTGTATGTACCGGGAAATGCGACCTTAACCATTAACAATCCGGGACAGATCCGTCTGGATACGGACTCTGACTATTATTACTATGCCGATATTGGTGCCATGAAGGAAGACAGCCATGTGGTCATTCATAATGATGACGATCCAGCCCATGCTGTAGTGATGCGCGTCACTACCCCACTTAAAGGATATGAAATGAATGTGACTGCGCTGAAAACATTTGCCGGAACGATTGATATTGACGGGTTGGTCGATATTTACACCAATGGTGGTTGGGCGACCAATGCAGCCAGTGGACGGATTTCTATTGGTGGCGGTTCTATTGTGACGCAGGCCTATAATAGTGTCACCGCTCGAAGCGGGGGCGTGATGAACGTCAATGTATCGGGGTCTGTAGAAAAGGGACTGACGCCAGGAAATCATAAGGTCAATATCACGGCTAAAGGAGCCACTTCTTGGGATAAAAATAGTTATGTTGCCTTGGCTTCTATGGGAGCCTGGGTAGGTGCAGACACCAATGCTACAGTAAATGCGGCATTGACGACGGCAGATTCTACTTTGTACGGGACAATCAAAGAAGCGGCTGGTACTCGTGATGAAGATACAACTGGTGTTCGTCTTTTCCTGCAGAATGGTGCACAATGGACCAATACGGGATCTTCTTCGATGCGTCATTTGTATGGCGGAAAAGATGCGGCGCATGCTGGGTATATCGATATGTCAAAGCCAGCAAACTCTAATGTAAATTCTGATCTGACGATTGCCAATTACACCGGAAATACCGTGATTTATTATAGCCAGCAAAATAAAGGAAAAAAGATCCAGGGAGGAAATATTCACATCGGCCATGCCGAGATGACAGATGGAAAGAAAGCCTCCCTTACGATTCGTACCGATAGTAATGGGATTAGTAAAACTAATTTAGCCAAAGAAAGCTTCATGAGGAATATGCTGAATACATTGGCCAATAAATTGTACTATGCGGCTTATGCGGAGGGGGAAAACAATCTGAAAGGAATAGTACAAATTGCTGAAGGGTTGACCAGCCAGAGTGTTTCAAGGGAAGAAGAGATTCACTTTACCAAAGGCGGCAGTGGCTATGTGGAAGGCTTTAATCAGAAACAGACCGATTTTACCACAGCTTTGACTTGGGATATGACCAAAGATGTTGATTATGTAAAGGCTAATGTACTGCGGGAAGAGAATAAAGCGACATTTACAGAAGACACAAGTATCACCGTCAATGATGAAGCTGCTATGCAGGCAAAAGGGGGGGATTTCGTAAAGATTGATGCCAAGCAAGTCAATTTTAATTTGAAGGCAGCAGGTATTCAGGGTAAGGGAATTGAAGTAACTGGTGGAGGCACGGAGTTTGATTTGAATAATCCGGGAGACGTTGAAATTGATGCGTCGACAGGTATAGTGACAGATGGTCAAGGGGCGGAGTTTGATTTTAATGGGGATAACTCTAATATTACCTTGCATCATGCAAAGACTGGTATACTAGCAACAAATAAATCTAATATTTATATCATGAATAAATTGGGTACTACTACCATAGATAATAAAAATACCGATGATTCTACTTTTGTTGGGGTGCAAACTCAAAATGGGGGATCTATTATAATAGCAGGTCGGGCGAATATAGATGCTGGCGCAGGGACTGCGTTAGCTGCGTTAGGAGGAAATATTAATGTCAATCATGGCGCTACGATTCAAACAAATGGAAGTACAGCACTGGTAGCAGGTAATGGTGGGAGAATTTCTATCGCATCGTACAACTTTAACAAGCCAGCAGATATTTCTATTGATGCAGGAGATGGTTTTGCTATCGATGCTAGTGATGGAGGTTATACCATTGGTAGTCAATCTGCTAGTCTTCGAATAACTAACGGTACAGTAAATATAAAAGGACATATCAAACTAGGGAAAGGCTATGGCACTTTAAATCTGACTAAAGAAAATTCCATTTGGACGGGTACGGCTGTGGATAGTACTGATGATGGTAGCGGGGTATTGCATCTCGCTATGGAACCGGATGCAGTTTGGAATCATGTAGATAAGGATGGTGATGCCGGGAGTGAAGTGAAGGTAGAGTTAGAAGGTGCAAGGTATAACGGATCTTCTGATGATCAGATTACCGTTTTGCAAAATAGTAAAAAGGGCATCCATTTTAAGGAGATTAGTCAAGTAGATGGCACGCTCAGACTTGTATTTGCCCATGAGGCAGATTCTCCGACTTCTATCAAAGGTGGAAATATCACTATTGATACGGTAAGTACCCGATATGTGGGTGGTACCGCTAAAGTTTTGGCTGTAACCGATAGTGATGGCATCAATATGTCTGACGATACCATGGTGGGAAATGTATTAAAGGCGTTAGCCAAGAAGATCACCTATACCCATCCGGAAGAAGCTAAATTAGTCGGGAAAGTAGGGATAGCAGATGGCTTGACCGCCAAGAGTGCTATGCTGACGGAAGGGTTTATTCGCTTTGATCCGGATACGGGGATAGGCAGCTATACACCACAAATGGTGGATACGTTTGCCCGCTCCATGACGGGTGATGAGGCCTACGACAAGATTTATACGGATCAGGGGGTTCGCCAGAGCCAGTTCCTGTATACCCTCGGGAAAGATACCACCATCACAGCCGATAAAGCCATGGATTGGAAAGTCAACAGTAATAGAGATGTTGTGCAGATTGTAGGACAGGGACATACGCTGCATCTGGATGCTGAAACCGCAGGTATTTATATCGGGAATGAAGAGAAGGATACTTCGAAACGTACACAACTGAGATTTACAGAAATGCCAGATCTGAATATAACCGCTGGTGCAAATGGCAGTGGGATCCTGGTGAAAAATAGTAGTGCGAGCATCGGGCTTGCAGAAGATGGCAGAATGCATGTAGCAAGTAAGGATGGCGCGAAAGGTTTTGTCGGGATCAAAGTCGTAGAAGATCGTGATGTGGGAGATACAAAGGCAGGAGATACCAGTTTAAGTGTAGATGGCACTCTGGATATAGAAACGCCGGAAGAAATCGCTCTTTGGCTGGATGGAGGAGAAAGATTAAGTCTTCTTAGCTCAGATAATGTGATCCATGCAGATGGCGGTACGCTGCTCAAAGTGACTAAGAGCCAGAACAATAGTGCAGTTTCTATCAGTGGTAAAGAGTTAGTCGGTGATCTAGATCTTTCGGGAGCTACCGGTGGTACCTATCAGATGACATTAAATAATGGGGCTACCTATGCAGGGGGTATTATTAACGACGCAGCGAAATCTGGCAAAATTACACTTCAGCTTTGGAATGATAACTATGGGTTCACACCTACCTTGTGGACGTATCAGTGGGAGCAGAACGATAAAGCAGAGGATAGCTATATCCACGAGGTCGAAGGATGGAATCCTGGTATCGGTGAAAGTGCTATCTACATGAAAGCGGATACCGATCTGACGATTGGTATGCTGAAGCGGGGGATCCGAATCCTCTACGATCATGATGCTTCAAATCCAACGCAAATCCTTGGCGGAAATGTAACCATCAAAGAAGCAGAGAAAGTCGATTCGCAGACCACCCTTTATGTACGGACGGACAGTGATGGGATCAACATGGCAGATGAAACGCAGGTCTCTTGTGTACTAAATGCCCTGGCCCAGAAAATCTACTACAAAGGAACGCCAGAAAACCTGGATAGCTATGCGGAAATCGCAGAAGGCCTGACTTCTGCTTCTGTGCTGAAAACAGGGAAATTTACCTATGATGAAACAACTCATCAGGGCCATTTCTCTGGAGAGATCGAGACGCCTGGTCAGGATGGTACGTTATTTGTTACGCCTTTGTATGCCCCAAAAAGCTCTGGAAAGGATGAAAATAATACGGCCTATGCCAATGCAGGTGTCCAGCAGGATGGCAAGTACTTCATTTTCCGTAAGGATTCCAGGCTTCAGATTTCGCAGAGCGGGGAAATGCCTTACACCAGTGCTATCGATGCTTCCAATGACACTTGGGGATATGCAGCCATCAAGATGGACTTGACAGATCATCAGCTGGATGTACATATCGACGGTGGAGAAGAGGGTCTCAATGAAGCTGTAGCAGGGATCAAAGGGGTTGGCTGGAATGTGTCTGCCCAGAATGGTACCCTTCATATAGAGGCATCCAATGCCAAGGGGGATGCCATCGGTGTACAGACGGCTGGAAAATCGGAAACTTCTTCCATTATCGATTTGAAAACATTGACTCATATTGATGCAAAGACCGGTTTCGACGTGACGGGTGGTACGGTCCGCGTCAATGCAGGGACTATCCATGCGGATACTCTGGGCAGAGTCGGTGCGAATGGCATCCTGTCCATCGGAAATACGGGAGACGCGCCTGCCGTATGGACGGGCGATGTGTCTCAGAGCGATGGACAGCTGGATATGAATCTGGATGGGGAAGATTCCATCTGGACAGGCGCTATGGATTGGACCGGCGGCTCGAACAGCCTGATGCTTACGAATGGAGCGACCTGGAAAAATACCGGAGATTCCCATGTGGGACAGCTCGTCAGCGGCATTACGAGAAGCGTCGGCGGCGTGATCGACATGACCGGGGATTCTGGAAATATCCAGCTCGATAAGTTCAGCGGAAATGCTTCTATCCTGTATAAGCATGATGCCAATGACCTGACGAAGGTGTATGGCGGCGATGTGACTGTCACCAGCGCAGAGGCCGGCTCTCGGATCACTTTGATCACGGATCGGGATGGCATCACCGATGATGGACTTCGCGAGAAGGAAACCATAAGCTCCCTTTTCCAGGCGATGGCGAATAAGCTGTACTATACCAATTACCAGACAGAGGGCAATCTCACCGGCATTCTCCAGATTTCGGAAGGACTGACGGCGAGAGCGGCTTCCAAGGTCACCGGGGCTATGGAATTTACCGGAGCCAATGGACAGGGGCAGTATAAAGCGGATAGCGCTTCCCCATCGATTTATCCAAAAGATCAGCAGAAGGAAACCTTTACGACGGTCATGACCGGTAATGAGAGCACGGATAGCGAGTACCTCGATGGTGGCGTCATGAAGGTCGGGAATCCTTCGGATATCCGTTATGAATTCACCAAGGATAAGACCGCTGTAGAATTGGCTACGGCTTCTGATACGGCAATCCAGGCGAAAGATACGGATTATTCCATTGATATGAATGGCCATGATCTGACCATCAAAAACGAAGGGAATACAGGCATCACCGTAGATGGCAAAGCCTTGAATTTCCGCAACGGAAGCACCACGGAGCTTACGGCAGACAAGGTCGGCATCGAAGCCAGGAACGGTGGCAAGTTCACTACCTATGAAGGCGGTGCGTGGAATATCAGTGCCGATACAGCGGCGAAGGCCAATGGGGCAGGCAGTTCTATTTCCTTAGGCGCCGGTAAGGTCCAGAGCACCACGCTGGCAGAAGCTTCGAACGGCGGTACTATTGAGTTCGTTGTACCGAATGACCAGGCAGCGACGGAATATGTGGGGGATGTGAAGGTCAATGATGCGGATAGCAAGGTAACCTTAGGCATTGCGACCGAAGGCTCCACCTGGACCGGCGGTCTGACCAATCATGGCGGCACCTTTGAAATGGGGCTGCAGAATGGCGGCGTATGGAACAATACGGGGAAAGAAGAAGCGCATATTTCCCTGCTGGATGCAACGGACACCGGAAATGGAATTATTTTCCAGAACAAGGACAGCGGCGATATTACGGTAGACCGGTTCCGCGGTCATGCAACGGTGCTGTATAGTCATAATGCAGCAGACCCGACCGATATTCTGGGCGGCGATGTGACGGTCAAGAAGGCCGATGCCAATAGCTTCCTGACCCTGCGGACTGATCGCAGCGGTATCAATATGGGCGATTATCACGGCGTAGAGAATGTGCTCGATGCACTGGCTAAGAAACTCACCTATACGGATGCGGTCAATGGCGTGACCAACCTGAACGGCCGGGTGGAAATCGCAGAAGGACTCACGGCTGCGAGCGCTGCCAAGCAGTATGGTACGATTGATTTCAATAAGACCACGGGACAGGGTAGCTATAAAAAGAACAGCATGACGCCAGGCGACAAGGATCCGGATATCATCTGGGGCAGTTCAGAGACCATGATGATGCGTGGCGCGAAGAATGCCATGAATACGTCTATGTTGTCCTGGAGAAGCAATGTTTCCGATATGACGACTCGTATGGGAGATCTCCACTATGGCGCGGATGATGGGATCTGGGCAAGAACCTTCGGCGGAAAGATCAAGTACGATAAAGGAACCTCTTCCTTCAGCAATAGCTTCTGGGGCGCTCAGGTAGGGGCTGATAAGCTCTTCAAGAATGGCTGGCATTTTGGCGGTGCTTTCGACTACAGCAAGGGAAGTGCCAAGTATGAAATGGGCGGCGAAGGGGATCCCAAACTCTACACCTTCTCGCTCTACGGCACGAAGCTTTTCGAAGATGGTCAGTATGTAGATATCGCTGTCAAGGCAGGTCACACGACAAACAGTTATACCGTATACAACGATATGGGACATAAGCTGGATGGGGACTACAGTGCCAATGGCTTCGGCATTTCTGCGGAATACGGAAAACGGTTTGGCGGGGCCAATGGCTATGTGGAACCACAGCTGCAGCTGACGCTTTCCCGCCTTGGAAGTGCAGACTATGATGGCATCAGTGACTATACCGGCGGAAAGAAAATGCACGTCAGCCAGGATGGCATGACCAGCTTCATCGGCCGTCTGGGGGTAGCCGCAGGGAGAACAACGGAGCGCGGTAATTTCTATCTGAAGGCAGGCTTGCTCCATGAATTCAGCGGAAAAACAAGCACGACCTTCAGTGCAGAAAATGAACCGACGTCTACCGTGGATCAGGACTTTGGGGATACCTGGGCAGAATTGACTCTGGGCGGTACCTATAGACTGTCTCCTTCGAGCATGCTTTATGGTGATATTACCAAGAGCTTTGGTGGAGATTACAAGGTACAGTGGAAGGCCAATGTGGGTGTCCGCTTCACCTTCTGATGCTTTACTGAATATGAGTGATTGGTAGCAAAGGGCTGCGCCTTGCAAGAGATCTGCAAGGCGCAGCCTTCTTTTTGCGTATGTTAAGGGAACGCTGATTCAATCGCAGAGTCCGATTTTACAAGAATTTTTATACATGGCTTCGTCATAACCTTCCTTAAATAGCTTGCTATTCGCGTCAGGTTATTCCTCGCTATGCATAAAAATTCAAGAGTAAAATCTGACAACGATTTAATCAGTGTTTCCTTAAAAATTGATTCGCACTTTTCGGGGAAAGCCTAAAGGGTGTATTGGAAAAATCATTGACTGTATGAATGTCATACGGTCCATAATGATACGAGTAATAAAAGATATGCATGGTATATTCTATCTTTATCATTGAGGAGAACCTATGATGACGGGACTTGAAAGAAAAGAGAAAGTACGCAGCGGTTTCTGGAAAATGAATCGCAAAAAGCTATGTGCAGCTATACTCCTGGCTTTGGGATTGGCGGTGCAGGCAGAGTGCATAGCAGCGCAAGAGGTAACGGAGCAGGGAGAGGCGCCTACATTTACCCTGGAGGGGATCACTGTAGAAGCCAAGCGACCGGACTGGGAGGCGAAGCTCTCTCCGGGGACGGTGACGGTCATTCGTCCGCAGGATTTCAAAGGGGAGCAGAAGACACTGCCGGATATGCTGAAGACGGTGCCTGGCGTACACGTGCGTGAGGTGAACGGGCACGGGCAGTATACGACAGTCACGGTGCGAGGCTCTACAGCGGCGCAGGTCGGTGTTTTTATGGATGGGATACTGACAAACCTCGGGGGAGATGCGGCTGTCGATATTTCCACCATTCCGGTCAAGAATGTGGAGCGTGTCGAAGTGTATCGCGGCTATGTGCCGGCACGCTTCGGCGGGACTTTTATCGGCGGTGTCATCAATATCGTGACAAAGAAACCGGATAAACCCGGCATTTCTGCAGAAGTGGGAAAGAGCTCCTATGGCGGGAAGAGTCTCTCTATGGAATATACAGCACCTGCGGGCAGCGGTACTTTGTTGGTGGCGGGAAATTATGAGTCAAGTGATAACGATTTTTCCTATACCAATTATGCGGCGGAAAGAAATATACCGGAAGTGCAGAAGGCATTGTCTGGGTTTCAGAATCAGGTAGCGAATTTCAATAGTGACCGTATTGATTACTTGACTTCCACCCAAAATCAGCAAGGACAGTCGAAGGTGCCGATTATTTCTTTGTCGAAAGAGGAAGTCGATCACTTCAAAAATAATACGGATGACTGGCTGAGCTTCGTCAGAGGGACAGGCGAAGACAGCTTGGCAGGGAAGATCAAAGAGAATGCATTCGCTAATGCGATGCAAGAGGATGCACTGACCTTCAAAGATGAAATCGCATCTACCGTTGTAAATGGTCAGACTTTACAGGAATTATTCACACACGCATATGGAGAAAGATGGTGGTGGGGGGAAGCCAGCCGGGAGTGGAAAGAAGGCCATGGTGACTTTATAACGCCTGAAATCAAGCAGAAAATTGTAGAAAATTATGTCGACCAAACGGTAGGAGACACGATCGCCAATGAAAAGCTGAATACAGACCCGGAAACCAGCAAGAGCTTAGAAGGATATAAGAAGAGGGTCGAAGAATATAAGAAGAAATTGAAAGAAGCGAAGGATGGGAAGCGTTGGCGTAAGTACAATGATTATAAAAATAGCAGCGCGTTGGTGAAGTGGCAGAATCAGAACTGGATGGTCAAAGGTTCGTGGAATCAGATCGATCGGCATTTGCCGGACGGATTATGGGGAGGATCGGCTGCAGATGCCATCATCCATAACGGGGTTGATTTGAGAGATGTGTATTTCTATGACAGTCGGAGGCAAAAATTAACCAATACGGAGCTGATGCTGCAGAATCGGAACCAGAACGGTCGGTTAGAATGGGGCTGGACGGCGGATTATCTTCACCAGAAGAAGAGCTATAAAGCGGAAAATATCATGAGCAATGATGTGACGGACGTGGAAGCCACGACAGTCCCCCTCAGAGAATGGAGCAAGTATACTTCGAATAAGTACAATATCCAGCTGGATGGGACGTACAAAGTGTCTGAGCGTAATATGCTTGATTTCCAGATGAATATGTCGCATGAACGGTTACATGTCGATGGCTCGCTGATGGATAAGGTGCTGGGCGATTCTGATATAGCCAATACCCTTGGGCAGACAAGAAATCGATATGATCAGGACATTTTGAATGTGCAGCTGCAGGATACGATCACCTTAGATAGGAAGTCCACCTGGTTCTTGACGCCGAGCCTTCGCTATAACCGCTCCAAGATTACCGGCTACAGCGATGGGAAACGATTTGCGGTGAATCAGGAGAATCGTTTCCATTGGCTGCATCCGAAGGACAGCCAGGTGGATGACAAGGTGACCTGGCAGCTCGCTTTGAAAAAAGAGGTCAATGACCAGCTGACGCTTCGCATGACCGGTGGGACATACTACCGCTTGCTGAATATGTATGAAATCGCAGGGGATGGGGCTGGTATCCTGCCCTCTTCTCGTGGCAACGGTCAGAATTCTGTATTCCCTGTTCCAGAAGAAGGAAAGCAGTTTGATGTGGGTGCCATCTGGAAAGGGAAACTGCTGCATGCGGATAACAGTACGCAGCTCACATATTTCTGGAGAGACT
>CAKQTC010000024.1 GCA_934274515.1 uncultured Clostridia bacterium
CTGCCGTAGCGTCCATCATTTGGTCACCCACGGCGTCCATCTCATCACTGAAACCTTCGCCGAGGCCTTCTGCCATAAAACCACCCATCTCAGCAAATACGGTCGAAGGCGAATGGATGCCGAAGAAGCCCTTAATCTTTGACACGATACCGCTGAAGAAGCCGGAGATTTTGTCCCACAGCCATGCCGCAGCGTCGGAGATGCCCTGCCACACGCCTTTGATAAGATTAAGACCGACCTCTGCCATCTTTCCGAAAAAACTGCCAAACGCACTAACGATGGCTTCGATGATCTGCGGAATGGCCTTAACGATCTCCACGATGATAGTGGGCAGGTTCTCAATCAGCGCTATAAACAGTGTGACGCCTGCTTCGATAATCTGCGGAATGCTGTTGATGAGAGCTGTCACGATGCTGTCGATGATCTGCGGAATTGCCGCTACGATTGCGGTGATAATGTCCGGCAAAGCACGGATCAGCGCGACGAACAGGTCGATGCCGGCCTGAATGAGCAGCGGAATGCTGTCGATGATGGCGGTTATAATGCTGTCGATGATCTGAGGGATTGCCTCGACAATAGTGGTGATGATTTCCGGCAACGCCTCAACCAAGGCAACCAGAAGGTCAATGCCTGCCTGGATTATGAGCGGGATGGACTCGATGACCGCCGTTACAATGCCATCGATGATCTGGGGGATCGCAGCAACGACGGCCTGTATAATCTCCGGCAGAGCTCCTACGAGTGCAGTCAAAAGCTGAATTCCGGTATCTATGATCTGCGGTATCGCGCCGAGCAGGAAATCCACTATCGCGGAAATAATCTCCGGTAGCGCGGCTATCAAGACCGGGATGGCATTGAGTATGCCTTCCGCCAGTCCGGTGATCAGCTGCAGCACCGCGTCAAGCAGTAGCGGCAGATTGTCTATGAGCGTCTGGCAGACCTGGGTTATCACCTCGACGATGGCGGGGACCAGTTCTGGAAGGGCTTCCGCGACGCCTTCTATCAGTGAAATGATGATCTGCATTCCCGCCTCGACCAGCTACGGTAGCAGGTCTATAAGCGCGGATACCAGTTCCGTAATGACCCGGAGTGCCGTTTTCGTAAGGGAAGGAAGTGCGCTGATGATACCCGCTGCAAGTGCTCTGATAATCATCGGAGCGCTCTCAAGAACGGCACCGGCTATTGTTGAAATCAGAGTCACAAGCTGTGGGAGCATCCCGCTGATGCTCTCGATGAGCTCCGTCACACCTTCCTGTATCTGTTCCGCCGCGTCATCGTTTCCAGCGATCAGACCCGACAGACCATCCATGATCAAGGACAGCGCTGGAAGCATTTCTCCAGTAATGGAGTTTTTGAGACCGCCGAAAGTCGCCTTCAGCCGGGTAAGACTGTCCTCAAAGGCGGCGGAGGCCTTGACGGCATCGTCACTCATGACCATGCCGTATTCCTCACATTCGTCCATGAGTCCCTGCAGATCCTCTTCAGTCATGTTGAAGAGCGGCAGCAACTCCTGTCCGGATTTGCCGAACATATCATTGGCGAGGGCGGCCTTCTCCGTTTCGTCCGTCACATTCTGAAGTGCCGTGGCAACCGTGGAGAACAGATCTTCACGTGAAAGGCCCTGCAGATCCTCCATTGAAAGACCGAGACGGTCGAATTTGGTGATCGCGCCGGCGGACCCGTTGATGGCATCGTCAAAGGTGTTCGTCAGCGTTTTCAGACCGTTGGTGCAGGAGGACATCTCCGTGCCGCAGACCTTCATGGCGTAGTCCCACTTCTGATAGGACTCAAACGACAGGCCGACCTTCTGGGAGTTCTTCTCGATGGCGTCGCCGTACTCGGCGGTCTTGTTCGCCATATCCCACAGAGCCTTGCCGGCTGCCGTTGCAGCAGCGGCAATGGCGGTAATAGCCGCAGCCGTTGCTTTTCCGACGTCGGCGACTACGCCCTTGAACTTATCGAACTTCGCCTTTGCATCATCTGCCTGATCTCCGCTATCCTCCACAGACTTGCCGAGTTTATCCGCATCTTTTCCTGTATCGCTCATCTCCGCGCCCATGGAGTCGATTGCCTTTTCGTTCTCGGCGACCTCGCGCTCCATATCGTTCAGCGCGGCTTCGGCGTTGTTCAGTTGGATCTGCCAGTTCTGCGTCCGCTTGTCGTTCTCTCCGAAAGATGTGGACGCGTTGTCCAGGGCAGAGCGCAGAGTCTCGATCTTGACCTTCTGCGCTTCGATTTCTTTGTTCAGGACGGTATTGCGGGAGGTCAGCGACTCCACGGACTTCTCGTTCTTGCCGAACTGAGACTCGACCAGTTTCATTTCCGAACCCAGGACCTTGAACGAGGAGTTGATGTCGGAAAGCGCCTTCTTGAATTCTTTTTCTCCCTCAAGACCGATCTTCAGTCCGAAATTGTCCGCCATACCGTCACCTCCGTTCATATCCCGTCGGGAATAATGTCATCGATAAAATGCTCGCGTTTCGGCTTTGCCTGCCCGGTATACTGCCTGTGGCATTCCCACAGATCGAGCAGAAGTCCGAACGGCATCAGCCAGACCTCATCCATCGTCAGATGCAGCTGGGCGACGCCATAATATAAAAGCCGGGTAAATAACTCTTCGTCACTTACCCGGTCACTGTGTTTTTTGGATCCGGCTCACTTTCCACGTTGCGCTGCGTGCCGCGGGTCAGAGCCGTCATAATGGCGTCTTTGTAGTCCGCAAGTTCATACGGCGCGGTGAGGAGTTCTACTTCTTCCTCCTGGAGCAGGTCCTTCGGCTTGTCCTTATGGGACAGGTTATAGATCAGAATGGACTGGTTCACGAGCATCGTGATCAGCCATACGATCTCGCTGATTGCCATCTCGAAGTTCTCAGACTTCATGAGCTTGTCTCCGAGGTTCTCAAGGCCGCCGTAGCGAGCAGCGATTTCCTTTGTGGCTCTTGTGGTGAGCACCAGTTCATATTCTTTTCCCGCGATCGTGATCACGGCGGAACGTTCCATATCCATCGCTTTCATTCCTTACTGCTGCGGGATTGCAAACGTCGGCTCATACACGCTGCTGTACCAGTTGGTGATCACGGAAGCGGAAACGCCGGTCTCGCCCTCGGTGACCTCCGCCTTCCAGGGATGATCGCCGTTCGCGTCTACCTTGTTCCTGCGAAGGACTGTGCCTTCGATCGTCGGGGTCGAGAAGGTTATGCTGTCGCCCTTGGTAGCCAGGTTCGTGGCCGGGATGCCGAACTTCACCTTGTACAGCCAGAAGTACTTATACTTTCCGTTCGACTTCTTCGCGCGGAAGCCGATGGCAACAGGACTGCCTCCGTTCTCGCTTGCGGAGATCACGACTCCGTTGTCATCCACCTTGACGCCTGTGAGCGCGGCAGCGACAGAAGAACCGATATCATCCACGTTGAGAGAGATGGTGCCCTGTTTGAACTCCTTGACGATCTCGGCAGCGCCGTCGTCGGCATAGAGGGTCGCCTCCGTGAGTTCGATGGAAAGGTCGGCGGAGATTGCTTTCGCCAGCTGCACGGGTGTACCGAACGTTTCATCGCCGATCTGAACGCCGCTGCTTGCCGCGGTTGCCTCGGTGATCGGGGCGTAATAGAGTTTATCCAAACCGATAGTGGCCATTTAGTTTTCCTCCATTTCATAGAATCCGGCGACGTCCACGTTGTAGTGGTGATAGCCGGTGTCTGCTTCATAACCGATATACTGTCTTGCGGTTATAGTAAGATCCGCGCCGATAAGAGCACGGACGATTGCGTTTTTCATTGCGGTGTAGCTGCCTTTCGAGAACAGCGACAGCCTTGCCTCCTGGACGTCCACGCCCGGAGTGTTGTCCGCGTGGATGTCGAACGTATCGGAAAGCGGTACGATCACGATATAGCTTTCAGGCGCTTCTTCCGTGAATATCCCGGTCTCAAGCGGATACCCAAGCGGGTCGAGTACTGTTTTCAGATCACTCAGAATGCTCATATCTCATCGATCGCCTCCTCAAAAACCTGCTGCATGGCGGATATCGCCGCACTCTTAGACGACGTCTTTGCCGGCTTCATGAACGGCTTTGCAGGCTGTCCGTGCTTGCCGTATTCCAGGATGCTGGCCAGTTTCGCATTGCTTTCCCCGTCAGAGCGCGGTTCGGCGAAGCCTACCTTGATATCATGTTCACCCTTCCGGTTCAGCTTTACGGAGCTGAGGCCGAGAGAAGAGACCAGTTCACCTGTGGCACGGGATTCATATTTTGTGCCCCGTCCCACAGCTGCAGCGAGATTGCTCCGGGCCTTAGCCAGAACGACTTCGCCTCCGGCTTTCAGCGCGGCTTCGGCTATCTCGTCTTCCCGCGCACCGAGGTTCTTGATCTTATTCAGAAAGTCATCCGGCATTCGGATATCGCACTTAGCCATGAGTCGGCACCGCCTTCTTTGCCAGGACCTCGACGTACATGCCGCGTCCTTTCACGTCCTCGACTGATACGATGTCAAAACGCTCTCCACCGTAAACGAGGAAGTAACCGGTCGTGACCGTCAGTCCGGGGATCGTGCGGAAACGGAACAGATCCGTTGCCTCGGAAAAGGTGGCGAGGTTAGCCCATCTTTCCGAGCCATGCCGGCCTTCCCGGTAGCAGCGGACAGAAGCGAGGGTCACTTCCGTTACGGTCGCAAAACCCTCGCTGTCCTGTACTGTTTGCCTGGCTTTTATTTCCGCAAAGCCGTTCATTTTCCCATAGCTCATACTTTCCACTCCCTGTCCAGACGGAGCAGATGATTCACGGTCGTCCACACCTGCTGACCGGCCTGAACGTTGTCGGCGAAGAAGCCCCCGGTCGAGCCGTCTCTCGACTCGTAGAAGTGGGAGGCAAGCATGATGACCGCCTGCTCCGTCGTGGCCGGCATCACGTTCTCCGCATAGTATCCGGCTGCGATGTGCTGATAGCTCTCCGCGTAGGAGACGGCGGCAGTGATGTAATCCTGCAGCAAAGCGTCGTCGGCCGAGTGGTCCAGTATGAGATTTTGCTTGACCTTCGCAAGCAGTCCTTCAGTCGCCATCACTGCCGCCTCCTGTTAATCCGGAGTCCCGTCCGGTTCCATCAATCCCGCGTTTTTGAGCGCGGTGAGAAGAGTGTTGAAATCATCCTTCAGCGTTGCCACGGTAGTCGCAGTGCTGACAGGCTGATTGGAGACAACGGGAAGACCCTCAGCCTCGGCGCTGTCACCGAGGGTGAGTTTGCCCTCGATGACGAGCTCGCCGCCGATCACAGTTCTCGCACCGCCCTGCTCGGTATAGTTCAGTACATTAGCCATTGTCGTTCCTCCTTACGCCTTCATCTGAAGGACTTTGATAGCTTCCGGAAGGATCAGCTTGCCGTCAACGCGCTGGGTGGCGACAAAGCCGGTCTGATCGGTCGCGGCGTACAGTTCGTTGAGCTTCTTGAAGACGCGGCCCTGTCTGTCGGCGATCCAGTAGTAGTTGAAGTCTCCGAAAGCGATGACCTTCGCGCCCGACGCGATGGTCGGAACGTAGGCGGAGGTGTAGACCGGTCTGCCGAGCAGAACGTCCGGAGTCCCGGAAGTGAGCGCCGGCTGCCACAGATAGTTGCCGTTGCCATCCTTGAGCTTGCGTACCGCCTTGACGGTCGCGTCGTTCAGGACCCACACGGCGTTCTTTCTGTAGGGCGAACCGAGGGAGTAGAACAGGTCGATGATCTCATCGGCCGTAATGGCGCTGCTCGAAGCAGCGGTCACACCGGTCTGCGCACCGCCGGTCGAGTTGAAGATGCCGACAGGCTTGCCGGTACCGTTGCCATTAAAGAAGGCGTCCTCTTCTTTGTTGCCGATACGGCGGGCGAACTCCTTGGAGATGTACGCCTCCAAGTCGAAGACGGAATCGTTGAGCAGCTCGTTGGACACCTTGATGAGGGTGCCGAGCTTATACGCTCCGATGGAAACCTGACCGAAAGCGTCATCGCTGTCGGTAATGGTGCCTTCCTCGTCGACCCAGGACGCGGTGCCCTTGGACGCGACGACTGGAATCTTCCTGTCGCCGGACGCGGTGTTGATGACGTGCGCCAGCTGGCGGAAGATGTTTTCCTGCTCCAGGGCTTCGACAAGGGTGTGCTCGAACTCGTCGGGAACAAGGTATCCGCCTTCGGAGTCGGTGCCTTCCTGGAGAGCGTTGAGAATATCCGGAGTAACGATCTTCTGACGCATGGCGTTCCAGAAGCTCTTCACGTAGGTCTTGGACTTCCTGCCGGTCGCCTCGTCATCGGCGGCCTTCATGGGCTTTTCGATGATCGGCGTGCTGACGGGTCTGTTCATCTCAGCCTCAAGCGCCTCCTTGCGCTCCATGCGCTTGATCTCGTTGGTGAGATCGTTCAGGTCGTTTTCCATCTTGCCGTATGCGGCATCGTCCTCCGCGGAGAGAATGCCGTCGGCGTTTCTGCGGGAGTCGAGGAAGGACTCCATGCCTTTCCACAGCCTGGCCCGCTTTTCACGAAGTTCGTTTACAGTCATTTCGATTTCTCCTTTACATATAGTTTTTGATAGTGAGAAGGCGCTCTTTCAGTTCGCTGACAGAGCGGCCTTCCGGTTTCTTCTCCGCCTTCTGTGTTCTGGCGGAGATCTTGTTCATGAGCGCGTTTTCGACAGACCTGCTCGAGAATGAAAAAGCGACCGGCTCGATCAGGATCTTTTCGTCCGAAAGGACGTCGTCCGCAAAACCGAGTTCGATCGCTTTCTTCGCGTTCATCCACGTGGTGTCGTCCATCATGTGTGAAAGCTGCGCGTGGGAGAGTCCGGTCCGGATCTCGTAGGCGTTGATGATGCTCTCTTTGACCTCGTTCAGCATTTCGATGGCTTTTTCCATGTCCGCATGATCGCCGAACGCCGCGGTCGCGGGGTTGTGGATCATCATCAACGACGTAGGAGCCATCAGCACCTTCGTGCCGGCCATCGCGATCACGGACGCAGCAGACGCCGCAATGCCGTCGATCTTGACCGTCACGGGCTCTCTGTAGTCCATGAGCATGGAATAGATCTGGCTTGCCGCGATGCAGTCGCCTCCGGGACTGTTCAGCCAGATTGTCACCGGCCCGCTGCCGGAGAACAGTTCCTCTTTGAACATCCGGGGCGTAATGTCGTCGTCGAACCAGCTCTCCTCGGCAATCGTGCCGTAGAACTCAAGAACTCTCTCTGCGGTTTCGCCTTCGTCCGTCTGATTTCTCCACTTCCAGAACTTCCTGTTCTTCATCAGGTTTTTCCTCCTTTCCGTCGTCGGTGGATGTATCCGCAAAAGCCCCTGCGTGTCCAAGCGGGAGCATATTGCCGTTTATGAGATACAGATCGCCGCCGTCCTCTGCGGGGATGCGGTCCATATTCTCCAGTTCCCGGATATCGTTCGCCGACATCCAGCCGTTCTGTCTGGCTGTGGCGTATCCGCTCATCCGGCTTGCGTAGTCGCCGCGGAGAAGTCCTTCCACGTTGAACTTCACGAAATACTGTAATTTCTCTTCCGCGGTCAGCAGCGTCCGCTGAATGGACTGTTCCCAGCGCAGGACCCAAGGGTCGAGCGTGTACTTTACGAACTCCAGCGACTGTTGCTCGATATTAGAAAAGCTCGACTTTTCGAGGTCTCCGACCATGTGCGGAGGTACCCTGAAAATCCGAGCTATCTCATTGATCTGAAATTTACGTGTTTCGAGGAACTGCGCCTGCTCCGGCGATATGGAGATAGGCGTGTACTTCATGCCTTCCTCCAGCACGGCGATTTTGCCTGAGTTCGCGCTGCCGCCGAACTGCGACTGCCAGGCTTCGCGCACCCTCGATGGGTCCTTAATGGTACCCGGGTGCTCCAGCACGCCGCTCGGTGCCGCACCGTTGGCAAAGAACTTTGCACCATACTCCTCGGTTGCCATCGCAAGACCTATCGCGTTCTTTGCCATTGCGATGGGGCTGTATCCTACCAGCCCGTCAAAGCCCAAGCCGGGAATGTGAAGCACGTCCGTCGGCTGAAGGATCACAGTCTGCGCCGGCTTGATCGCTTCGTCGCCGCCTCGGTTGTATTGGTAGAAGAGATGACCTTCGCTGTCTCGATCCACGGTCATCTTGTTCGGCATCAGAGGATACAGGGCGATGACCTCGCCCTTGCCGTTACGGATGATCTGCGCGTAGGCGTTGCCCCATAGCAGCAGGTGCGTCATGAGAGTCTCCCGGAAGACAAAGGAGCTCATCTCCGGGTTTGGCTCATCATGCAGCAGCTGATACAGAGGATGGTCGATGGCCTTCTCTTTACCGCCGCCGGCGTTGTACCGGTAGACGTGGAGCGGGAGGCCGGCTATTGCCTCGGCAAGAATGCGGACGCAAGAATAGACCGCCGTCATCTGCATGGCGCTGCGCTCGGTCACTGTTTTGCCGGAACTGCTGCCGCCCATGTAGAAGGTATAGCGAGAGCCCGCGGTACTGTTGACGGGCTTGTCCCTGGAGCGGAACAGCCCCGATAAGAATCCCATAGTGTTTTCCTCCTGAAAATGGGCATAAGAAAAGCGCCTATCATTTCTGACAGACGCTTCTCTGTGAAAAATCAGTTTTTACTCGTCATCATCGGTATCCCATCGGGATGTTAGATGAAGCTCTCCAGAGTCCATATCCATGACCATGTTATCGGACATTTTCATCAGCAGATTTCCGTCCGAATCCATGGCCATATTATCAGACATTCTGAGGGCGAAGTCTCCATCGTCAAAGTCAAAAATCAGCTTACCCATTTGGCTTCTCCTTTATGTCAGTCTTACGATTTCATGCCGGGGCGTTCCCTCGACACGTTTCACCTGATACAGCGTATCATCGATCCAGTAAGTGATCTTATCTGCGACCATCTCGTTTGTGATGATGTTGGTGCAGATCAGATTATCACTCGAATCGCTGCCGCCACGGGCGAGAGGAAGTATGTGGTGGACGTTCCAGCCACAATAGATCCGTTCTCCGTTTCTGACAATAAAGTAGTTAGGATCGCCGTAAGCGTCCCTGCACATCAGGCCTCCGTCGAAGTCCTCTGCATAAGCTGAAAACCCGTAATGCCGCATCCATAGCTGCATCGCGGTTTCTCTCGTGATCTTCATTTGTTTCGCCTCCTCTCCGGATCATAATAAAAAGGCCCATACACTGTTGTGTGTATGGACCCGAATGATCCAGATCGAGAGCTTTACACACAACTTCACAAAAGGCAATCCATAAGAATTGCCTTGTTGTAAGTATGGTGTAAAGCAAACCGGAGCAACGATTACCTACCGAGAGTTTATCTCGTTTTTCTCAAGGACGTAACCAGAGCGTTTTTCCCTTGATAGTTCCGGGGCGTTACAAAATGCTATCGAAAGCACGGAAGACATGTCTCCCCAGGTCTCGTTTATCTGGTGTCACAGCTGGAGCTGCACTGCCTTTACCATTAGCGGCTTTCAATTTACGAGGCCATTATATATAAAGCTATCTGCGAATTCAAGATAATTCTATATAAAAAGCAGACCTCTTGAATCATAGACACTCTCGCTCGTATCTGCTCCGCACCTCACAGCGCGGTCCAGAGCCATAATGGTTGCTATGGCTCCGTCTATCTTTTCCGTGCTCTTTTCCTTATCCGCTTTTATATTTCCGGCAGGGTCCGTGCGGATGTAGATGTTATCCATCATCCAGCGCAGCACCGGTTGCCCGCCGTGGGCGATCTTCTGCTCAAGGGTCAGCTTCATCAGTTCCTTTGTGGGCGGGGACATGTCCTTGAAGCCCTGCCCGAAGGGAACGACCGTGAATCCCATACCCTCGAGGTTCTGTACCATTTGTACCGCACCCCAGCGGTCGAAGGCAATCTCTCGGATATTGAATCGTTCACCCAGACTCTCGATGAACTTCTCGATGAAACCATAGTGGACAACGTTGCCCTCAGTGGTCATGATGAAGCCCTGCCGCTCCCACAGATCGTACGGAACGTGGTCGCGCCGGACGCGCAGATCGAGTGTCTCCTCCGGCACCCAGAAGTACGGAAGGATGCTGTATCTGTCATTCTCATCAGTCGGAGGAAACACCAGAACAAACGCCGTGATATCTGTCGTGGACGAGAGGTCCAGACCGCCGTAGCAGACGCGGCCTTCCAGGTCGTCTTCGGAAACCGGGAAGGCGCAGGCGTCCCATTTCTCCATCGGCATCCATCTGACCGACTGTTTGACCCACTGGTTAAGGCGCAGCTGCCGGAAGGCGTTCTCCTCGCCGGGATTCTGCTGCGCCGACATGCAGGCCGCTTTCACCTTATCGATGCCGACCGTGATCCCGAGGGACGGATTTGCCTTTTTCCATACTGCGGGATCCGTCCAGTCCTCGTCCTCAGCTGCTC
>CAKQTC010000025.1 GCA_934274515.1 uncultured Clostridia bacterium
GTAGTGCTTTTAGCCTTTAAGCCACTATTGCACAACCCCTTTCTTTGAAAAGAACGTAAAATCAATAGTATTATTGCGATGATTGTACTTCAATTAACATAAAGCACTAAAGCAGCCAAAGAAGAACAAGAGCAAGGAAGCCGTGGAGACCAACAAGGACATCGAGCAGTTGTTGCTTTCCATCCGAAAGGCTTTCGATGTGCTTGTGGAAAAGAGAACGGATTTACCTATTCCTACCATTCGGGACAACATTCGTTCGCCAGCCTCATTACGCTGGAGGCAGGTGTGCCGATAAGCTTGAAGAATATACGGCAGTTTTGGGAAATAGAGCCAGCTTGGATTCCATAGCTGGAACTTATAACGGAGTGTTACCACCTAATGTTGAAACAACACTCACATTAAATGCTGATGGTACCTATTTGTTGATACGGACATTCAAAGAAAAGCAGAACAAACAGGAAAAGTTAAGAGGAACTTTCCAAGTGCTTGACTACAACATCCTGATGCTTATGCATCCCTTTGAGTAAAGACAATATTTTACAAGGAGAAGGGTGCTATTTTGTAAATATCATTTATTTTACCTCTTTAACGGATTTTACGTTTCCTCTTGGATTGGTCTTAAACTCAAGGGCATGGCTTTTTGCGTCTGGTATAGAATAATTAGATATAATATATGTCGCATCGGGTTGTAGATGAAACTTCTCATTTTCAATAATACTGTTTCCATAAGTAATAACATAAGCGTCATTAATTCTATTTAGATTTATTGATGATAGACCTACATATCCATCTTTTAATGAAATCTGATATGTAAATAACAAAGAATCATTTTCTAATGTTAAACTTCTTAAGGGCTGATTATCAGAGGATGAAATTAATGCACTTTCAACTCTAATAGAAATTTTATTATTTCCACAAGAGATACATAGAAAAATCATTAACAAAAAAAATAATTTATATTTTCCCATATTATTTCTTTTAATATTATGAGTCTACTTTAAGAGATTTTTTAAGGTGAGAGAGGCTTGCTGGTAATCTTTAGGTCATTTGAAGCCCTCTTTAGTTTATTTTACACTCTCTGGAAATCAAACTTCTTTAGTTCCAATTTTCTTTAGCAAGGAACTGATACGTGAATCTTTAATTGTAAGACAGTATTCTATAAAAGAAGAAACACTGGGCGCTTGCCATTTTAGGCAAGCTTTTACTAATCCGAATTTTGGATCTAATATTCCTTTGTCCACGTTCTCACCAAAATGCCAAAAATGCAGTATTATTAACTCTTGTTCTTCTATATTAGGAGTCATATTGTCCTCGCCCAAAACATTTAAAAAACCTTCTCCAATAGAAAAGCCAATGTTTCCAAAAGATTTTATGATAGGAGATACATCTCTCATATTCAATCTAACAATTCTGAAATATGCAGCAGCAGCTTCCATTGTTACCATATCATGCTCCATATTTTTTTTTACTATTTGTTCTAACAAAGGTAAGGCTTTAACCAAATGCTGTTTACCTATTATTTTAATTGCCTCAACTTGTACTTCCCATGATATATTTCTTTTATATCTTTCTTCGAAAATATCAACTACTGTATTCCCAAATTCAGGGAAATAATTGCATTGAAGTTTTTTTAAGGCCTTTAACAAATCTGCCGCTTTTTTACTTGCAAGCAATTTTTTTAATTGTACTATCGTTTCTGTTTTATCCATTATTTGAAATTTTAGAAACTTGCCAATGTTATTTATGGCATTGGCAAGTTTTTGGTTAATGAATTAGTCAATGATTGCTCTTTTGACCATTTCGTTTTTTAGATAGGACTTGGGTACTGTACAATTCCATGAAAACGTAAATTCGTTTCCACGGAATTGTACTTTTGTTATTTTATCGTATCTCCATAATCAGTTACCTCTTCTTCCTGTAAATATAAGCATATTACATTAAGATAATCTACAATTTCCTTGTGTGTTAAATTTAACTTTTTAATACAAGAGCAGAATTCCATAATAACACCTTCTGGATTATAGTCCCCTCGGCTATTAAAGATGAAAATTTTCTCTCTCTTATAGACAAAAATTTGTCTTGGAAAATGTGGTCCCATGCCTTTGAAAGCATATATTCCATCCACAAAATTATAATTATTAGGAGAGATGAGATTTACAACATTTTTACTTGCATTTGTATATTTATCTTCATAGTTATTTTCTATTTGTTCCGCTATACTATCAGGTAAGCACACACTTTTTAGTGAATCTAAGCATTGTCCCTTAGATATGTAAGGAACAATGCTACAGATAAAAAATACTAGGATTTTTTTAATTATCATGATTCCTATTTTTTGATTGTTCTATAATAATATTTTCCACTTTATTATCTGTCATATTTATATTCATTTTTAAGATCACAAATTGTGACCTTAAACGTATTGTTGTTATATTGCGTACAAAGGTAGTGCTTTTAGCCTATAAGCCACTATTGCACAAACCCTTTCTTTGAAAAGAACGTAAAATCAATAGTATTATTGCTGTGATTGCACTTTTATTAATCGCTTAACTCGTTGCACCGTACTCACGCCCCTTCCACTTAGCTTTGCCACATCCCGAATGGAATATCCCTTGCGGAGCAGACTTATTACTTCCCTATATTCGGCTTTCACCTGTTCTGCCGTTTTTACAGAGCCAACCTTGCGCCCGAGTTTTCCACCTTTCTCTATATACCGCTTCCTTCCTGAATGCAATCGGAATGAGATATTATCACGTTCCAACTGCGCACAGGTCGAAAGCGTGGCTATCATTATTGGGGCAAAGAGGGACGGATGTCCTTCTTCGTCCAATAATATAAGCTGTTCCTTTTGTATGTAGAGGTTGATGCCACAGTCAATGAGTTCCTTGACAGAGGCAAGCACCTCAAACGCATTGCGACCCAATCTTGACAGTTCACTGACAAGTAGGATCCCAATGCGGTTTGCTTTACAGTATTCCATTGCCTCACACAACACTGGACGCTCATCATTCTTCTTTGCGCCAGAGATGTGTTCCTCAAAGACCTTGCAGACTTCGATACCCTTATATTTTGCATACTCCGACAAGTCCTTGACCTGCCTTTCCGTGCTCTGTCTGTCACCAATACTGGAGACACGAGCGTATATTACTCCTGTTGTCATCTTTATCAAAGATTAAATTGAACATGAAAATGCCTGTGCTCAGATAAGTCTTGCTGATTTATTTGAACACAAGCGTTTTTTGAATACAGCCTGACGGCAATTTACCAACAAAAGGGAAGAAGTAAGACTCCCCCCTTGTTCGCACTCTGCTGTATGTCTCAATCAAACACGCCATTAAACAGATTGACCGCCTCTATCTTCTTTTCAAGAGCCACTTTTGCATAAACTTCGGTTGAAGTGATGCTTCCATGTCCCAAAACATCCTTCACCGCTGAGATGTCTGCTCCTGCTGAGATAGCCAACGATGCTGTCGTATGCCGTGAGCAATGGTAGGTCAAATCCTTTTCTATGCCAGCCTTTTCTTTAAGTCTTCTTACGTATTTCGATACGTTGTCCGACTTCTTGACAAGGTGAAACACAAGACTTTCCGGATTGTCATCCGTCCGAGGTGGCAACAACGATTGCGCCATTTCATTGAGCGGAATAATGGCAGGACGCTTTGTCTTTCGCTGTATGATGCTTATTGTCGGCACGCCATCTATCATTTTAATATCACACCACCTTAGATGCTGCATATCGCCAAGGCGAAGGGCAGTCATGGATGACAAGCCAAATGCCAGTTGTACGGTTCGTTCATTCTCACATTCTGCCTCTACCGCCAAGAAACGTGTGAGTTCTTCGGGTGTCAGATACTCCCTGTGCTTGTCGGGAGCGTGGAAGCGTTCCAACTTGTTTAGGCTATGCACAGGATTGAATGTTATCAAGCCTTCACGCATAGCCTTGTTAAATATCGCTTTGACTGTTTCCTCAAACAACAATAATGAGTAAGCGGACAACCGTCCTCCGTTTGTCTTGATTTGTCGTTTGTTGCGATACTTGTTGCGCATATAATCAAAAAGACCGCAAATTTCATCTTTACTGACATCTTTCAGCAGGATGTCTTTCTTATCTACTCTCCGTAAATAAGTGGCGATACGCTTGCGGACAACATTCTTATGACCTATCATCTTCTTGCAGTTGCCACAATCAACAGACCATTTGATATAGTCATCGCACCATTGCAGCCAAGTCAAGCCGTTGCCTTGTTCTTCGCTTTTGGCATTCTCTTTCTCCAATACAGGAGGGGTGATGATGCGCTCTGCTCGTATCTCCATAGCCTTGTTGTATGTAAGCCGATTGTGCTTTGCAGCACCAACGGCATCATCGGGCAAGAGATAGAGGTGCAAGTTTTCTCTCTTACGGTAGCCACTCTCGTAGTATTCCAGATATAAGGCTCTTTTGCCTTCCGTCAGCTTACGTTCCTTGATTTCTATCTTCATTGTATTACTGGTATTTGGTCAAACATTCCGTTCACGAGGTTCACGGTTTCCAACTTCTTCTTGTCAACAATCTTGGCGTAAATCTCCGTCATCTTGATGCTCTTGTGTCCGAGTATCTTGCTTACTACATAGATACTTGCACCAAGGGTCAGGAGCATCGTAGCCGCCGTATGTCGTGAGCAATGGTAGGTTATATGCTTGGTTATTCCTGCTGCCTCCATCCATTCTTTCAGAACCACTTCTACAGTTGTAGATGTGATTGTCAAGTTGTGGAAGATGTTGTCTATGCCTTCTTCTCTTTTAGGCATCCACTTCTTTGTTTCTTCCGACAAGGGGATGGTTACTCTATCCTTGGTCTTGACTTGGATATGGTCAATGTATTCTGTCTTGCCGTCAGCAGCCTTGTGGATTTCACTCCAGTTCAAGGCTTTCATGTCGCTATATCGCAGACCGGTGAAACAGGAGAATAGAAAGGCTTTCTTCACCAGTTCATAACGGCATGGTGTGTTCATCACCTTCTTTATTTCCTCTATCGTCAGAAACTCACGCTCAGCCACTCGCTTCTGTGGCTTCTCCTTTGCCTCCAACAGCAAGAATGGATTTTGCTCAATCAGTCCGTCCCTTACTGCCTTTGCCAATGACGAGCCGAAATAGTTGACGAACATACGGCAAGTGGTGGTGCTGAGTTGTTTCTTTCCATCATTGTAGGTGCAAGTCTTCAAAAAAGTAATGAAGCCTTTGCAAAACTCCTTGTCCACGTCTTTCAACAGAAACTCTGGCTTGCCTATATGTAATAGGTATTGGTCAATGCGAGCATGAGTGTTTCGCTTTGTCTTCATGGAAGACTCAGACAACTCGGCATTGTACTTCACAAAGTCATCCATCCACTTGGTAAGTGTCATGCGTGACTTCTTCACCTTGTCCCAATCCACAAGACCCTCTCTCTGGATGTCAAGAATGCGTTGCGCCTTGATTTGCTCTGCCAACTTTCTTGTATTGGCGTTTTGCAACTTGGTAGCAGCGTTGATTTCTGGCACAAGATAGAGTTTCAGCGTCTCTTTCTTTCTCAATCCCTTCTGGTAAATGTCAAGATAGAGGCTGATGTTGCCACCTGCTATCTTCTTTTCTCGGATGCGCACAGGCTCCTTCAAACGGATTTCTTTCTTCTTTCGTCCCATTTTATTTCCTTTCTTTTCTGATGTTAATATATTCTTTTATCACTGATTATCAAGCATTTAGCTTGCGATACAAAGATAATACAACGAGGGACAAAAACGAGACAAAAGTGGGTAAACAATCCGCTAATTTAGGAAAGAATAACGAACCAATCCAAAATCGGCTTTCATTCCTAATAGACTGTAAATCAGTGACATTACATCACCTTACTATCCTTTCATTTCCGATGGTTAGACCCGCTTGGGATAATTGGTGGGTCGTCCAAATGTGTATGGCACTCGCAGCCCTCTTCTCCATCGTGGTGGCAGCGAATATGGCTTACAAGATGATGGTGAAGCATGAGCCACTGGATGTGATGAAACTATTCAAGCCACTGGTGATAAGCATCATCCTCTGTTGGTGGTACCCACCAGCCGATACTGGTATGACAAATAGTGGTAGCAATTGGTGCGTATTGGACTTCCTGAGTTACATTCCAAACTCCATCGGAAGTTATACCCATGACCTTTATGAGGCGGAAGCCACACAGATAGAGGACAAGTTTACGGAAGTTCAGCAGCTTATCTATACCAGAGACACGATGTACACCAACGTACAAGCTCAGGCAGACATTGCCCATAAGGGAACAACAGACCCGAATCTGGTGGAATCGACCATGGAGCAGACAGGTGTGGATGAAGTGACCAATATGGAAAAGGACGCAGCCAAGCTGTGGTTTACCTCACTGACTGCAGGAGCCGTAGTGAACATCGACAAGATAGTAATGCTGATAGCATTGATTGTCTTCCGTATCGGTTGGTGGAGCACCATCTATTGTCAACAGATACTGTTGGGAATGCTGACGATATTTGGACCGATACAATGGGCGTTCTCGCTACTGCCGAAATGGGAAAGTAGTTGGGCGAAGTGGCTGACAAGGTATCTGACCGTGCATTTCTATGGAGCCATGCTCTACTTCGTCGGATTTTACGTACTGCTACTTTTTGACATCGTGCTCTGCATACAGGTGGAGAACCTGACGGCAATCACCGCCAGTGAGCAGACGATGGCTGCATATTTGCAAAACTCGTTCTTCTCGGCAGGGTATCTGATGGCAGCAAGTATCGTGGCTTTGAAGTGTCTGAACTTGGTTCCAGACCTTGCGGCATGGATGATACCAGAGGGCGATACCGCATTCTCAACAAGAAACTTCGGTGAGGGTGTGGCACAGCAAGCCAAGATGTCGGCACAGGGAACATTGGCGCATGTTGTTCATTAAAGGTAAAAGGGTAAAAGAGTAAAAAGGTAAAAAAACGAAATAGCAATGGTAATCAAGAATTTAGAGAATAAGGTGAAGTTGGCGACAATCATCTGTAGTTTGTTTTTGGTAGGTTGCGTGCTGATAAGTATCAGTAGCATCTGGACGGCGAAGAATATGGTGGTGGATGCACAGAACAAAATCTATGTGTTGGACGGCAATGTACCAATTTTGGTGCAGCGTACGACGATGGATGAGACATTGGATGTGGAAGCAAAGAGCCATATCGAGATGTACCATCATTATTTCTTCACATTGGCACCAGATGACAAGTACATCAAATACACGATGGAGAAAGCCATGTATCTGGTGGATGAGACAGGACTGGCGCAGTACAATACATTGAAGGAAAAGGGTTTCTACTCCAACATCATGGGAACGAGTGCCGTGTTCAGCATCTTCTGTGACAGTATCAAGTTCAACAAGGAGAAGATGGAGTTCACCTACTATGGCAGACAGCGCATCGAGCGCAGAACCAATGTGCTGACCCGTGAACTGGTGACGGCAGGACAGCTGAAACGAGTGCCGAGGACTGACAATAACCCACACGGATTGCTAATAGTGAACTGGAGGACCTTGCTCAACAAGGACATTGACCAGAAGACGAAGAGCAATTATTAAAGGTAAAAGGGTAAAAAAGTAAAAAGGGAAAAAAGAAGTAAAAAGAAATAACGATGAACACAAAAGGATTTAAGAAGATGCTCATTGGGGAGAAGATGCCCGACAAGGACGACCCCAAATACAAGGAACGCTATGAGCGAGACGTGAGAGCCGGAAGGAAGTTTGCCAGGATGTGCAGAATCGACAAGGCTGCAGCCAAGGTGCAGAAATTTGCCGACTTGCACAAGACAATGTTCCTGGTCATCGTGTTCGGATTTGTGGGTGTGAGCTTCAGTTTCAACATCTATCGCATGGCAAGAGCTTATCACTATCAGGGAGAGCGACGCACCGCCACGGAGCGGCAGGACTCGTTGATAAAGGCTCGCCATCAGAATATGGAGAATGCAAAGAACATAGTAAGAACCAATGAGGATGCACGCCATCCTCATAAAGACAAATAACGATGAAGCTGACAGAAAGAATCAATTTCAGACAACCCAAGTACATGCTACCTGCGATTGTCTATCTCCCACTGCTCGGTGCATCTTACTTTATCTTCGACCTCTTTGATACCAAGGTGGCGGAGAAGCAGGATGCCAATATGCAGATCACGGAATATCTGAATCCGAACCTGCCACAAGCCCATATCAAGGGCGGTGACGGTATTGGAGGCAAGTATGAGAACATGTTGAACGCCTACGGCAAGATAGAAGACCATAGTGCCGTGGAGAATATAGATCGAGACAATGAGCAAGAAAAAGAAGAATACCAAAGCAAGTATTCGGATGCAGAACTGCAACAGTTGGATGCCGAAGCCAAGAGGCAAGCAGAAAAGGAAAAACAGAGAGAAGCACAAGAAGCCCATGAGCGACAAAGAGAGAATGAGGCGTTGGCGGAGTTGAACAAGGCACTTGCCGAAGCAAGGCTGAAGGGACAAGCCACCCAATTGAACAGCTCGACTTCTGCTACAACCTCTCCTACCGATTCGCAAGGCTCAGCCAAGGGCTGCATCAACATTGAAGGCAAGATCAAAGTGAATGAGAATGCGCGAAAGGAAGCGGACGAGAATGACAAGCCAAGTGAGGTGGTGAAAAAGGTGAAGACATCATCGGATTACTTCAATACATTGGCAGTAAATGAGAAAGAGCCGACACTCATCAAGGCCATCATTGACGAGAATGTGAAAGCCGTGGATGGAAGCCGTGTGCGCTTGCGACTGCTTGATGATGTAGAAATCGGTGAGATAATAGTGAAGAAAGGCGCATACCTGTATGCCATTATGAGCGGTTTTGGTTCACAACGAGTGAAAGGCACGGTGAAAAGTGTGTTGGTGGATGACGAAATAGTGAAAATCAACCTGTCACTCTATGACACAGACGGTATGGAAGGTTTGTATGTGCCAAGCAGCCAGTTCCGAGAGACCGGCAAGGATGTGGCAAGCGGAGCCGTGACCGGCAATGTGGATATTAACACCACCAATACAGGCAGCAGTTTTTCGCAATGGGGCATGCAGACCATGCAGAATGCCTATCAGAAAACAAGCAATGCCATAGGCAAGGCTATCAAGAAGAACAAGGTAAAGTTGAAATACGGAACCTTTGTGTACTTGATAAACAGCAAAGATACCAAGAGCAAGTAAACGTTAAACACTACAAAGTAAACATTACACCCATATGAATATCAAGAAGACCATTGGCGCACTGATGATGTGTGCAATAAGTGCCACTCCGATGATGGCACAACAGACCAGTGCGGAGAGCTATCAGCCCTGCACCTACCAGGAGATGGAGCAGCTGACCGTGAACGAGCAAGTGACTACCGTCATTACGGCAAGCGAACCCATCCGCTTTGTGGATATATCCACCGACAAGATAGCAGGAGACCAACCCATCAACAATACCGTGCGACTGAAGCCCAAGGAGGGACTGCATGAAGATGGTGAAGTGCTTGCCATCGTGACCATAGTGACAGAACGATACCGTACCCAGTATGCGCTGCTCTATACAACAAGATTGCAAGAGGCAGTGACGGATAAGGAGATACAACAGATAGAGAAGAATGCCTATAACAACCCTGCCGTAACCTTGTCCTCTATTGACATGGCTCGATATGCTCGTCAGATATGGAGTTCGGAAGCCCATGTGAACAACGTAAAGACCAAAGTCCATAAAATGGTGATGCGACTGAACAACATTTATTCGTCGGGCGACTATTTCTTCTTGGACTTCTCGGTGGAGAACAAGACAGACATACCGTTTGATATAGACCAAATACGATTGAAGCTATCTGACAAGAAGACCACAAAGGCAACCAACTCACAGATGGTAGAGTTGCATCCAGTCTTCACGTTGGAGCAGACCAAGCGTTTCCGCTATGGCTACCGCAATGTGATAGTCATTCGGAAGATGACATTCCCGAATGACAAGCAATTAACCATCGAAATGACGGAGAACCAAATCAGTGGTCGCACCATCTCATTGAAAGTGAACTATAGCGATGTGTTGTCGGCAGACTCTTTCAATCCGATTTTTCTAAAATAGCAATTATATCCAATGGAAGAAAGCAAGGAGTTACAAGGATTTTACAAGATATTCAGGGCGGTCATCTACATATCCGTGTTGATGGAGTT
>CAKQTC010000026.1 GCA_934274515.1 uncultured Clostridia bacterium
GAGCTCTTCTGCCTGTTCTGTATCCTCGGTGTAAATGGGGTGCTGGAGTTTTACACGCTCGCGAAATACCGGGCACTGCTCACGACGGACCAGAAGACATATGTGATTTCTCTGGCTACCATCGCACAGGTCGTCCTGAATGTAGCTATCGTGGCTGGGCTTTCCTTCGAAGGCTGCTCCATCGTCATCGTGCGCGGGGCGGCTGTACTGGCGATCTTTGCCCGCACGTACATCCTCTGGCGCTACTGCCGCCGGCGGTATCGGTTCCTGGACTTTTCCGTATCTCCGAACAATGAGGCGATGAAGCAGAGATGGGATGCGCTGTATCTGCAGATCCTGGGGGCGATCCATCAAGGAGCGCCGATCCTTATCGCGACCTTCTGCCTCTCGCTGCTGGACGTCAGCGTCTATGCGATTTACAATCTGGTTATTCTGGGGCTGAATTCACTCCTTGGTATCTTCATGACAGGGCTTACCTCCGGATTTGGCGACTTGATTGCGCGCGAGGAAAAAGCGGCTTTTCACAAAGCGTTTCATGAATTTGAATTTCTTTACAACATCACGATCGCTATCATTTACAGTACCATGCTCTTTGTCTACCTGCCCTTCATCGGACTCTATACGAAGGGGAGCGATATCAGCTACCTGTACCCGGCCTTTGCCTTCCTGATGACGGTGAATGGCTACGCGTACAATATCAAAAACCCCTTCGGCATGCTTGTCATTTCGGCAGGAAAATACAAGGAAACGAGAGTACCTACCAGCATCCAGGGGGCCATCGAGCTCGTAGGAGGGATTGTACTCGCTCTCCTGTGGGGACTGAATGGCCTCGTGATCGGTTCTATCCTTTCGAATCTGTACCGGGATATCGAGTTTCTTTTCTTTTCTCCAAAACACCTGACGCGTGAACCCGCTCTTCATACGGTGAAGCTGTGGTGCGTCAATATAGCCATTTTCTGCGTAGCGGCTATCATTCGCTTTGCCCTGCCGGATATTTCGATAGAAAGATTCAGTGATTGGATCCTCTTCGCGGCGGGGGCTTCCCTGCTTTGCGCGCTGGTGGTACTCTCCGTGAACGGGCTTCTCTTCCGGCAACTCTCGCTGGATGCTGTGGAACGATTCAAACGTATATTTTTTAGGAGACATTGATATGTACGTACAACATAAAAAAGAAGACTGCTGCGGTTGCAACGCCTGTATGACCATATGCCCTGCCAAGTGCATCACGATGAAACGGGACGAAGAAGGTTTCCTCTATCCGGAAATCGATGAGACGAAATGTCTCCATTGCGGGATGTGTCAGAAAGTCTGTGATTTCAATAAAACACATGACTGGGATGCCATGCCGCAGCCCAAGGCCTATGCCGCGAAGCAGAAATCTGATCTGGAACGCGCAAAGAGCCAGTCCGGCGGGATGTTTGCCGCACTCTCCGACGTCGTACTTGAGATGGGCGGCGTCGTCTACGGCGCGGGCTATGATGAAGAATGGAACGTCATGCACAAGCGGGCCGAGACAAAAGAAGCAAGAGATGAGATGCGCGGGAGCAAGTACGTCCAAAGCGATATGCGGGATACCTTCCTACATGTCCTCGAAGACCTTTCGAAAGGCCGCATCGTCCTCTTCTCCGGTACCCACTGCCAGTGCGCCGGCCTGAAAAGCCTCGCAGAAATGAGACATGCGAGGACGGAGAAACTTTTCCTCGTCGACATAGTCTGCCACGGCGTCCCTTCGCCGAAAGTCTATCAGGCGTATATGGAGTTTATGAAAAAGAGGCATAAAGGGGAGATAGAGGGATTCAATTTTAGAAATAAGGGAAAGTTTGGCTGGCATTCACATGTTGAGTCAGCGATTATTAAAGGCAAGGAGTATGATACCGAGCTCTATGTCGATCTGTTCTATGGACATAATGCTTTACGACCGTCATGCCATCAGTGTCCGTACAAGCATACGGTTCACGTCACGGATATTACCGTGTCTGATTTCTGGGGAATTGAAAAGTGGGCACCCGACTTTGACGACAACAAAGGTGTCTCTTTGGTTTTGGTAAATACCTCTAAAGGAAATGATCTATTCGAAACGGCGAAGGAACGGTTGTATTATCGAGAGGCTCAAATAAAAGATTGCATTCAGCCGCCACTTCAACATCCATTCCCAAGACCAGCGACAAGGGAACGGTTCTGGCGTGACTTCGAGACGAAGCCCTTCGAATACGTGCTCGCACACTACACCTACCACTACGGCTGGCGGACTTATACGAAGAAGGCCGTCAAGCGTGTGCTGAAAGCCATCCTCCCTCGCCCCGCGATCGAGGTGCTCAAGAAGCTCAGAGGACGGTAAGACGGGGGCGCCTCATAAGTGGCAGAAGCAACGGCAGAACAATGAAAACCCCGGCAGATACTTTCGTATCCGTCGGGGTTTGTATTTTTCTATGATAACAGAGATTTAATTCAATGGAGATGTATTAAAATTCGGGCGATTTATTTGCCAGAACGTTCTTTGCGAATGGTTCCGATTTTCTTATCGACTCTCGTATCACGACCATCGTTGTTTCGGATGGTTCCCGGAGGAAGACCATGATTCTTCTCAAAACTAGCAACCGTGCAATCACTTCTTGTCTTTCTAGGTTTATTAGACATATTAATTCCTCCTTCGAGTTATAGCTACTATCATAGAATATAATCAGTATAGTGCCAAATGGACTAAAAATCAATATTTTTTAGCACTCGTTCAGATTGTTGGCTGATTGCGAGCAACAAACATAGAGTAAGATTTTAGAGTAAGTTTTTTCTCTGATCTCTCACTAGGTCCATCTCGTTATACCCGTCAAAATAAGGATGAGCATCGCTATGATGACCGGATCCTTGCAGACTATAGGGGCGTGGAAGGATATGGATAATGACCGGGGAATATACCCCAAAGGGAAACACATGCTTGCGGAGATTTATGGGGTGTCAGGATGAGGAGAGCGGATCTTGTATATATCTATTATTTATTGTATCGGTCATGAGGAGAGCGCGTAGTAAGTGGTAGGTCTACGGTATGGGCTGATTATAAGTGTTTTTCTGGCTAGTTGGCTTTTTAGTTTTTGGGGGCTTGTTTCAGCTATACAAATGTGGACGGTTTTTATTGATTACTATAAACGTGATATAATCAAGATGCGGCCGACATAAGGCTTGTTCATATTGATGCATCTTACCAGTATAATAATGATAGGTCTGTTTATCGTGGATTTCTCGGCGCGTGTGCGGTAACATGCTATATCATATGCCGGGGAAACGTTGATTAAATCATAGATCCGACTTGGCATATATTTTCATGCAATGCTTCGGAATAACCCTCCTTAAATAGCTTGCTATTCGTGCCCCCTATTCCTCGCCTTGCATGACATAGATAGATACACTGTTCAGTCAAGTATTGGCAACATACAAAGGAGAAAAAGAATAATGAATATCATCGTAACCGGCGGAGCCGGATTTATAGGATCGAATTTTATTTTTCATATGCTGAAGGCGCATCCGGAAGACCGCATCGTGTGTCTAGATAAGCTGACGTATGCGGGGAATCTGTCGACGTTGAAGGGCGTGATGGATCTGCCGAATTTCCGCTTCGTGAAGATGGATATCTGCGACAGGGAAGCGGTTTATGGGCTCTTTGAAGAGGAGCATCCGGATGTGGTCGTAAATTTCGCGGCGGAGTCGCATGTGGATCGCTCGATTGCGAATCCGGAGATTTTCCTCGAGACGAATATCATCGGCACGGCGGTCCTGATGGATGCGTGCCGGAAGTATGGCATCGAGCGGTATCATCAGGTGTCGACGGATGAGGTGTATGGGGATCTGCCGCTGGATCGGCCGGATCTCTTCTTCACGGAGAAGACGCCGCTCCATACGAGCTCGCCGTACAGCAGCTCGAAGGCGAGTGCGGATCTTCTGGTGGGGGCGTATCACCGGACGTATGGACTGCCGGTGACGATTTCCCGCTGCAGCAATAATTATGGCCCATATCAGTTCCCCGAGAAGCTGATCCCGCTCATGATTGCGAATGCACTCGCGGATAAGCCGCTTCCGGTCTATGGAGATGGAAAGAATGTGCGTGACTGGCTGTATGTGGAGGATCACTGCAAGGCCATCGATCTCATTCTGCAGCATGGACGCGTGGGCGAGGTGTACAATATCGGCGGGCATAATGAGATGGGAAATATCGATATCGTGAAGCTCATCTGCAAAGCGTTGGGAAAACCGGAGAGCCTCATCACATATGTGCAGGATCGCAAAGGCCATGACCGCCGCTATGCCATCGATCCGGCGAAGATCCACGGAGAGCTTGGCTGGCTGCCGGAGACGAAGTTTGCAGACGGTATCAAGAAGACGATCGAGTGGTATCTGACACATAAGGACTGGTGGGAGGAAATCGTGAGCGGCGAGTACCAGACTTATTATGAAAAAATGTATGGCGGAAAAATGTGATAGAGAAGTCGTAAGATGTGATTCTTTTTTAGGGGCGACTCAGATTGCTGGGACTAGCGGCTGACGCGTCTCCCTTTGGAGAAGGGGATGCCCGCAGGGCAGAGGATAGACTGCCTTGCAGAGGCAGAATCCGGTAGAACTGTAAGCGGTACATGTTGAATGGGCGGTGAAACGCCCCACCAGAAGGTGTGCATACCGCTGCTGTGAGTTGTGCCCCTGCGGGGCACTCTATCCTGCGCCTTTGGCGCGGCCCTTCTTCAAGGGCCTACGTGGTTGGTGCGGTCTAATATGGGTTTTCAATTCGCTTTGAGGATTCTTCTCATGCCGATGAGGCGCTCCTTTTCTAAGGGGTTACTCCGTTGTCATGGCATTACTAATGTTTGATTGCTGGAATATGGTCAGTGTAAGAAATAGAGGTTAGTATGAAGGTATTAGTTACAGGCGTGACAGGGCAGCTTGGCTATGATGTGGCATCCGAGCTTGCGCGCCGTGGTATCGAGCATAAAGGTGTCGGCTCGAAGTATATGGATCTGACGGATGCGAGGCAGGTGGAGAAGGTCATCCACGCCTATCATCCGGATGTGATCATCCACTGTGCGGCCTATACCGCGGTAGATAAGGCGGAAGACGAGTCGGATGTATGTATGGCGGTCAATGCGGATGGGACACTGGCTATTGCAAAAGCAGCGAAAGACATCGATGCGAAGATGGTGTACATCAGCACGGACTATGTGTTCGGCGGGGAAGGAAACTTGCCCTTCGCGGTAGATGCGGAAAAATTTCCAGTCAATATGTATGGGATGACGAAGCTTTTCGGTGAGCAGGCCGTGCAGATGCTTCTCCAGAAGTATTTCATCATTCGTATTTCATGGGTCTTTGGAAAGAATGGGAACAATTTCATCAAGACGATGTTGAGACTTGGCAAGGAACGGAAGGAGCTGAATGTGGTCGCTGACCAGTGGGGTTCGCCGACCTATACAGCGGATCTCGCGCCGCTCATCTGTGATATGATCGAGACGGAAAAGTATGGCGTCTATCACGCAACGAATGAAGGCATCACCTGCTGGGCTGCTTTTGCCGCGGCGATTTTCAAGGAAACAGGGATTTCCTGTGAGGTGCATCCGATCCCGACAGAAGCCTATCCGACCAGAGCCCGGCGTCCGAAAAACAGCCGTCTTAGTAAGAAAAGCCTGGACATGGCAGGCTTTTCTCGTCTGCCGGACTGGCGAGATGCGCTGAAAAGATACCTGGTGGAAATCGGGGAAAAATAAAAAGGCTGGCTGCCGGCAGCAAATAACCGGTAGCTTTTTGTAGGGAGCCAATGAAAGGACAAGAATACGATGGGTCAGATCAAAGTCACAAAAAATGTGGGAGGCATCGAAGGCCTCTGCATCATAGAGCCGGCTGTTCATGGGGATGAACGCGGCTATTTCATGGAGACGTATAACCAGAAAGATATGGAAGAGGCTGGATTTCATATCCAGTTTGTCCAGGATAACCAGAGTATGAGCACGAAAGGCGTGCTGCGCGGGCTGCATTTCCAGAAGCATTACCCGCAGTGCAAACTCGTGCGTGCGGTCAAGGGGAGGGTCTTTGATGTGGCCGTCGATCTGCGTGCGAATTCTGCCACCTATGGGAAATGGTATGGCGTCGAGCTGACGGAAGAAAATAAAAAGCAGTTCCTCATCCCGGAAGGCTTCGCCCATGGTTTCCTGGTACTGTCAGATGTAGCAGAATTCTGCTATAAGGTGAATGACTTCTGGCATCCGAATGATGAGGGCGGCATGGCGTGGAATGATCCGGATATCGGGATCGAGTGGCCGGCGCTCAAAGGTGAATACAAGGGCACTCCCGTGGCAGAAGGCTATACTATGGCTGATGGTACGCCGCTTACGCTGTCAGATAAGGATCAGAAGTGGCTGGGGCTGAAAGAGACGTTTAAGTTTTGAGATGTTGAGACTAGGAGACTGTGAGACGTTAGACTAGGAGACATTAGACTAAGAGACTAAGAGACTAGGAGACTAGGAGACGTTAGAGTTGAAGATGTCAGATACCTGACGTCAGATGCCAGAAGTCGGATATCTGAAGTTTCCAAGTCTTTATTTTTTTGCCGGGGGATTCGGTATGATGATGGTTAATAAAAGAATCGGCGTGTGTATATGTATATCGCTACTTCTCTCTGCTGTGGCTACGATTATAATAGGAACGAAAATTTGTGCGGGGGGGTAACGGTTAGTTTTTCTTTAATAACACCGGTACCTACGGATTATCAGCTGTTTTGGTCCAATGACAGGCATGGATTTCATGAGAAAGATCCTATCCATGTCAATGGGAAAGATTCTATGCAGCCTGAGATATTGACTTTCTTCGTAAAAAATGAGAAGGTGCAGCAGCTGCGTTTGGATTTAGGAAATAGAATAGTAAAGGCGCCCTACGTAATACAGGATCTTCAGATCAATGGGAAATCGATCGTATTGCATGGGGAGAGTCAGCTGCAGACCCATGATGTCAAGCTGGCAGAAGAAGAAAATGGATGTAAAGTGTGGATCACAGGGCGTAACCCGTACTTGGTCTTTTGCGGGAGTGACGTTTCGGCATCACCCCAAAGGACGTATGACGTGCTTCTTCTGGCAGCTGTTTTCATCATGGGTCTTATTGTGTCTTATGGGCTCCTGCATTGGCTGACAACTTTTTATTCGGGCGCGGGGTTCGCGCATCGGCTGCAGGTGTCATTTCTGATTCTTTTCGCGGTTTGTCTGTTCTATCCTGTCGCAGGTTTGCGTCCGGCGGGGAATATAGATAGTTCAGAAAATCGAAATCCAAATCCACGTCCTCATATCAAAGTTAATGGGGGTTGGAATGCGTCTTTCAGCAGGCAATTTGAAGATTGGTATAACGATATTTTCGGCGGGCGGAAACAGCTGATTCGAATGCATGAAAAGGTGGAAGTACTGCTTCATCCAGGAGAGTTTGAAAACAGTCAGGCTTTTCTTGGAAAGGATCACTGGCTGTTTTACAAAGGAGATAACTCGGTCGGTTTATATCAGAATCGCTTTTTGTTTTCGCAGGATGATGCACGAAAGGCAGAAGCCAATTATCAAAGTCAGAAAGAGTGGCTTTCGCGAAATGGGGCGGATTTCTATGTCATGGTGGCGCCGAATAAAGCCGATGTGTATGGCGAATTTTATAAAAAGAGTGTCATGAAGGCGTCGCAGAAAGATCGTGTACAGCTGCTGGCGGAGCAGGTCAGTTTCCCCATCGTGTATCCGCTGGAGCAGCTGCTGGAAGAGAAAAAGCATGGATTGACGTATTACAAAAATGATACGCATTGGAGTGATCTGGGAGCTTATCAGGGCTATTTGGCTTTGATGAAGGTGGTGACAGAAGAGCATCCGGATGTGCCGGTTTTACAACCGGAAAATATGGTGTATAAGGAAATGCGGCATGTCGGGGGAGATCTGAGTCAAATGCTAAGCCTTAATGATAAAGGCTGGTATACAGAGGTCTATCAGAAGCCAATGCCGAAAAATGGCTTTCACTATGAGGTGGTAGAAGAGAAAAAGAGACCTTCCGGGCAAGCGTACTTCATTCGCACGAAAAACGCAGGGAAGCCGTATAAAGTTATCGTTTTCCGGGATTCATTTTCTACCGCGCTTCTGCCTTATTTGTCAGAAACGTTCGGTGAGGTTGTTTATATTTGGGACCATCATTTGAATCCGTACAGCTCGCTGGTCCGTGATGAAAAGCCGCAAATCGTGATTCATGAGATGGTTAGCCGTTTCTCGGATTCATTGCTCAAAGAGACGCCGGATTGGAGGGATGAATAATGCTTTTTAGCTCCAGTGTATTCTTATTTTTATTTTTGCCTCTTCTGCTTCTGGGGTGTCTGATACTCAGGCGTTCATTACGATTGTGGTTGCTTTTATTTGCCAGTCTTTTTTTCTACGCATGGGGAGAGCCGCGCTATGTGGCGGTCATGCTCATCGTGTGCAGCGTGTCTTATGCCGGTGCACTGGCTGTCAGCTGTTCTCCTTCCTTGTGGGGGAAGAGACTGGCTCTGGCGGGGAGTCTGTCTATCGACCTGTGCATTTTGGGGTATTTCAAGTATTTTGACTTCCTCCTGCAAAATGTAAATGCTTTGATGCATACGACATTCGCTCTGAAGCATATCGCGCTCCCCATCGGTATTTCTTTTTTTACCTTTCAGGCCATCTCTTATGTGGTGGATGTTTACCGGGGGACGGCGAAGCCCCAGAAGAATTTAGCGAGGTTGGTATTGTATATCAGTTTCTTTCCCCAACTCATTGCTGGGCCGATCGTCAAGTATCATGATGTCGAAAGGGATCTGGAAAATAATCAGATTCACTTTGATGATGTGGTATACGGCATGGAACGCTTTATCGTAGGACTTGCTAAAAAGGTCCTCCTGGCAAATCCTTTGGGAGCTGTAGCTGACCCGATTTTTCAGGCGGGGTATCATAGTGCTGATTTCTCGATCGCATGGTTGGGGGCGATTGCGTATTCCTTGCAGCTCTATTTTGATTTTTCTGGATATTCGGATATGGCGATAGGGCTTGGTCGTATGTTCGGATTTCACTTTCTGGAAAATTTTAATTATCCGTATATTTCTAAAAGTATCACGGAATTTTGGCGGCGCTGGCATATATCTCTTGGCTCCTGGTTTAAAGAGTACGTGTATATTCCGCTGGGCGGCAATCGAAAAGGACGCTATAGGACTTACTTGAATCTGGGCATCGTATTTCTTTTGACTGGTATATGGCATGGCGCGAATTGGACTTTCATCCTGTGGGGCATCTGGCATGGCTTATTCATCATTATGGAAAGGTTTCTGGGGCTTGGAAAGGATGACGGGAATGGGCGGCTGCTTTGGCTGCGACAAGGATATACGATACTGGCTTTTGTCATTGGCTGGACAATGTTCCGTGCGGAAACCGTACAGGAGGGTATCGGGTTTATTGAGACCATGTTCCTCTTCCGCATACCGCCGCTATCTATGCCGTTTACTTTGGACTATTATCTCAGTATGAAGTCGGTCCTGGTCCTTGCGCTGGCCGTCATTTTCAGTACGCCATGGGCGATGCAGGCGGGA
>CAKQTC010000027.1 GCA_934274515.1 uncultured Clostridia bacterium
ACCTGAACTCAACTACAAAGATAACTCATTCAATCTTTTTCTACCCCTCCGTGTCTACTTTTACGAGTGCAGCAGTTTTTCTGCTCCACGGCACTACGGATGTCCTTCAGATGCTGCTTATCGGCCTCCTTGCCAGGCTCTAACTGCGCCGCTTGGATGGCATCGCATATCTCATTGACCTGGGACCAGGTGAGCCGCTTCTCCTCGAATTGATTGATAACCTTGCGTACCTGGCTCCAATAGACCACGCAGGCCTCTTCTACCTTGACCTTTATATCGGCCTTGCCGGAGAAGGCGACTACGGGCAGTATTGGCAGCGGCTCATAATCCTTCAGGACACGTCGCAGCGCTCGGACGTGGCCTGCAGTCTGCAGGATTGGGTTGTAGAGTTGGTATTTGTTGCCGTAGATGTTCTGCGTCCAGTACTCGGCGTGCTCACCGCCATAGATCCAACCGTTGTAGTTCTTGGTCTCGATGACGAAGATTCCATATATCGACACGACTAGGTGGTCTATCTGGGAACTGCCTTTGGGTGTCGGTATCGTCACATTATTCAGCTCCCGGTACTGGTCTTTCGGCAGGTGGTCCAGTTTCCCCGCGACTACTTTCTCTCCAACTTTACCCTTCGACGGAACCAGCCACCGGAGCAGGAAGAATAGCCCGATGATTATAACGATTCCGATTATGAGGGAGGTGGATTCCATAATGATGTATTGGAGTTGTCACATAGAACCACTAAAGAAGAGCCTGGCTGAATTCCTTTATGGTTTCTTCGCTATCACGGCCGGAGATTGACTTACCAGTGGCTTTCTCAATACGGTTTAGCAGTTTGATGGCGCGGTCTACGAAATAGGCGTCAAAGTCGTCAGCAGCAAGAAGATCATAGTTCACCTTGTGAGAAGTAATTGCACTGACGACTTGTTCGTCTGACAAGCCTTTGTTCCTCATCGCCTTGATGTATTCGCTGGGCGCACGACCACCAATAGAACGGTTCGTCGAAGCGTAGATAGGCGTTTTGTTAACTACGGAATTCCATTTGCGCATCGGCAGACCTTCGCCTTCGCAATAGGCCTGCGGGAAGATATGATGAATGTCGGTATCTTCGTCCAGATACGAGGCAATATCCATTTTGCTGCCGCTCATAAAGTCGAGCGGGGAGTCTTGCATAATCATCGCCATAACGCCCTTGTAAGCGGCGCTATTTCGTGTTTGCATTGACAGCAGACGTGTGGGCTGGAAGTTGGAACGAGTGACAGTATCGGGCTGTGAGCCGTTATAGATCCAATCGAAGATATTAGCTATATCGAGAGCAAAACGAGCTTCATTGGCACTGCCGTAGAGTTCTCCGAAAACACCACACCAGTACCATTTGGCCAATAACTCAAGGTTTTGGCCGAGTATAAGTGGCCGATTTTCCTTCAACTCGCTATCGTATGCAAAGATTGCGGCAAGCGGAATCAACTGCGTGGTGTAGGGGAGGTCACGCTCACTATAAATACCCTGGTGGGAAAGGAATGCTGCTGCAGATTCGAAACCGGCGACAAGAGCGTCGTGATTGGCTTTATAGTCATCTAAACATAGGCGAAGGATGTCTCTTTTCTTACAGGATACGACACCTTCCCCAACAAGACTCTTCTTGTATGTTACAAGCAGAGTCATAGCCGCCAGAAAGTTGGCACCAGTGATGTCTTTAAGAATGGTTAGTTTCTTATCGCTATACTGCTTACGAGCAGAACTCCAATCGGCTCGGAGGTCATATTCGTCTGCCGCAAAAGTTGCCGTCACGAGTTCAAACACGGTCAGAGGAACACCGCCAGTGTTGACGTTCTCAAAGATTTGGCAGACGGCTTCTTTAGGCGTGTCCTTCGTCAACTGAATAACGGGCATCTGGTAGTCCTGGATTGGGCGCAGAATCTTCTGGGAGAAGTCTCTGAAAAGCAAGCGATACTCGGAGCCATTCTGGAAATATTCCTCCATACCGAAACGCCAGTCGTCGATTTCATTAGGTGAGAAGACCAAATTAAGAGGGAACATCAGGTGCTCAAACTCATTCTCCTGCGTCGAGAGATCCAGAACAACGGTACGGCCGATGTCGGACAGGATCTGTTTCTTGTCGGATATGGACACGATAGCATCAAGTCTGTCGGCCTCAGGGTCAAGGCATTTCTGAATGTCGAGGTAGTAATACCTGAATATGGTCTTGCCTCGATTTGTATCTAGGCGAGTCTCGACGGCCTTCTTGCACATAAACACCTGATAGAGCGTGGTAAGGCGCTGTTGTCCATCGAGGACGAGCCAGTCCGGGGAAACATCATCCTGGCATTTGACACCGGTGAAACGGCGGCACTTGAAGCGCACGGAATCGCCATGCCCTTCAAGAAACATCGCAGCGCCCATTGGAAATCCAGATGTAATGCTCTCAATGAGTTTGCATATCTTGGTGTCGTCCCAAACCCAGCTGCGTTGGAATTCGGGGAGTTGTGCTTTACCCTGGCCAACCCATGTCAGGAGTTCGCTGAGTTTCTTATCGTGTGATTCTACTGCCATAAAACAAAAACAAAAGCCATGGAATTATATCCACTCAGGCTTCTTCAAAAATGTCAAATGTCGTTTTGCTACATTGATGAGAGGAAGTATCCTCTAGCATCTCAAAAACATCCTCCCCAAATAAGCCGGGAGAAGTTTGAGCCTTAGACTTCTTCTTTACGTAGTCTCCAATCGGCTTACTACCATTCTTGAAGCGGTTTTGAATCGTAGAAATAGCCTCTTCACCAATATCAACACCTATCCACTGTCGTCCAAGTTCTTCTGCAGCAATGAGAGTGGTTCCAGAACCCGCAAAGCAGTCAAGAACCAAATCGCTAGGGCGAGAAGAGGTTTCAATTATGCGCTTCAGCATATCAAGGTTCTTTTCTGTAGGATAGCCCGTAATAAGTGTGTTCTGGTTGTTTACGTCAAGATAATCAAGCCAGATGTCTTGCACAGGAACGCCATTGCTATTATCAAGGTATACCTTTCTACGAGGGTTGCCATTTGATGACCAATATATCTCCCCCTTTGCGTCCATTTCCTCGAGCTTATCCGGTGTAAACTGCCAATGCTTACCCTCCGGCGGCATCATTCCTCGCCAAGGGCTACCGGTGGCGCCATTGCGGGTGCCAGGGGCATGGATGGGGACTCTCTTGTATCTACGGCCCGTACCCTCCTCTATAAATGGATACTCTTTTAGAATCTTTTCATCGCTCCATTCTTCATAAGGTCGATTCCAGACTGTATCATCAGTCTTGCTATAGAAGAGGATATAATCGGAAATGTTGCCATACGTCTTGCGCGTAAAGTTCTTCGACTTACACTTTTTTCGCGTAATCATTCCTTTGAAGTTCTGGATACCGAAGATTTCATCCATCATCACCTTGACATGAAAAACCATATTGCTGTCAAGATGAACATAAATAGAACCCTCGCGAGAAAGCAATTGGTGCATCAGCTCGAGTCGCTTACGCATGAATGAAAGGTAACTCTGAATCGTAAAGCGATCATCGTAGGCATGCTTAAAGTCGCGTGTTTCAAATGCGCCGCCAGTATTATAAGGAGGGTCTATATAGATAAGCGTTACCTTCCCGCAAACTTCTTTATCCTCAATTAATGCATTAAGGACATCTATGTTATCGGCATGATATAACCGTTTTATACCACCGTCCTCATTCCAAGCAATTTGACGAAAACGGATATCATTATTGGGAATAAAGCACAGTGGATGTGCTTCCCGACGAATTGGTCCTACACCTACTGCCATTGTGAATCATTTCTTTGTGAGCCACTTTGCTGTAAGTCGCTCATTAAACATTCGAAGCGTAAGCACCATCACCTTATCAGGATCAATATGCTCTATAGTAGAATAGTCATTCCACATTGAACCAAGCAGCAGTCCTGGTCCGTCATTAACAAAGATAACCTTGGTGGGGAGATTATGGCTCTTTGTATATTGAAGAATCTCTTTGGCACAATTCGAGTATCCTCCAGTCCTGTCATCTTCTTGTGCGCCACCTCGGTCTCCATCGTATCGAGCAAGTCCGATAGCAAGGACAGTACCTTTTTTATCTTTAATCACAAAATCAACAGGACGTGTTGGATTTGGGTAATCCTGGAAAACGCTCTGTAATTGAATATCAGCACCAGCCCGAACAGGCCCTTCAATCGTGAAATTCGGTAGGGCACTCTGGAACATCGAGAAAAACCGTTCAGTTAAATCGTATCCTTTTTGTCCTCTATCTTTATACTCCCACAAAATGGCACAAAGAGCCTCATCGGGTAAAGGGCGGCTATTGAAAGCAGCTTGCACCCGATCGATAGTTCTGAAGTTCTTCCCATATTGTTCGCACACCATTGGAATCATCGATTTCTTCTTGAGCATCTCCACGGGAGTTTGAGGGGAAACGTACTTACGAAACACCCTGTAGAGTTGTACCCTCATCCAAACTTCTTTAACATCTGTTATCTCTTGTAGAAGCCTAATTGATGACTCTGACCCTCTTAACAACTGCCCGAATAGCACCAAGACGGGTTTATATAACTCGCAAGCATCAGCAAGAATATCAGGATAAAACTCGCCATTCGCCATCGTAATCCAATTCGGCGCATCTTGTTTATAGTCAGCAAAAGATTTCATTTCGTTTCTTTCTTTTATTAAACAAGCAAATTTAACGAATTTCTCCGAAACTTCGGGCATCAAAGTGAGTAAGGTCTGAAAAAACAGCCCCGGCTCATCACCGGGGCTGCGAAGTAGTTACCGCTTTCGGTATCGTCCTCGCGAGACTTTGTCAAGGCGGGTGTCCACCCATTGCCGGATGTATCGTTCGGCGGTTGGTATGGACAGTCCCACCTCCTGGGCTGTGGCCTTGAAGTCCTTCACCTCGAATTCATCCGGAGTGCATCCCAGAATGCCTTCAACAGCAGAGGCTCCTTGGCCTGACCGGTGGCGACCTTCGAGGTTGAGGAGGGAAGTTCCTTGATGACACGCAGCATGTGCTGCTGGAGCACTTCGCTGATGGCCATCGCGGTCTGGTAATCCTCGTCACTGCAGATGCGCGGACTGTCGGTGTCGCCATCCTCCCATATCCGCAGCGCAGAGAGAATCATCGCTATGCGGTATGTGCTGGTGGCGAGGCGTCGTACAGAGGCCACGGTGTCATCGCCGAACAAGCCCACGTAGTCTGCCTGGAGTAGGGCGAAGTGCTTGTTGAAGGCAACTCCCTGCTCGGGCGTCATCTGGAACTTGATTTCGGGCAATTCCTGCAGCGTGTGGAAGAATGCCAGATACTCCTTGCCTAAGTTCTCAAAGAAGTCGTCCAGAGGCTCTCCGTCGCCTTCGTCGAGCACGTCGATCCATTCCGTCTTCTTGTCCAGGTAATAGAACAGGAAGCGGCTGAAAAGGCCGTTCTCGACGCTTGACATCAGGTTCACGACCTGCTGGGAAGTGCCGGAAAGGACGGTGGACAGGCGTGGCTTCTTGATGTTGACGTACTCGCGCTGGGTGCGTCTCAGGTACGAGATGGACTCGTGGTGAAACGCTTTGCGCAGGCCGTCAGAGAAGTCGCCGAAGTCCTGACCGAAGGTGGAGGAGAGGGTATCTCCTTCCGTTTCGAACATCAGTCCCTGCTCGCCGTTCTCGTTGAGGGCCTGGTATATGGCCGTCGAACTGCTGTTGGCGGGCAGGAAGAGAAGCCGGATAGGCGGGGGAGTCGGCTCCGGTATGCCGTCGCCTCTCTTCTGCCGTTTGTAGGCCTCCTTGTCCTGGCGGTACTTCTCCTCTTCGATTTCTGCCTGGGCGCGTAATTCGTCGTGGATGGGCTCCACAAGGGACTTGCACAGGTAGAGTCGTCCCTTTCCGGTGCCGGCACGAGCCGTGACGAAAAGGTACATGTTGGGGAAGATGTGCCGCTTGGCGTAGATGCCGGATATGTTCGGCAGGCAGGCGGAAATCACCGCCAGTGAGCCGAGGATAAGCATATCGGCATCGGCATCCGAGTCGCTGACATCCGAAATCCGCTCAAGGAAGTGGGGAAGCGTGCCTTTGACGGCAGAGTAGAAGGTGGGCATCAAGAGCCTGTCGTTACCATCACTTCCATCGTTTCCATCAGTTCCATCAGCCTTGCCTTGCGAGAAGTCCGGCATATCCTCTACGGATTCGGGCTGTGATGGTATTGATGGTTGTGATGGTAATGATGGAATGGAGACGCTGATTCCGTGGTCCTTTGCCAACTGGTAGAAGGAACGGATGGTGACGCCGGTGCCGTGAGACCGCAGGCACTTGTCGTACTGGCGGTCACATTCGGCCTCGTCGTAGCCTGGGTAGAAGCGGCTGAGACGGTGGAAGTAGTCCCGGCCATTCTCTCCGTATTCTTCCGAGAGGGCAAAGCCCAGTTTGACCCAGACACCGTAATCGGCTGTGATGTCGATGCCGGCGGCTTCAATCCGCTGCGTGACCTCCTCGACATCATCCGAGGGGGTGATGCCGGGCTGCTGCGCCTTTCGCGGACGTGGTGCTGGCTTGGGTTCTTGCTCAAGCCACTTGTCGTAGAAATTATCGCTGGGCATTGAAGGGCACGTATTTAGGGTTGATGTACGCCTGCGGGTCGTGGGGCATGAAACAAGCTATGGAGATGTCCTTGCATTTCTGGTCGGGAAACAAGCCGTAGGTCGCCTTCACATAGTTAGTGACGGCGGCAAAGACTTGCTGGTAGGTGTGGCAGCAGGTCCGGATGGGGACAATCCATTTGATGCCTTGTCCAGAGGGGCTGGTGAACATCAGCTCGGTCTCGAATTCAGGGTCTGCAAGGAACTGATTGCGGTACATCTGAACGTTCGGCACGTGGTCGAAGTCCAGGCATAGTAGATCGGTGGGGAAGATGAGCTGAGCATCGTCCCTGACGGTGAAGATGCCTCCGAAGGTTACGTAGTCGAAGTTATTGGCCTTGTAGGCATCGGCAACCTTCTTGTCTGGAATGGAGCGCAGGCGCTTGCCGTCCTTGTGATACGGGACACGCCGGAGCGTGACCCAATCGTAAACCGTCTTCTTGGCGGGACGGTCTGGGTGATAGGAGCAAAGTCCGTCTACGTCCATCCACTGGTCCTGGACGGGCTCTGCAACAGTGAGTTTTTCGACAAGGGCAACCAGACGGTTGATCTTGTCTTCGAGGATGTCCAGTTTGGAGGGCATCGTCTCGAGCGTTGTAGGGGTACCTACCATAAAAATTTCCCTTCGCAGGCTCTGTCCTTGCTACTCAGTGGTCCTCGTAGGGAATCAAGTTGCCAAAGGTGGAGCAGCAATGGGTTAAAAAATCACCTCTGCAACTTGCGCTACAAAGATGATTTATTATAGGGCTCCCGTTACCGTGAACCGGTTGCGTGAACCCCCTTGCAACCGGTTGCAACCTTTTAATTACCGGTATTTTAGCTTTATGTCGATGTTGAGGTTGGCGAACAATTCGTTGACCGCATCAATCTCGGCGGCCTGCTTCTTACTGAAGGTCTGAGAGGAACTGATGTCAGTACGAATCCTATTGACGGAGTAGTTCGTGAAGTAGGAAATGAGTTTGGCCTCATCAATAAAAGTGGATTGCTTTACGCCAGGTGTGACCTTCCTAATTAACTTGACGAGCGCCTCGGAAGTCAGGGCAACCGCATCAAATTTTAGCACCCCTAAGCAGTTCCAGAAGATAGTCCTGTGAGAGTGATGCCCTGAACAACCTTTTCCGTATGCTTCTGTTGTCGCTGTGCGCCTTGGCAATCTGGAGCGCCATCTTCCTGACGGTGGAGAGGTTCTGTGCCGCGAAGCCTTTTCTGGCGCGGCAGGCGTCTTCCTTGAAGGTCACGTCCAGATGCCAGTGAAGCTGGTTCTCTATGCCACAGTGCCCTCTTGCGAGCATTGCGTAGTACGCGGCGTGCGGATGGTCCTCATCGCTGATGTAGTGCCTCACGGAGGAGGCCGCCCCTTCGGGCGTGGTCACGGTTGAGGTCACCTCCACGACGGTCCTGACGCCGGGCCACCTGGAGAGGACGGCCTCGTCCTCCATGCTATCGGCGGAGGCTATCCGGCAGACCCTCTCCTCCACGCGCCCGTGGCCGGTCTCCATCTCCGATGAGGTGTCCGTGACGCTCCCACACCGGAACGCGTACCTGACGGCCTCCCGCAGGGACGGCTGGTTGTCCTTGACAGCGAGGAAGTAGTGTGCGTTGCCCTCCAATATGCGCTCCGCGATGGCCGTCCGGGTACCCGCGGCGTCGATCGACACCACAGCCCCCTCTATGTCAAGCCCGTCGAGCAGGCGGGGTATGGCGGGTATCTCGTTCTCCTCGTCCGTGACGGACTCCTGGCCGACAAGGAGGTGGTTCTCCGTCACGTACGCGCTGAGTATGTAGTCGCCTCGGGTCCCGGTAGTCCTCGGACTCGCACCGCGCAGTTTCTTCCCGTCTATCGCCACCTGCTTCTCACCGAGCGATGACAGGAAGGATCTCCCGTGTTCGGACAGGCAGCGGCGCAGCTCCTCCGGGCATACCGCAGACATCAGACGCTCGAATGTGTCAGGGGACGGGGACGTGTCGTTGTCGGTCAGGAGGTTGAAGTCCCTGGCACGCACATGGGCGAACTCTCTCATGTCGACGTAGTCCTCACCGCCGCAGAGGTAGGTGAGAAGGGAGATCGTGAGGAGGTCGGAGATTGAGTAGATGCAGCGCCCCGTCACGCGGTGATCGGGGAAATCCGCAAAGATTTGATAGGTTGTCGCCATTGATTCAATACTTGTTATCAAGTATTAAAGTTACTAAAAATCAATGACATATGCAACTCTTCGAGAGGCTTTGTGCGACTTTTTTACACACAATGCCCCACTTGTTTCCGCCGGCGGTTAGCATAGTAGTGAAGATGTCTTCACCGCATTGCCGTATGCAAAAGGAAGGAGGTATTTTGATGCGGTTGCCCTGGCTTGATAAGATAGTCGTAATGAGAAAAAATTGTTATTTTTATCCCACCGACCATCCGGCGAAGCCGATGGCTAAAGACAATAAGAATTATGAACAGGACGCTACTAACCACAGTATCATTGTT
>CAKQTC010000028.1 GCA_934274515.1 uncultured Clostridia bacterium
GCCTTGCTGGTATGCTCCCAACTCAGTTCGTTGATGACACGATTTCTTCCATACTCTCCCATCTGCTTGCGCTTCTCGGGATTGTCCAGCAGTTCCAGAATCTTTTCTGCCATATCCTCTGCATCATTCCTCTTTGCATAGAGAGAAGCATCCTGCGCCGAATATCTACCTTCCGTCAGGTCAAACTGCACCAGAGGTTTGCCCAATGCCATATACTCCAGCACCTTATTCATGGTGCTCTTGTCGTTCATGGCATTATACTCGTCAGAGTTGACACACACATCAGCTGTGTTCAAGTAATCAAGCAGCGTCTGGTCAGGAACACGACCCGTAAACTCCACGATGTCATCCAGTCCCATCTCATGACTCAACTTCTTCATGCGATCCACATCTGGGCCACCACCAACGATTCCCCAAAACACATCATTCCGTCCAGGCAAATCCTTGATGTACTTTGCAGCCTTCAGAAGATACTCGATACCCTCCTGCTGTCCTATCACACCCAGATAGCCCACCATAAACTTCTTACCACGCTTGATCTCGTTCTTTGGCTCTTGAATCTTCAGACGCTCCAACTTTGGCCCGCTTCTCAGCACAAAAACGTCCTCGGGCTTCATCCCACCACGCTCTATGGCTATCTTCTTGTAACTCTCATTGGTCACAAAGGCAAACTTACAATGCTTGTATGTCTGGCGCTCCAGCCAAAGCTGGCTCTTGTAGAACATTCCCGATGCCTTGCCGAATTTCGCTTCATATAACTCCGGGCAGATGTCGTGATGGTCAAAGATGTAATCCACCCCTTTGCCCTCAAACAACTTGGCCACCATCCAGATATCATCTGGTGGGTTACAACCATGGATGCAGTCGAATCCCACTTCCTTGTAGCACTTCTTGGCCAAGCGGTACTCGTGCCACAAAGCAGCCCCGTACTCACGGGCATATCCCAGTGCTCCATTACCATCCTTGGGCAGTTTGTGGCGATATACATGCACCCCCTGCAGGAACTCATATTCCTTGTCGTAGCCCTTGCCTGTTGGACTTATCACCGATACCGTATAGCCATTGGCAGCCAATGTCGTAGCCTCTTGCCACACACGAGTATCGAATGGCACAGGCAAGTTCTCTACAATAATCAATACCTTTCTATCCATATTCTTGTTTTTAATGTATTATTTTTCAATGGAAAGCACAATTTGTGCGTTTCCTTTTCCTTTCCGTATTCCTCAGAATACCAAGCCTTTTTTATCACAGGAGCAGTATCGGCTTCTATCCTGACCTCCACTCCGTCTCTCTTGACGATTGCTTTACCTGATTCGATTGTCACTTGGCAGGCAGGATGCAGAATCAGAGTGGAGACACCTTCCGAGGATGCTGTCATCACATCCTCTATGAGCAGGCACTGCCTCTTGTCGAACTCGAAAGAGCGGTTATGCTTATTGCCATTCTGCCAGACGCATTCCGCTTGCAGAAAATCATTGTCTGCCGACAATTCCGACTTTAGAAGTTTCGTTTCAGCTTTCTTTCCCCAAAGGAAAGCGCCCATCATCTGGCTTTGCTCCTGTCCCTTCACCCCTATGGTGTTGTGGTTGCATGAGCGGCGATACTCATCACGCTTCTTTATATTACAATGATAGATGAATGTACCAGGGTCGCCCAATATGCACTTGCCATCTACATACAGTTGGAAGCTTAAAGCATCTGCATGCCCATGAGCAGCGATGCTGCCAAATCCCAAGGGCGCATGGTCAATGCCTATCACCACCCTTCCCTCATTGTCTCTCAAGAAGGTATAGCCTCCCTTCTCAAAGGTTCTGCTTTGCAAAGGTTTCCACATCGGCAACTGACCAACCTTCTCTATCTTGGATGTCGGATACAGCCAGCAGATGGTCTCTGACAGATGGTTAAAGCTTTCATATCTCCGGTCCAATACCAGCGAACACAGTTGCAGCAGATACTTGTAATGATGAATCTCTCCACCTTCCATATCTACTATCTTTCCTTCGTCGTTATCACCGAATTCACAAGCCTGTGTTTCATTCACCATCGAACAAGCCACAAACTCGCACTGCTTCTCCATCAGGTTCTTCCATGTGTCAGGAACCTTCATGCCCGAGCATTGCATCAGATGCATCACCTGTGCATAAGCCTCCATTCCGAAGGTCTGGTAATGCAGTGCCATTTCCATGTTTACGCCATCCTCATAATTCTGCTTATGCAGTTCCTCATCCAGGATGCGTATAGCCAGCCTTTTCCACGGTCCATAATCAAGAGCAAACCCGGCATAAGCAATTGCCGTTGCCTCTACGAGCAGATGATTATTGGCAGAAGAATATCGCGAATAATGCTGCGCCACATACGCAGCCATATTCTTGATGCCGTTCTCCATATCCACAAGCATAGTGCCATCTGTCGCATATCCTTTTTCCCTCAGAAAGGCAAGGGCTATCGTCCATTGGATACTGCGGATGGCCACTTCCATCACACTTGTCCATGAGATGCCATGCAGGAAAGGGTTCTTCCTGTTCCAGTCCAGAAACAGCCGTTCCAGTTCCTCTGCATATTTCCTTTCACCTGTAGCATAATAAGCCTTTGCAAGCAACGCAAACTGGAAGTGGCGGTTCAGCTCCCAGTTGGTTCTGGCATCACCCACCTCATCTCTCTGCTTATAACTCAGCGAATAGCTGAAATCCTGTCCCCATTCCCGCTCTGTCTGGAAACCCGCACTCCATTTTTCCTTATACCTATTATATTCATACCCTCCCAAGAGATGAATCCCAGTATTCAGATGAAAAGCGCTGTTCTCGAAATTCAGGCCTACTCTGTCGGGATTGAATTTCAGCTGCTGTAGCCGACTGTCAAAAAGGCAAGCCGTAACGGTCACATCACGCTTGCCATAAATTTTCCTTTCCTGCCTCTGCAGGATTTTCTGTTGAAGTCTCCAACCGACTTCAGGCACATTCATTGCCCTCAGTCGGTTGAAGTACCATTGAAGTTTGCTCATCAATGATTGTCCATCATTAAATCCATATCATTTGGCATAATGCCAGTCATCCTTAGAACTCTGTCTGTCTGAAGTTCATCTGATGTTCCTCGTTCTGGGCCTCCTGGTTCTTGTTGATATCGCCCCAAGAAATGCCCTCATACTTTCCGTCATAGTCAACCTCCTTCCACTGGCGCACCAGGTCGATGACTATCTTGTTGGGATAGTTCTTCAGCACATCCTCAAAGTCCTTCTCCTTATTGGTCACCACCAGCACGTCGCTGTTCTTGCACACATCATCCAGGTCTGCACTGACGAAGTGCTGCAGATGAGGAATCTTTGCCATGATGAAATCCTTGTTGGTACCTGTCAACTCCGAAATCTTCACGTTACGGTCATAGATTCTTATTTCGAATCCCTTGCCCAACAGACTTTCCACCACATCCACTATGGGTGAGCAGCGCAAGTCATCGGTTCCTGCCTTGAAGCTCAAGCCAAGGATACCCACCTTGCGCTGTCCCTGTGCCATTATCAGCTGCACAGCACGTTTCTTCTGGTTCTCGTTGCTCTGGAAAATGCTCTCTATGACGGGAACATCCACATAGTTGTCATGAGCCAGAGTCTTCAGTGCCTTCATATCCTTGGGCAGGCAAGAACCTCCGTATGCAAAACCTGGTTTGAAGTAGTAAGGCGAAATGTTCAGCTGCTTGTCCTTGCAGAAGATCTCCATCACCTTGTGAGAATCCACACCTACTGACTTGCAGATGTTGCCCACCTCGTTGCCGAAGACAATCTTCAAGGCATGATAAGTGTTGTTTACATACTTCATCATCTCTGCCACCTTGATGTCTGTGCAGATAAACTCCGCATTGATGTGCTCATACATCTCACGGAACACCTTCTCGGCATACTCTGAGTCTGTACCTATCAGAGTCAAGGGTGGGTTGAAGTAATCTTCCACAGATGTACCCTCGCGCAGGAACTCTGGGTTGCTCACCACATTGAAATCTACTCCGCGCTTCAGGCCACTCTCCTGCTCGATTATCTCACCCACCTTCTTGTTGGTACCAGGAAGCACCGTAGAGCGGATGGCTATGAGATGCATATTCTCAGGCTTCTTGTCGCCCGCAAACTTCTCCTTCAGCGCACGTCCGATGCGACCTGCCACAGTATAGATATAGTTGAGGTTCAGATGACCCTCTGGGCTTGACGGAGTACCCACCACTATAAATGAGACTTCCGTTTCCATGATAGCCTCTGCCGCAACTGTTGTGGCAGACATCAGCCCCTTCTTATGGGCCTCTTCGCAAAGTTCTGCGATGCCTTCTTCGATGATGGTTGGCTTGCCTTCATTCATCAGGCGCACCTTGTTTTCATTGACATCCACACCGATTACTTTGTGGCCCAACTTAGCCAAACATGCCGCACCTACGCAACCTACGTAGCCGAGGCCGAAAATACTAATGTTCATAAATTAATTCTGTTGTAAATTATTTACTATAAGCTTAAATTTTCCTCTTTTGGTATAAACCATTTCGTCCATAGAGCAAACCTTTGTTGTTATGTCCATGTTTCCTTTTCCACAGCGCTTCAAGGTTTTCTCTACTACGAATTCAATATCATTATTAGTAAGCCCTTCATCAGGCGCTATTCTTATTTCCAGCTTGCCTTTCTCATTTTGAATCCATTGACAAGCCTTGATATGTTTTCCTTCCTCTATGAAATCAACTCTTGTAACCATGGGGCCGTCCTTACAAATAAGGATATCATCAGTTCTGCCGACAATCCTTTGAATTACCCCCCCCCTACACAGGCCGTTGGAATTTCATTTACGACAAGCATCAGTTTGTTCCTCTTGGTGTATTTCAAATCTGTCTCTTTTACGTACCGAATCGTTACGTCTATATTGCCTTGACCGATTTTTTCATTGATATTGTGCAATATATACTTTTCCACATCCTCAGTATAAGAATCATCTGAAACTATATTAAGTTCCACCTTACCTTTTTCTTTCTGCACAAACTGTGAATACCTCACGCCATTTGTGTCCTTAAAGATAAAGGTTAATGCAGAATCACTATACTTTGTACCATCCTTCCCAATGATAAACGCCATTGCTCTGCCATCCACTTTCTCGATTCCATGAGAATAATCGACAAAGCCTTCTGGAGTTTTCTTTATGCCTTCTTTCAAGACTATTCGATCCTCTGTCTTGTATCTTATCAGCGGAAAAACGTCATTGATAAGAGAAGTAGAAATGATATAATCATCATGATACTCCTCTATGCCATAGCCAGGATCCTCAAAATACCCGTTATGGTCAAATGACTCTTCGAGGCGGATGGTACGTTCCGTGGTTCCATAATGGTCATATATTTGCGTATGAAATACCTGTTCTATCAGTTTTCTCTGATAATCAAACATGGTCTCCGACGAAGTAAATGCCACAGGAATATGGCACTCCAGCCCTTTGTCACGGAATACAAGTGCCAGACTATAGAGCGAACTTGGATAACCCTCTATGGCCTTGGGATGATGCTTCTCTATCAAGCGATGATAAGTTTCTGCCGTTTGGGCGTTGATGTTATAGCTTGACAGATACAGGGTATTGCTCACATGCACCTTCAGGGAAATCTCCTTTCTCGTCAGATTTCCACGAAGTGACACTATCGGTTCACCATAGTTATATCCGCAACGCTTGCGGTAACAAACAAAGTACGCCTGTTCTCTCCATACTGATGCCCAATCCTGATATACTGTCAGGGGAGTTCCCGTAGTCCCGCTCGTGTGGTTCTTGATGAGTCCCTTCTCTTTCCTCGTCAAGAGTTCTTTTCCGTGCTTCTTCAGCATATCTTTTGTGAGGACGGGCAACTTCACGATGTCCTCCAGACATCTCACGTCATCAGCAGTCGTCACTCCATGCTCCTGACAGAGGCTGCGATAATAGGAAGAACACGAGAACGCTTTTCTGAAGATTTCCAAAAAACGTTTTTCATTTCTCTCCTTCAACTCTTCTGGAGACATATCATACATAGCATCTATCTCCCTCACATACCTGTTTACGAACAGGTGGGAACGAAGAAAGTACTTCAAAGTCTCCTTGATGTAACCTTTAATATTCATGTTTCTTTTCTTGCTATAATTCAGAATGGAATCTGCCAAATGCGGCTCATAGTTTGGCATGTTTCTTTTCCCGTATTGAGATCCAGGGGGAAAGAGGCTGAAAAACAGTTCTTGTAAGAGTTTTTACTTCTTTCCAAAAACGATTATCACAATGCGACACTCAATGTATCGCACTACCATATATCCTCCTCTTATGCTAAGGATTCATACAAATCATGCAGTTGCTTTTCCACATACGCAGGCAAATGCTCCTTTACTCTCTCCAGCGACTTTGCCCCCATCTGTTTTGCCAGTTCAGGATTGTCCAGCAGCTTCTTGATAGAGGCGTAGATAGCATCTTTGTCGCCAGGAGTAATCAGATATCCGTTCACACCATCCGTGATAATCTCTGGGATACCGCCCACCCTTGTGGATATCGTAGGCAAACCGTAGCTCATTGCCTCCAGGATGGAAATAGGCAAACCTTCCTTATACGATGGCAGGATATAAGCATCAGAAGCATTCAGCAGCTCCACCTTTCTGGCTCCTGACACCCATCCCTCATAACTGACAATATCCGATATTTCCTTCTCTTTTATCATATTCTTCACCTTATCAACCTCTCCGTTTCCGCCGACTCTAAGTTTCAGTCGTCCATGGAATTCTTCCTTATGCTGGGCTATGACATCAATCAAGTCATAGATACCCTTATTATGCCCAAGAAGCCCAAGAAACAACAGGGTGAAACATCCGTGCGGCTGTTTATCCACTTGTGGAGCTGCTATCACGTTCTTCACCACGATGACCCTATGATAATCGAACTCCGTCTCGAAAAAGTTTTTCCAATACTCCGACAAGGCAATTACAGCATCGCAGCATCCGAGAGTCTCCTCTACTGCCTTTCTGTGGGCTTTAGAAAAGTCATCAAACATGCCACCATGCATATGCCACACCACTTTCCTACCACATCGCTTTGCCATTTTAATGAAAACTCGCTTACGCCAGAAACTAACACCACTTGCTCCTTGTACATGCACAATCCTTATCTCAGGATGAAAGAGCATCCATCCCCAGAACTTAAAGTAAGCTTTAACAAGAACCAACAGTTTTTTCCACTTTGGCTCACCTCCATCAATGGTTGTTGCCACATGATTGAACGGCTTATAGAACGTACTATACACATTCTCCACAGCAGCCACGCCACCACGAACCACACGATAGTCTATACCAATGGTCAACACATTTCTTGCATCTAACATAACATCACTTATTTTACACCTTTTCCCACTGCTGGGAAACGGGATTATACCTTTTGATGATTTTTGCTGGCACACCTACAACTATACTCTGCGGTGGCACATCC
>CAKQTC010000029.1 GCA_934274515.1 uncultured Clostridia bacterium
ATGGAAAAAGAATTCAAAACACTTTTGCGGAAAGTCTTTCTGGTTCTGGTGTCTGTTAGATATCGGGTTGTGAGCTGTTTCAACATAGAGACCTCTGCGTCTTAATTTACCTCAAATCGCTCATTAGGATTTCCCAATGTCGTACGGCAAGGAGAAATTCTAAATCCTTTTCTTAACCTACTTGAGCGGGTGGTTAAAAGAGTCTTGTGCTCAACTGAGAATGTTATCGTGGATGTTTTGGGTGACTATTTATCCTGAAGCGGGGCATATATTTCATAAATCAACTTGAATATTCAATTACAAATCGATGTTAGGATTTGTACTAAAACACACATTGGGGTAAAATTTACCATAGATTATTTGCTTTTTCGAAACGGATGATGTATTTTTGCAGCGTAAAAAATACTATAGACCAAATGAAACAAGGAACTTATACATATAAATACCCTCATCCATCGGTCACTACCGACTGTGTGATATTCGGGTTTGACGGGACAAAGCTACAAGTACTTCTTATAGAAAGAGGAATTGAGCCTTATAGAGGGAAATGGGCGTTTCCTGGTGGTTTTATCAAAATGGATGAATCTGCCGAAGAAGGAGCACGCCGTGAACTAATGGAGGAGACAGGAATGGAGGCTGACTTCATGGAACAGTTTCATACATTCAGTGATCCTCAGCGTGATCCTCGTGAAAGAGTTATAACAATAGCCTATTATGCCCTTTGCAAGATACGGGATGTCAAAGGAGGCGATGATGCAGCCAAAGCAAGGTGGTTTGCGTTGGATGAAATACCTCAACTTGCCTTTGACCATGACAGAATACTTCGATATGCAATCTCTATATTAAGAGAACGGATACATTTCCGTCCAATCGGATTTGATTTGTTGCCTGAAAAATTCACTATGAAAGAGCTTCAGGCTTTATACGAAGCAATACTGAATGTGAAATTTGATAGGAGCAATTTCGCCAAAAAGATGAACTCACTCAACATCTTAACAATGTTGGATGAAACGATCTGGCCTACCGCCAAACGCGAGGCACATTTATATAGTTTTAATAAAGGGAGTTATAACGAAATGAAGCAAAAAGGCTTTCGCCTTGAATTCTAATAACGGAGGAGAATATGATTGGTAGCGTTATTGGTGATGTTGCAGGTAGCTTTTACGAGTTTTGTAACACAAAATCGAAAAATTTCGAGTTCATTTCAGAAAGAAGCAGGTTCACAGATGATAGTGTTCTGACAACGGCTACGGCAGACTGGCTTCTGCACGGAGGCAAATGTGGAACTTACTATGCAGATTGGGGCAATACGTTTCCATCCGCAGGCTACGGAGGAAGATTTCGTGACTGGATGTGGGGTATGGAACATAAAGGGTATGCAGAACCATACAATAGTTGTGGTAACGGTAGTGCTATGAGAATAGGCCCTGTTGGATGGGCGTTCAATACCATTGAAGAAACAATGGAAGCTGCAAAAACATCAGCAGAATGCACACATAATCATCCAGAAGGTATCAAAGGAGCACAAGCTGTGGCTCTATGTATATATATGGCGAGAAACGGAGCTGCCAAGGAGGAGATAAGGAATAAAGTCACATCAATGTTCTGTTATGACCTTAGTTTCACAATTGATAGCATCAGACCGGCATACGGATGGAATAGTGAGTTTGGTAATGGCGTTCTCTGTCAGGCAAGCGTACCGCAAGCTATCGTTGCTTTCCTCGATGGTATTGACTTTGAGGATTGTGTCCGCAATGCCATAAGTATTGGTGGTGACAGTGATACAATTGCCTGTATTACAGGTTCGATTGCAGAAGCTTTCTACGGAGTTCCTTATGATTTGCGACAGAAGGTCATGACGTTCTTGCCTGATAATATAAAATCTGTAATTTTTGAATTTGAGGAAAAGTATCAGGGCAAACAAGACGGGCGTGGGTCCATTGTACCCACCAAAAACAATTTCAGCAAGAGTAAGCCGCGGGTTTCAAAAGCTTACAATCTTCAGCGCTTTATCGATGCACAGGAATATAGTTACAATATAGCACTCGAAGAAATCAAGTCTGGTGGTAAGCGAAGCCATTGGATTTGGTATATCTTCCCTCAACAGAAAGGACTTGGACATAGCTATAATTCCGAATATTACGGACTGGATGGCGTAGAAGAAGCGAGAGCGTATCTAAATGACCCTATTCTCGGAACAAGACTTCGGGAGATTACGCAAGCGCTTCTTGCCCATAAAGGCCAAAGGACGATTCGCCAGTTAATGGGAAGCGGTATTGACGTGCTCAAGCTCAAGACATCTATGAAACTGTTTGACAAGGTGTCACCTAACGATGTCTTTTCGGAAGTAATTGAAGCGTTTTTTGCAAAACCAAAATGCGAATGAAAACCTGTATGAAGGCAATAAAGATAATAAAAGATATAGTTCGATATACAGAAGATGACAAGGTTCCTGCGTTGTCGCCTCTGCTCAATGTACTTGTAAAGGTGCATTATGCAGGAATTTGTAGGACTGATATAGGTGTTGCAAAAGGAGCAATAGACCATAAGGACGAAATCGTTTTGGGACATGAATTCTGTGGTACAATTGAAGGGTTTTACAATGGCGAAACAGAATTTGAGGGATGGAAAGTCGGTATGGCTGTCGGTTGTAATCCCATGGTTTTCGGAGGAAAAGGCTCTGATGTCATGTGTGGCAAGGACTGTGATGGAGCATTTGCAGAATACATAGCAGTGCCAAGTTCTGCTCTTGTTGGAATTGCAAATCACCTTCTCTCTCCTCTTGGTGCATATCTGGAACCTGTTGCAGCCGCTCTTGCTCCCCAAAGATTTCTGTCGGATTTATTTGCCAAAGATATCTGCGTTTTTGGAGACAATCGAATTGCTGAACTGACTTTGCAGGTTGCTCATTGCATGGGGCATAAAGAGGTTCGTCTGGTGAAGAATATTTCAAATTTGGGTACGTGTAACTATGATTGCATTATTGAAACAGAACCTCAATACATCAACGAGTATATAGACGCATTGTGCCCAGGAGGAATCTTAATACTAAAATCTAGAGTTTTTACTCCTTGTGGATTGATTCTCAACAGTGTTGCCATGAAAGAAATAAAAATTCAGGGAGCAAGATATGGCGACTTTAATGTTGCTTCTCACATATTGTCAGCAACATTTTCGGGTGTTGATAATGTTTTGTATACAGATTCCCTTTTGGGTTCTGTTTACGATTTGTCCGATTTCGAATCAGCCTTCAATGAGGCACAAGAGAAAAATAGCAAAAAGATATTTTTTAGAATATGTGTGGAATAACAGCAATTTTCAGCAAAGGCAAAAGTCATCGCAAGCAAATGCTTAATACAGCCTTGAAGATATTGAAGCTGAGAGGACCTGATGAATATGGGATATGGGAAGATGATCTCGTATCTATAGGTCATCGTCGCCTATCTGTCATCGGTGTAAACAATGGCAAACAGCCAATTGCTTCTCATGGCGGAAATATTGTTGTCGCCTGCAATGGTGAGCTGTACGATTACAGAAAACTTCGCGATGAGTTTGTCGGTGACTATCAATTCAAAACAGATTCTGATAGTGAGATATTGATACCATTATATCAGAAATATGGTATAGAGGGCATGATGGAATATCTCAACGGCGAGTTCGCATTTGTGCTCTACGACAAGCGCATTGATACATTATATGCTGTAAGGGATCGCTTTGGAATTAAGCCTCTTTGCTGGTTTTATGACTCCAAGCAAACGATAATTGCAAGTAAGGCAAAGGCTATAATGGCATGTGGAGTAAAGGCAGAATGGGACAATATCTCGTTGATGCAGTCTCTTTCCATGCACTACCAGCCTACAGACCGTACTATGTTTGCAAACATCAATCAAGTAGAGCCTGGTCACATACTGGTTTGTAAAAATGGAACAGTACCCAAGAAAATGAAGTACTGGGATATAAACTATCCTTTGGAAACTTCTTACAAACAGTTGACTTCTGTGGAGGAGAAAAAGTACATAGATGAATTTCATGATCTCTTGTTTGAATCCGTCAAAACAAGATTGACCTGTGATGTTCCTGTGTGTTGTCATCTGAGTGGAGGACTTGATTCAAGTACAATAGTAGGAATGATGAGCAAAATAAGGAACATTGGGCCAACCCATTGCTTCTCTGTTGTATTCCCGAACACAGATGCAAAGTATGATGAAGATATACTTGCAACAGAAACTGTTGAACATATACAAGGAGTTATGCACAAGATTAAGATAAGCCAGAGGCAGATCATAGACAACTTATCTGATGCGGTTTATCATAGTGAAGGATTGGCAGTTAATGGTCATTTGTCTTGTAAATATCTTTTAAATAAGGAAATAAGAAAAGAAGGATTCAAGGTCGCTCTGACTGGTGAAGGTGCAGATGAGTGTCTTGCTGGCTATTCTCATCTGAGGAAAGATATTATAGCGAATCTCTCTTGTGCAGAGCGTGAGGAATTGACAAACAGACTGTACCAGACCAATTTGTCTATTACTGGCACGGAAATAGCACTCGGAAACACACTTGACTGCTCTGCGTTGGAACAGAAACTTGGTTATATCCCTTCTTTCTTACAAGCAAAAGCAAGTATCGGCTATAGAATGTATCAGTTTCTGAATGAGGACATGTTGCATGAGTGTAGTAGGCATGATTTCTTTAACGAACTTTTGTCCCATTACGAAATAGACAGTCAGCTGAGTGGCAGACATCCTGTTAACCAGTCGTTATATTTCTGGATAAAACTTACACTATGCAATTATATCCTTGGTACTCTTGGGGATGGTTGCGAAATGGCGTCGTCGATTGAAGGGAGACTTCCTTTCCTTGACCACAGACTGTTTGAGTATGCGGTCAGATTGCCAATGCAAATGAAGATAAAGGCATATACAAACGAGAAATATATTTTGAAAGAAGTTGCGAAACCATATATAACAGACAATGTATATAAGCGTCAGAAGCATCCTTTCCAGTCGCCTCCGCTTACCCGTTTTTTTTCGAAAGATGATTTTTGCCGCCTGAGAGATGAACTGACTGCATCGGATTTTGCAAATACAGGAATCTTTGACGCGGATAAGGTGGTAAAGCTTATAGATTCCGTTCCTTCCATGAGTGTGCTTGACCAAACCGTTTATGAACCAGTGATAATGTTGATGCTTACCATAAATCACATGAACAACAGATTATTACGATGAAACGAAATAAAGGACAATGGTGGTTAGACTTTTTCAGAGGAGATTTCTCTGAAGTAGTCCTAAATCAAAAGGTTCATGAGACTATAGATTTCATGAAGCAAGTAGGAGAATTGACAGAAAATATGAACGTTTATGATCAGTGTTGTGGAAAAGGTTATCTTGCCCACGAATTTGATAAAGCGTCGATGAATGTAATTGGTGTAGATTCTTCTGAGGAATATATTTTATATGCAAAGAATACGCTTGAATCAGAGAGAGCAACATTCCTTTTGGGTGATGCGAACGAGTTCATAAAAGAAGAATATTTTGATGTCTGCATCAACTGGAATACTAGTTTTGCTTATCACTCTGAAGACAAGGAGAATGAAAGAATGCTTATATCTTTTGGAAAAAACCTGAAAACAGGTGGACAGTTCTTCATTTGTACAATGAACCCACTCTTTATTAAGAAGCATTTCCAGAAATTCATTGTCAAGCAGATACCTTCCGAGAAGAGCTCGATAGTAACTATCCGCGAAAGTAGGATTGAAGATGAGATGATGAAATCTGATTGGCTGATTATCTATCCGGATGGAAAAAGAGAGACAAAGTACGGTCAAACCAAACTTTATTCTCTTGAGCAGTTCAGGGAAATGCTCTTACGAAATAACCTTGTTGTAGAAAAAGTATATGGGGATATTGCCATGTCGCCATACGACGAAGATCATTCAAGTTTGATAATGTATGGACACAAAATTTGAAGATATAGTATCGGAAATCAAGAAAGCGGTTGACTTGCATCCAGAGAATATAGCTGTAATAGAAGACGGCATTTCTACATTGACCTATTGTCAGATGTGGGAAAAAGCCTCATGTGTCGCCAATGGACTGATCGAAAGAAACCGAACTTCTGAATATGTCACTGTCATTCTTCCCAAATCAAGCCAATACGTTATTGCCATTCTTGCGTGTTGGATGGCGGGAAAGGCGTTTGTACCTATAGGTAAAGACCTTCCTGATACGAGAAAAAAATACATAGAAGATGCTGTAGCTACTGATTTGACAATAACAGAAGGTGATTTTGAAGATTTCTTGAAAAGCAGGCCTGTCGATTGTGTGGAAACTGTTACCGCTTCAACACCTGCCTACATAATATTCAGCTCAGGTACTACAGGTAAGCCTAAAGGTATTCTTGTCGGTCACTCTGGTCTTGTTAATCTTGCAAGATGCCAGCGTAAAGCGTTTCGTATAAAGGAGAAATCACGCAATCTGTTTTTCCTGTCTCTAAATTTTGATGCTTCTATATCTGACATTCTAGTGACGATAACATCAGGAGCAGCACTTGTTATAGAAACAACAGAGTCTGTTGAACTTTCGGTAAATCTGCTTGATGTCATAGAGAAACGTGGCATAACACATGCCGACATTCCCCCTTCTATCCTTCGAGTAATAAATGCGGATAATAGTCCAAAGTGTCTAGAAACGATAGTTGTTGGTGGAGAAGTAACAGACAGCGCAACGGTTCGGAATTGGGCAGACAAGGTAAATCTTGTTAATGTATATGGTCCTACGGAGGCTACCATATGCACAAGCCTTTGCCAATGTTCGAAGGATTGGACTGTACCTGTT
>CAKQTC010000030.1 GCA_934274515.1 uncultured Clostridia bacterium
AATGACATTGCACTTTTGGCAGACCTGATGGGGCACGAAAGTATAGAAACAACAAGGATATATCTTCGGCGCACATCTACGGAACAAAAACAAATAGTGGATAAGGTTGTAATTTGGTGAGGTGCTCACAAAATTCGCCCACCGCAGAAACTGCTCTGCGGTGGGCGAATTGCATAAGAGCAATAATAGATTGTCTCCTATGCCAGTCTGACGGCCTGCATCATTTCTCCAGACTTCTCTCCAGTTTTGGCATTCACGAAGAAATACTTCACGAACACACGTGGAGCAGCATCGTTCGGATAGCCGCACTTCGCCATGTAATCGGCTTTGATATCGACTTCCGTGTCTTTCGCCGGAACAAATGGAGCCGTGAAATTTGAAGCCTTCGCATAAGCGCGAGAAACGCCATTGCTCTGCGGTTCAGAAGCAAGTACCACAAGCTTGAGATTTGTAGTATCTGCCGGAACATTCTCAAGCTCGAATGTGAACTTTTCTGCAGTAAGAGTAATGATAGCCTCAGATGGAGCATCCACTCCGACAAGAGCTGGTGGATCAGCAGCGATTTCACCTCCACAGTAAACAATCCAGTAGTTGAGTCTCATAAAGAGATTCGCTCCGGAAATTTTACCTTTGGAACCAAGAACTGACTTACCCTCCTGAGAAAGAGCAAGAGCATTCCATTTGAAGATCTGAGCATTTGTAAGACCTTTCCAAGCCTGAGAGAGCTGCTTGAAAATCGTCTTCACTGCGGCCTGGCTGCTAGTCCTGGTCGCTCCACCATATCCGCGATTACGGATGTACTTGCGACCGCGGACCTTTGCTGCAGTCACACCTTTTGCTGAGCCTGACATTTCGTCGAAGGCAATAGAAGGAACGTACTTCATAATGATTGATTTAAAGATTAATGATTTAATGTTTGTGTATATACTTTGCGCAGAGATATATCAATAATACTGCAATTGCCGACAATGTGGCCGCGCCGACATTCAACTTCAATTTCTGCCAACCTGATAGTTCTGCAGGAACTTCGACTTCCTTTTCAATATATTTGTCGGCAAATACTATCGAATCTCGAAACACTGTTTTCACTTGAACCGGAATAGCTTCCTTAACCGGCTTTGACTCCAATTTGTGATGCAGTTGTCCGGCTGACACCGAAGCCTCGCTACGAGCATACTTGTTATCCAAGACAGAAACCGTATCAAGCGTCAAGATGTCCTGAACGATCTGCTGCCTATCGACATATACCGTATCAGTAACATAAACCGTCTCAAGACGTGTTTCCGTCATAACATTTTCCGATTGGGTGACCTGCCTCTGAGTTCCACAGGCCACCATCAGAAAACAGCATGAACAAATATTGGCAATCTTATTCATTGTCCGGATTCTTCTTTATCTGCCTTATTCCGTAGTTCCGCTTCAAACTTGTGAAACTTTATATCGTAAGATGTCTTAACACCCAATATGGCACCCGTAAGAACCAACAACTCCGAAACAATCGAAATGGCGCTATTCGATATCTCGCCTGGAGGTGGCACCAGAAACAGACAGGCGCAAGCAATGCCGACTCCTGAAATGAAGCTGGCCACAGCAAGAGCGCCTTGCAGACGCGTGAGTTCTATTGAGTTCATTTTTGCCATATTACTATTTTTCTATGTTCTTGCGAACGATGAAAGCATTAATAAATGTACCCTCATTACTAGTGAAAGCCGACCCCGGAATCTGTTGGATTATAAACTCGTTGCCATGTATGCGTGCAACCCCTATCGACGAACCATTAGTCTGAACAATGCCTGTGCTGAAGACAAATGGCACAATACAATCAGTATTCTCAGGCAAGCCCTCAAACGTGTAGATATGTTGCTTATCACTTGACAAAGAATCTTTAGTTTTAAAGCGGATGAATAAGTGCATCCAACCATCTTTTATAGTAGCACTGCTACTCTTCAACGTCATTTCAACCTCTCCTGATGGATTAGATAAAGCGATTCGGTCAGTAACAGCCATTGCACCCCTATATCCAAGTGTCACATAAGCGGACACAATATCAATGTGAAGCGTACCATACTTTTCAAAATCGCCGTATTTCTCAATGACGATAGTGTTGGCGTCCTTAATCCAGGACTTGAGAATTGTGCCATAATGGTATCTCTTCTCATCTGTATGTAGGAAAACGGCAGTAGTTGCCGACTTCTTCATTATTAGAGTAGGAACTTTAATCTCGAATTGCGATATTTGCTCATATTCGGGTTTTGTTGGATCTATGTCAAAGTGTGCATTCAAGACGGTCAGATTATCAGATTGGTAGTCATCGAAATCTATCTGAGGCGCACCGAAGTTATTTGATATTGATTTAAACATATTCTTGAATTATTAGATGTTAATCTCTTGTTTGACAAACCACTCCAAATACAACTCCCTTTGGATCGTAATCTCCGCCTCGGTTAGCAACCTGCCATCCATATTTGCTAATTCTCACCTCAATGCAAGAGATACTCTTTTCATTTCTACTTTTGCCTCTGCCCATCATGTAATAACTACCTCCTGGAATAGAAACATTCCAATTCTTGACATCACCACTTATACCAGATGTAATTCCTCCGATTTCATATTCGATATCTGCCCAAATCATTGCACCTGCATCAACGCCTTCGACTTTGTAATCAAGACTTAAGGCATATTTCGACAAAACGAGCATTTCTTCCGTCACAATGTTGCGCTCCGCATAGTCTTCTTCTTTAACAGCAGATTTTTTGCGGCAGATTGCGCTCACTCGAACACTTTCACCAGTAAACCCTGTTTCCGTATCAAGCCAGTACATCTCAATGAAGTACTTCTTTCCCTCCTCCGGATAAACGCCGAACTTATCATAGTAGAGTTCCAGAGCATCGACCTCTCCCCAATCCGGGTCTATATCAGAAGAAACGATGACTAGATTTCCCCATCCAGATGAAATTCCATTACTCTGCGGCGCACCCATACGAAGAACCAAACGGCTCGATGCTGTTGGCGCCTCTATACCCGTGAATATGAGTTTATCCTCTCTAACCCAGAAGTCTGAATAATCTACTTCAGGAATGTCGTTAAGATATTCCGGTGCATCAGTTAAAAAAGGCATCCCTGCCATAGCACGATTGCGATTGATTCTGATAAATGCGTTATGTGGAGTCAATTCAGCAGGTTTGCCTAGAGTAGAGATGCCTTTCATCCTCTCGGCCAAGACTCTCCAGGCATTCATTTGGGAATCGGAGAGCTGCTTATAAGCCCGAGAAATCTTGGCAAGAGAATTTCGACTAATCGCCTGAGCAGGCGTTATTTTTCTGTTATGATAAGCGCGGACACTCAGAATATTGCGCCCGTTTACATTTCGTGCAGTAACACTCTTTGCGCTGCCGGCGAAGTCATTAAATGCTATTGATGGTTTTGCTATCATACTGTTACAGTTGGCAGCAGCACCCCTATTCCATTGCAAATATACGAATAAATTCCGATATTGATATAATTGAATAGTAATTCGTTACTCGTTTCACTTAAAGTGTTACTTTACATCAAATAAAATCTCATACACACCCTTCCCTTTCTGGATATTTCCCCTGAAGCCTGTCTTTGCATCAATGAGAAAATACCTGTAGAAGATGGCGCACTCATTCGACTGCACATTCCAAACATCACAATACTCAGGAATATGGAAACTCACCATAGAATCATCCCCACTGCAATTCTCCAATGCTATTTCATTTCGCATCAATCCCGGATTACAACCAGATGCCGGCAACGTCAACTGAAGCTTCATAGCCAATCGATATCTGCCCGCTTCCATAATCTGGCCACATTTCACTGACATATTCAAGTCAAGACCACCAGTACCATCATCCGACGCACAGACGATTTCGGCCGTAATATCAGGAAATGGGCTCCGCCTCATCGGCAAAGGAATATGCTCGTTCCCCAGCTGCGCAAATCCGTGATATGCTGACACGAAAAGATTATGCCCTGTTATATGAGAAGTCTTGTCAAATGGAGGACGACTCGATGGAACATCCTTAGCATACTCACCCCATAGCAACTGAGTTTCTCGATCAAGTGTTCTCCACGCGGCCAATGCCCGTCGATGAACATCTGCAACACGAGTTTGTCTTGGAGTACCAGGATAATCACACACAGCTTTTTTCCGGAAATAGCACTGGCCATCCCTGTGATAGAAAGTGATGTTCCCCATAGATGCCCAGCAGTCGGAGAACCTGGAATTAGGATTGTATTTAGGCATAGTCTAAATGAATAACAGGAAGATAATAATACCAGGATTGGAGGACTGTGCCCGGAAGGGGGATCACGCTACAAGTCTTCCCCACATAGGTAGCTTATAGGGACCTCAACGGGAACAAAGATACGGAGAATAATCTATTCGTCCGATATGCACAGCCACTCTAAATATATACCCCTTATACTTCCCTTCCTGCGGGTGATAATGTTCCATCTCGCGCAGAAGTTTCGGCGGGCGTATTTGGCTCGGGCTCGACTCGGAGGAAGTCTGCAAACGGCAGCGCGAGAGCGATATCGTTTGTAGTCTTCCGGAGAGTGAGCAGGCAAGCCGATTGGCGCGGCAGGAGCCGGACGTGATAAAGGTCGAAGCGAGTGATGATGGTCTTTCCGGCTCAGGCACAGACAACCGAAGCAATGCTCGAAAGCAACAGCCTTAGAACGTGTGAGCCGGGGCGGCGGAAGTGGCTTGAGTGACGAAGTGAAGGCGTAGGGATTGGAGCAGTTCAGTCAGAAGAGAAAGGGTTCTCTTCTGACTCTGCGGAAATCCCGTAGCCGTAACGAGGAAGTGAAGCCACTGGAGCGTATAGCCTCCGGCATAAAATGGAGCGAAGCGATTCCGCTCGGCGAGTCTGAGACTGACATTGTGGAGAGAAACGGAACAATGTCTGTCTCTGTCTCGCGTTTTCTTGCTCGCCCGCGGAAGAGGTGTTCGTAACAAAGTGGAGAACACTTCTGGAGAGGATCGAGCGAGCATCAATAAACACAAGGCGAACGCCTTACCTAGCCGGTGGAGTGATGTCTTGAAGACGAGAGCTCCGCTCGAAGGCTTGAAGACATCACGTAGCAGGCCCGCAGCTTAGCTGCTAAGGCTGGCGACGATCCCAGACTTCCGGCAGCCTCCAAATGAGATGAAACACATCTTACTAACAAACGGTAATCAATGGGACTACTTACGCATCTTCAGCCGGGAGTCGTGAACTCCCTGACGAGTCTGGAGGCCGTAGACTCTTGAAGGGAGTTCAATGTCGCCAGCCGCCTCGACGGAGCGGAAACAGGGTATCAGCCCTCGAATATCATCATACATAGCATCTTAACATAATATAGATTGTATGCGAAGCGGACACAGGCGGTGGGGTTGGGGCCCCGCTGTCCTGTGATACAATCTCGATATATTATGTTACGATGCGGGAAACAAGGGAACTCACCTCGCACCTGATTGACGGTAGCGGAGTCGATTATGGCCCCCGTGGGGCAGTGGGGCAAATAGGGTCGTGTCTGCAGGCTCTGCCTGTAGTCTCGACACCTTTCTGTCTTATCGAGCGGAGCGAGTTATGAAAGGAGGATGGCTGACGCTCGTAGAGTAACGGAGAGCGGCAGTCTTCCGATTCCGCTCTGCCCGTTGGGGCAAGTCTTTCGATGGCGAAGAGATAACGGAGCCAACGAAAGTCTTGCCAGGGCGTATCAATTTCATTGACATTGACCTAAACAATCATTGACATTGGCCTTTACCTCTCGATATATTCGATTATTCCCTCCACGTGTAAGTCAACGATTGCGCGGCGCCCTGTGGCGGATTGGAGATACTGCAGATCCTTATGATTGTCCATAAAGAAGTTCTCCGTGAGCACTGCTGGGCACAGTGTGTGTTTCAGGATGTAGAAGCCAGCCTCGAAGTCAATGTCACCATCAGACCAGTCGCCACGGATCTTCTGCTCCGTGAGATACTTTTTGGCGGCATTGGCAAGACAATCAGCAAGAATGTCAGCTTCCGTCTGACCTTTGGATGTGTAGACGCTCCAACCAGTCGCATTGGTCCAAGAAGTGCCATTACCAGCAGCATTGACGTGAATACTGACACAGATGACATTCTTCGTCCCGCGAATAAGACATTGACAATTCACACGGTTGCAGCGCTCCTTGAGTGGTATGTCATCGTCTTCAGGAACGAGGAGCGACGCATCGTAGCCTCTATCATTGAGGTCCGACACAATCATCTTGGCAATTTGTCTGGTGTAGAAGGCTTCTCTGAATTGTCCGTCCGGACTGCGTTTGCCAGGAGTGAAGACTCCGTGGCCATTGTCGATTAAAATTTTCATTGCGGTAGTTATTTATGCTACCGATTCCCGGGACAAAATTACTGATAAGAAATGAAATGCAAAAAAACTTTATATCTTTGCAAAGAAAGGATTCTGTCATTATGACAATCTTTTTGAATACCACCGCCCAGGACTCATCTCGAGTTCTGGGCTTTTGGTTATATTTCCATAGTAATGTTATAGTAATGTTTTTAACAACAAACCCCCGTAGAATGCATCTACGAGGGTTTTCTGTGGTGCCACCGAGAATCGAACTAGGGACACAAGGATTTTCAGTCCTTTGCTCTACCAACTGAGCTATGGCACCAG
>CAKQTC010000031.1 GCA_934274515.1 uncultured Clostridia bacterium
ATGGATATTTGGGATGATATTAAAACCGAATACATAACTACGGGCATCGGTACACGGCCGCTTGCTGCAAAATATAAGGTATCGTACAGTACCTTGCGCAAACGTGCGGCGAGGGAGCAGTGGGCGCAGGAAAGGGCGCAGTTTAGGACGCAGAGGGGTGCAGACCGTGTGCAGGCACAGCGAGAGATAGAATATCAGGAATACAAAAGCCTATTAGAGGCCGCTGGGCTGCTTTCAAGCAAGATATGCAGCGCCGTAGCGCAGATAACGGACGAGGATATATTGAAAGATAAACGCGGCTTACGCAGCCTTACAGGGGCTATGAAAGATTTAGCCGATATTCAGGGCGTGAAGTGCGACGCGGACAAGCGAGAACAGGAAGCGCGGATCAAGAACCTCGAACGCCAGGCAGCGCCGGATGCGCAGCCGGAACCGGTGCGCGTTATCATTGCCGGAGCGGACGGATTTTGCAGTAAGTAGCTATGCCGGAATACAGTATTGATTATTTGAGCCCCACGCAGCGTGAGTTCTTGCAGGCTGCTGCAAAGTATGTTTTCTTCGGCGGTGCGCGAGGCGGCGGTAAAAGCTTTGTTGTGCGTGTTGCCGCTGTGCTGTACTGCTTCAAATACCCCGGCATAACGTGCATGATAATCCGTAAAACGTACCCTGAATTGCAGGAAAACCACATTGTGCCGCTTACAAGGGATTTGCACTGCTACGCGCCCGAAAAGGCGCAGAGGCTTGCGCAATACAACGATCAGAAGAAGGTTATCGTTTTCCCGAACGGCAGCCGCATTTTGTTCAGGTACTGCGATACGGATAAGGATGCGGAGCGCTTTCAGGGCACTGAAACGGATATTTTGTTTATTGATGAGGGCACACATCAAACGGAGGAGCGTTTTCGTAAGCTTACAGCCTGCGTGCGCGGCGCGAATAACTTTCCACACCGCATTTATGTTACCTGTAACCCCGGCGGTGTGGGCCATAGCTGGGTTAAACGGCTGGCGATAGATCGCGTTTACAAGAGCGGGGAAAACCCCGGCGATTACACTTTTATTCAAAGCAAGGTGACGGACAACAAGCCTCTGATGGATGCCGATCCCGATTACATACGCAAGCTTGAAGCACTGCCGCCTAAGCTGCGAAAGGCGTGGCTTGAGGGAGAGTGGGATATATTCGATGGCGCGTTCTTCGAGGACTTCCGTGCAGCGCCCGACAGACTGTTGTGCGAAAAGGCGGGAATAACGCCCGAAGAGGCAATAGAGCAGCGCCGGTACACGCATGTTATCCCGGCGTTTGAACTCAACTCCGGGCAGTCACGCGGCTGGACGATATACAGATCATACGACTTTGGCTACAATAAGCCGTTTAGCTGCGCATGGTGGGCTATCGATTATGATGGTGTACTTTATCGCATATTGGAGCTGTACGGCTGCACGGATACGCCGAACGAGGGCGTTAAGTGGACACCGGACGAGCAGTTTAAACGCATTAAGGAAACGGAAGATACACACCCATGGTTAAAGGGCAGAAAGATATTAGGCGTGGCCGACCCTTCAATATGGGATGTATCACGCGGTGTATCGGTTGCGGAAACTGCCGAGAAGTACGGCGTATACTTCGACCCCGGAGACAACAAGCGGCTTGCAGGCTGGATGCAGTGCCATTACAGGCTACAATTTGATACAAACGGCTTTCCGCGCTTGTATATATTCGATAACTGCAAGGGCTTTATACGCACGATACCGCTTTTGATGTACGATGAGCACAAGCCGGAGGACTTGGATACCTCGCTTGAAGATCATATCGCCGATGAGTGGCGCTATATGTGCATGGCGCGGCCTGTAAAGCCGATAATACCCGAAAAACCGCGCGAGATCATTTCCGATCCGCTCAATCAATTCAAAAAGGATGGATACAAAGCAAATGGATATCACTAATCAGTATGATCCGCTCCGTGCGGAGGTGACGAATGCTCCCGAACAGGCAAACGCCGAGACAGCAGCGCAGATAATGGGCGTTAAGGCGATAGGCGAACAGCAGATAAACGAGCTTATGCAGGTGCTTACAAAGTACCGTGCGGGCAAAAACTCCGTTGATAGCCGCATCATAGCCGCTGAAAACTGGTGGAAACTGCGCAACGACGTTGAGGAGGATAAGGCAGGGCATGCAAAGCCCGGCTTCAGGTCGAAAAGCGGCTGGCTGCACAATGTTATTACCAACAAGCACGCCGACGCTATGGATGCATACCCCGAGCCTAACATACTGCCGCGTGAACAGGGCGATAAGCTTGAGGCGGCTATGCTTTCAAAGATAATCCCCGTAGTGCTGGAAAAAAACCAGTTCGAAACTACATACAGTAAAATCATGTGGTCAAAGCTGAAAACCGGCACGGGCGTTTATAAGGTGATTTGGGATAAGAACAAGATGAACGGCTTAGGCGATATCAGCGTTGAGAAGTGCAACATACTCAATCTGTTCTGGGAGCCGGGCGTTGAGGATATCCAGCAATCGAAATACTTCTTTGAGGTGGATTTTCAGGACGAGGACGACGTGCGAGAGATGTTCCCGCTTGAGCTGCCGGAGGGCAAGCAGATACCGCACGACTTTATTACAAGCAAATTCAGCTATGACGATCATGTAGATACAACAAGCAAAGTACCTGTTATCAGCGCATACTACCACAAAAACGGTGTGCTGCACTACATACTGTTCGTGCCCGGTACTGTACTTTATGCAACGGAAAACGACCCCGAGAGGGCGCTTACAGGCTGGTACGATCACGGCAAGTACCCGTATGTGTTCGATGCGCTGTTCCACATTGAGGGCAGCCCGTGCGGCTACGGCTATGTAGATTTGTGCAAAGCGCCGCAGACAGAAATCGATCTTTTGAAAACTGCGTATGTTGAAAATGCCATGGTAGGCGCAAAGCCGCGATACTTCAAGAAAGCAAACTGCGGCGTGAACATAGAGCAGTTTACAAATCTCAATGAATCCATTGTAAACGTTGAGGGCAGTCTTTCCGAGGATAATCTTGCGCCGATAACGCATGATAACCTTGACGGCAACTATATTGAGATGCTGCAGCTTAGTATAAACGAGCTGCGTGAGACCTCCGGCAACACGGAGACGGCGACGGGCACAACATCAAGCGGCGTTACGGCCGCATCGGCGATAGCGGCCTTGCAGGAGGCAAGCGGTAAGGGCAGCAGAGATAGCACCAAAGGCAGCTACAGGGCGTACAGCGAGGTAAACTACCTTGCAATAGAACTGATACGGCAGTTTTACGATGCGCCGCGACAGTTCCGCATTCTCGGCGACGGCGGGCAGGAGATGTTTTTAAGCTACTCCAACGAGGGCTTACAGCCTCAGCCGCAGACATTCAGCGGATATGATATCGGCAGCCGCATCCCGGAGTTTGATATACGCATTGTGCCGCAAAAGCGCACGGCGTACACGAAGATGTCGAACAATGAGCTTGCTTTGCAGTTTTACGGCCTGGGCTTTTTCAATCCGCAGCAGACTGATCAGGCGCTTGCATGCCTTACAATGATGGATTTTGATAGCATAGATGATATGCGCAAAACCATTAAGCAGAACGGAACACTGTTTGAGCGCTTCAATACCCTGCTGCAGGTATCGGCAATGTTGGCGGCAAAGTGCGGCGACGCGAGATCGCTTGCACAGATACAGATGCTTGCGCAGCAGTCCAACGTGCAGATGCCTACAGTGCAGGTAACGGGAATGCCAGCCGAAGAACCGGCAAACGGCAGAGAGCATGCACAGGTAAGCAATGCCAGAGCGCAGACGAGAGAGGCGGCAATGCCCGACGGAGGTGCGGCAACATGATAAATATATCTGTAAAAAGCAAAGAGAACATGATAGAGATATGCGCTCAAGGCCACGCAAACGCCGCGCCGAAGGGCGAGGATGTTGTCTGCGCGGCGGCGACGATACTTATACGGACGCTTGCGAAAACGCTTGAGGCAGCAGTGCCTGATATGGTAAAGACCGATGTTTCGGACGGCAAAGCAGATATAAGGGTAACGGGCTATGATCCCGTGGCGGCTGTTGCAATCGAGACTGTATGCACAGGTTTCAGGCTTTTGCAGGCGCAATATCCCGAATATATAAAAATTTTTGCAGAAAAATAAAAAAAGTGGCTAAGGGTGGAGTTACATGCTCCACCCCTTTTTTATTATGCTTAAAGCGTGGACGCGGAACAAAGTTATTCGTTGTTCACCTCCTTTAAGAGCCGCCCCGGCAGACGGCGGCATGAGTAGTCTGCCAACCTTTTTCCCCCGGGCGGGGTGTCTCCCCCTTCACCCCGTCCTTTTTATATACCGCTTTAGTTTAACGGTAAAACGCTCGGAGAGATAGAGATGCAGGTTCGAGCCCTGCAGGCGGTACGACGGACTCGCCCACCTACGGGCAAATAAATAGGAGGCATGTAAATGCACAACAAATTCAAATGGCTGCAGCTTTTCGCGGACGGTACCGGCGAGGGCGGAGCAGCCGTCTCGGGCGTCACTTCACCTGCCGCCGCCGGGCAGGACACGGGCGTAAATGCGTCTGCCGTCGCCGGACAGACAGTTGAGCCGACTCAGGCGGACAGGCTTAGAGTGCTTGGAGTGCCGGAGTCAAAGCTTAAACGGGCGAAATACAGTCAGAAAGCTGCGCCGCAGAAGCAGCAGGAGACTGCAGCGCAGGCCGCCGCTGCGGAAACACAGGAAGTTACAGAGGAAGCCAAGGACACCGCAAAAAGGCTCAGTTGGGATGAGATCATGGCAGACCCCGAATATAACGGGGAGATGCAGAAGGTAGTAAAGGCCGCAAAGGAAAAGCTCAAAACGTCGGCTGAGGGGCTTGAAAAGCTTGCACCGGCCATTCAGCTTATTGCGAAGAAATACGGAGTTGATGCATCGGACTACGACGCTGTTTCAAAGGCCGTCGTGGATGATGATGCATACTACGAGGAACGCGCAATGGAGCTGGGCGTTACCACCGATGTCGCAAAACAGCTTGATAAATCGGAGAAAATGATGCGAGCCGCCGAGGAGCAGCAGCAGAAGTTTATCAACGAGCAAAAGCTCATGGAGCATATCGGGAAGCTTAACAGGCAGGCTATCGAATTGCAGCAGAAGTACCCTGATTTTAATCTCGGCAAGGAGCTTAACAACCCTACCTTCGCACGGCTTACCGCGCCTGACCTCAACCTCCCGCTTGAGGACGCTTACGAGCTTGTCCACCGAGAGGAAATCAAGGAGAACATAAGGCAGGCAGCGCTAAAAGCGTCGATACAGCAGGTTTCAAATGCGGTGCAGTCCAATAAAAACCGCCCCAATGACGGTGTGAGCAAGTCCTCTAACGCTTCCGTTCAGACGTTTAATTACCAAAACGCCACGAAAGCACAGCGAGAGGCACTAAAAGCCCGGATAAGATCGGGCGAAAAGATATTCCCCGGTCAGCTTTAAGCGCCCCGTCGTTTCTGCTCGTGGCACAGCTATGAAAGGAAACGATAAATGACTGATTTTAATTGGCTGCAGCTTTTTGCAGATGCAGGAACCGTTGTTAATACCCTTGTAAACAATGGCACTTCCAACTACACCAACGCATACACCGGCGACGCTGTTGCCGCAAACCCCAGCACCAACACTCTCGCGCCGGAGCTCAAGACCTTTTACGATACTGAGCTGCTGGAAAATGCGCGAACCGAGATGTTTTACGCGCAGTTTGGCCGCAAGCAGCGTCTGCCGAAAAACGGCGGCACTACTATTGAGTGGAGAAAGTTCAACACCTTTGATCGCGCAAGTGAGCTCAAGGAGGGCGTAATCCCCACCGGCCAGCAGTTTGGCTCTTCGAGCCTTACCGCATCCATCTCGCAGTACGGCACTTACACCTCCATTACCGATAAGCTTGAAATGCGAGCCTATGATAACGTCATCCTCGCGGCAACTGAGGAAATGGGCGCATCCGCTGCGGCAACGCAGGAAACCCTTATCCGTAATGCGCTGCTTGTCGGTACTAACGTAATGTACTGCGATAACGTCACCGAGGACGGCACTAAAGTTTCTACTCCTACTTCCCCGGCAACTATGGGCGCAGGCGGCACTACTTCTAGCGGCGGCAGCTCGACTCCTGACGGCTGGGCACTGCTTACTCCCACCATGGTAAACAAGGCAGTCACCAAGATGAAGAAAGATCGCGTTCCTCGTATCAACGGCAAGTATTATGCGGTTATCCATCCCTCTGTTGCGTATGATCTGCGCCAGTCCAAGGAGTGGATAGAGGTACATAAGTATGCCGCTACCGGCGAGATATTCAACGGCGAGATCGGCGAGCTGCACGGCTGCCGCTT
>CAKQTC010000032.1 GCA_934274515.1 uncultured Clostridia bacterium
ATGGATATTTGGGATGATATTAAAACCGAATACATAACTACGGGCATCGGTACACGGCCGCTTGCTGCAAAATATAAAGTATCGTACAGCACTTTGCGCAAGCGCGCGCAGAGGGAGCAGTGGGCGCAGGAAAGGACGCAGTTCAGGGCGCAGAGGGACGCAGACCGTGTAAAAGCACAATGCGAGATAGCATATCAGGAATACAAAAGCCTGTTGGAGGCCGCAGGACTGCTTTCAAGCAAGATATGCAGCGCTGTAGCGCAGATAACGGATGAGGATATTCTAAAGGATAAACGCGGCTTACGCAGCCTTACAGGGGCTATGAAGGATTTAGCCGACATTCAGGGCGTGAAGAGCGATGCGGACAAGCGCGAGCAGGAGGCGCGGATCAAAAATCTTGAACGCCAGGCAGCGCCGGATGCACAGCCGGAGCCGGTGCGTGTTATCATTGCCGGTGCGGATGGATTTTGCCAAAAATGAGAGAGTTTAAGGTCGATTATCTATCACCCACACAGAGGGCTTTTCTTGAGTGCAAGGCACCTGTGGTGTTCTTTGGCGGCGCTAGAGGCGGCGGCAAAAGCTTTGTAGTGCGCTTGGCTGCTGTGCTGTACTGCTTCAAGTACCCCGGCATAACGTGCATGATAATCCGCAAAACATACCCTGAGCTGGAGGAAAACCACATTGTGCCGCTGACGAATGATCTGAAATGCTATCACACAGATAAAAAAGAACGTTTGGCACGATATAACGATCAAAAGAAAGTTATCACATTCCCCAACGGCAGCCGCATTTTGTTCCGCTACTGCGATACTGACAAGGACGCTGACCATTTTCAGGGCGTGGAGATAGATATTTTGTTCATCGACGAGGGTACACATCAAACGGAAGAACGATTTTCAAAGCTGTCTGCCTGTAACCGCGGTACTAACGATTTTCCGCATCGTACATACATTACCTGCAACCCCGGCGGAGTGGGGCATGCGTGGGTGAAGCGGCTGGCTATAGATAAACATTACATAGGCAAAGAAAAGCCGGAAGATTACGCGTTTATCCAAAGCAAAGTTACCGATAATCTGCCGCTTATGCAGAAAGACCCCAATTACATATGTAAGCTCGAAGCCCTGCCGCCTAAGCTGCGTAAGGCGTGGCTCGAGGGCGAATGGGATATATTCGAGGGCGCATTTTTCGAGGACTTCCGCGCAACGCCTGACAGATTACTGTGCGAAAAGGCCGGGATAACACCCGAGGAGGCGATAAGCCAGCACAGATACACGCATGTTATACCGGCGTTCGATCTGAACTCCGGGCAGGCTCGCGGTTGGACGATATACAGATCATACGACTTTGGTTATAACAAGCCGTTTAGCTGCGCTTGGTGGGCTATCGACTACGACGGTGTACTTTATCGCATATTGGAGTTGTACGGCTGCACGGATACGCCGAACGAGGGCGTTAAGTGGACACCGGACGAGCAGTTTAAGCGCATTAAGGAAACGGAAGATACACACCCATGGCTAAAGGGCAGAAAGATATTAGGCGTGGCAGATCCGTCGATATGGGATGTATCGCGCGGCGTATCAGTTGCGGAAACCGCCGAGAAATACGGCGTATACTTTGACCCCGGAGACAATAAGCGGCTTCCAGGCTGGATGCAGTGCCATTATAGGCTTCAATTCGACGCCAACGGCTTTCCGCGCATGTATGTATTCGATAACTGCAAGGGCTTTATACGCACGATACCGCTTTTGATGTACGACGAGCACAAGCCGGAGGACTTGGATACATCACTTGAGGATCATATCGCCGATGAGTGGCGCTATATGTGCATGGCACGGCCGATAGAGCCGATAATACCCGAAAAACCGCGCGAGATCATTTCCGATCCGCTCAATCAATTTAAAAAGGATGGATACAAAGCAAATGGATATCACTAATCAGTATGATCCGCTCCGCGCGGAGGTTACGAATGCGCCCGAACAGGCAAACGCCGAGACTGCTGCGCAGGTGATGGGCGTTAAAGCGATAGGCGAGCAGCAGATAAACGAGCTTATGCAGGTGCTTACAAAGTACCGCGCGGGCAAAAACTCCGTCGACAGCCGCATTATAGCCGCCGAAAACTGGTGGAAGCTGCGCAACGACGTTGAAGAGGAAAAGGCCGGACACGCAAAACCCGGTTTCAGGTCAAAAAGCGGCTGGCTGCACAACGTTATCACTAACAAGCATGCCGACGCTATGGACGCATACCCCGAACCGAACATACTGCCGCGTGAGCAGGGCGATAAGCTTGAGGCGGCTATGCTTTCAAAGATAATCCCCGTCGTGCTGGAAAAGAACCAGTTTGAAACTACATACAGTAAAGTCATGTGGTCGAAATTGAAAACCGGCACGGGCGTTTACAAGGTGATTTGGGATAAGAACAAGATGAACGGCTTAGGCGATATCAGCGTTGAGAAGTGTAACATACTCAATCTGTTTTGGGAGCCGGGCATTGAGGACATCCAGCAGTCAAAATACTTCTTTGAGGTAGACTTTCAGGATGAGGACGATGTGCGCGAGATGTTCCCGCTCGAGCTGCCGGAGGGTAAGCAGATACCGCACGATTTTATAACAAGCAAATTCCGTTATGACGATCATGTCGATACCACGAGCAAAGTGCCTGTTATCAGCGCGTACTATCACAAAAACGGCGTGCTGCACTACATTCTGTTCGTGCCCGGCACTGTGCTGTACGCGACGGAGAACGATCCCGAGAGGATGCTGACAGGCTGGTACGATCACGGCAAGTACCCGTATGTGTTCGATGCGCTGTTCCCCATAGAGGGCTCACCCTGCGGCTATGGCTATGTCGATCTGTGCAAAGCGCCGCAGACGGAAATTGACCTTTTAAAGACTGCGTATGTTGAAAACGCTATGGTAGGCGCAAAGCCGCGATATTTCAAGAAAGCCAATTGTGGCGTGAACATGGATCAGTTCACGAACCTGAACGAAAGCATTGTAAACGTCGAGGGCAGTCTGTCGGATGATAATCTTCTGCCGATAACGCACGATAATCTCGACGGCAACTATATTGAAATGCTGCAGCTGTCGATCAACGAGCTGCGCGAGACCTCCGGCAACACGGAGACGGCGACCGGCACAACGTCAAACGGCGTTACCGCTGCGTCGGCTATAGCGGCTTTGCAGGAGGCAAGCGGCAAGGGAAGCCGCGACAACACAAAAGGCAGCTACAGAGCGTACAGCGAGGTAAATTACCTTGCAATAGAGCTGATAAGGCAGTTTTACGACGCGCCGCGACAGTTCCGCATACTCGGCGACGGCGGGCAGGAGATGTTTTTCAGCTACTCAAACGAGGGCTTGCAGCCTCAGCCGCAGACATTCAGCGGCTATGATATCGGCAGCCGCATACCCGAGTTTGATATCCGCGTTGTGCCGCAGAAGCGCACGGCGTATACGAAAATGTCGAATAACGAGCTTGCTTTGCAGTTTTACGGCCTGGGCTTTTTCAATCCCCAGCAGACCGATCAGGCGCTTGCATGCCTGACGATGATGGACTTTGACAGCATAGACGATGTGCGCAAGACCATTAAGCAGAACGGAACACTGTTTGAGCGCTTCAATACCCTGCTGCAGGTCTCGGCAATGCTGGCGGCAAAGTGCGGCGACGCGAGATCGCTTGCGCAGATACAGATGCTTGCGCAGCAGTCCAATGCGCAGATGCCGACGGCACAGGTGGCGGCGGGAATGCCCGCGGAAGATCCTGCAAACGGTAGAGAGCATGCACAGGTGAGCAATGCGAGAGCACAGACGAGAGAGGCGGCAATGCCCGACGGAGGTACAGCATCATGATAAACATATCCGTAAAAAGCAAAGAAGATACGATAGAGATAAACGCGCAAGGCCACGCGAACGCCGCTCCAAAGGGCGAGGACGTTGTCTGCGCGGCGGCGACGATACTTATAAGGACGCTTGCAAAAACGCTTGAGGCAGCAGTTCCCGATATGGTAAAGGCCGATGTTTCGGACGGCAAGGCGAGCATATCCGTAACGGGCTATGACCCTGTTGCGGCTGTTGCTATCGAGACTGTTTGCACGGGTTTCAGGCTATTGCAGGAGCAATATCCCGAACACATAAAAATTTTTGCGGAAAAATAAAAAAAGTGCGTAAGGGTGGAGTGACATGCTCCACCCCTTTTTTATTATGCTTAAAGCGTGGACGCGGAACGTAAGTTTTTTGTTCACCTCCTTTGAAGAGCCGCCCTTGCAGACGGCGGCATGAGTAGTCTGCTACCCCTTTTCCCGGGCGGGGTGTTCCCCCTTCGCCCCGCCCACTTTTATATACACCGCCTTAGTTTAACGGTAAAACGCTCGAAGAGATAGAGATGCAGGTTCGAGCCCTGCAGGCGGTACGACGGACTCGCCCACCTACGGGCAAACAATAGGAGGCATATAAATGCATAACAAATTCAAATGGCTGCAGCTTTTCGCGGACGGTACCGGCGAGAGCGGTGCGGCCGACTCGGGCGTTACTTCACCTGCCGCCGCCGGGCAGGAAACGGGCGTAAATGCGTCTGCCGTCGCCGGACAGACAGAACAGCCGACTCAGGCGGACAGGCTCAGAGAGCTTGGAGTGCCGGAGTCAAAGCTTAAACGGGCGAAATACAGTCAGAAAGCTGCGCCGCAGAAGCAGCAGGAGACTACAGCGCAGGCCGCCGCTGCGACACAGGAAGTCACAGAGGAAGCCAAGGACACCGCAAAGAGGCTCAGTTGGGATGAGATCATGGCAGACCCCGAATATAACGGGGAGATGCAGAAGGTAGTCAAGGCCGCAAAAGAAAAGCTTAAAACGTCGGCTGAGGGGCTTGAAAAGCTCGCACCGGCCATTCAGCTTATTGCGAAGAAATACGGAGTTGATGCAGGAGACTACGAGGCCATATCCAAGGCCGTAGTAGACGACGATGCATACTACGAAGAACGCGCAATGGAGCTGGGCGTTACCACCGATGTTGCAAAACAGCTTGATAAGTCGGAAAAAATGATGCGAGCCGCCGAAGAGCAGCAGCAGAAGTTTATAAACGAACAAAAGCTGATGGAGCATATCGGCAAGCTTAACCGGCAGGCTATCGAATTGCAGCAGAAATACCCTGATTTTAATCTCGCAAAAGAGCTTAACAATCCTACTTTCGCACGGCTTACCGCGCCTGACCTTAATCTTCCGCTTGAGGACGCTTACGAGCTTGTTCACAGGGATGAGATCAAGGAAAACATAAGGCAGGCAGCGCTAAAAGCGTCGATACAGCAGGTTTCAAATGCGGTGCAGTCCAATAAGAACCGTCCCAATGACGGCGTAAGCAAGTCCTCTAACGCTTCCGTTCAGACGTTTAATTACCAAAACGCCACGAAAGCACAGCGAGAGGCACTGAAAGCCCGTATAAGATCGGGCGAAAGAATATTCCCCGGCCAGCTTTAAGCGCCCCGTCGTTTCTGCTCGTGGCACAGCTATGAAAGGAAACGATAAATGACTAATTTTAATTGGCTGCAGCTTTTTGCAGATGCAGGTACTGTTATAAACACCCTTGTAAACAACGGTACTTCCAACTACACCAACGCATACACCGGCGACGCTGTTGCCGCAAGCCCCGCCACCAACACCCTCGCGCCGGAGCTCAAGACCTTTTATGACACTGAGCTGCTTGAAAACGCGCGCACTGAGATGTTCTATGCGCAGTTTGGCCGCAAGCAGCGCCTGCCGAAAAACGGCGGCACGACTATTGAGTGGAGAAAGTTCAACACCTTTGACCGCGCAAGCGAGCTCAAGGAGGGCGTAATCCCCACCGGCCAGCAGTTCGGCTCTTCGAGCCTTACCGCGTCCATCTCGCAGTACGGCACTTACACCTCCATCACCGATAAGCTTGAAATGCGAGCCTATGATAACGTCATTCTCGCGGCGACTGAGGAAATGGGCGCATCCGCTGCGGCAACGCAGGAGACGCTTATCCGCGATGCGCTGCTTGTCGGCACTAATGTAATGTACTGCGATAATATCGATACCGACGGCAATAAGATTTCTACGCCTACCACCCCGGCGACCATGGGCGCAGGCGGCAGCACTGCCGGTTCGGGCGGCGCTTCGACTCCTGACGGCTGGGCGCTGCTTACCCCCACCATGGTAAACAAGGCAGTTACCAAGATGAAGAAAGATCGCGTCCCTCGCATCAACGGCAAGTATTATGCGGTTATCCATCCCTCTGTTGCGTATGATCTGCGCCAGTCCAAGGAATGGATAGAGGTACATAAGTATGCCGCTACCGGCGAGATATTCAACGGCGAGATCGGCGAGCTGCACGGCTGCCGCTT
>CAKQTC010000033.1 GCA_934274515.1 uncultured Clostridia bacterium
TGATAAACCGCATTAAACGCCGTCTCAAACGCCTGCGGTGCAGTCGGATTGAGGTTATATGTGCGCTCGACCACTTCGGGCGCAACTTCGTACTGCCGCGCCATACTGTTTACGAATTGGGGATTGTTCGCCGTGCTGGCGGCAAGGACATTCTGCGCTTGCTCTATATTGATGCCGCTGCTGACCTCCGGTGTGAAGCGCTGCGCACTTGCCCTGTCCGCGTACCACTCGTTGCTTGTCACGCCCTCTGTGTCGAGCATTTCGTTAACGACGCGCTGTGAGTAGGGATTTGCATCAAATGCTTTCTGCTCCGCTCTGCTAAGTGTTTCGCCGTTCACGGCCTTGACTATGGCGTTTACAGTCTGCTCCGAAGCATCCGTACCCAACTGCGCAAGGCGTGTGCTTACGTCGCTTGTGTCCTCCTGCGCGTATGTGCCGCGTATCAGCCGCTCAAGGTTTTCGGTTTCCTTATCACTGAGGTTGCGCTTGCCGCGCTGTGTGCTCTGATTGAGGATGTTTCTATACTTCTCTGCCGTCAACTGTGCGTCGCCGCCCTGCTCCGTTGCAAGACCGGCATTGACTAACTGGCGCTGATATTCCTCATACGCCCTCTGCTGCGCGTTCTCGGCTCTGTACTGGCCGCTCACAACGTTTGTGCCGGCACCCGCGAGGCCGAGCGCACCGCCTATGATGTAGTCCTCAAGCATCTGCTGAGTGTCAAAATCATCGGCAAGGTCTGACCAGTCGCCTTTTCCGTCATCAAGCTTGAGTATGCGGTCTGCGATAGGATTGAGGATATCCGAGAGCACTTCCTCCAAGCCTTCTTCATTCGCACCAACGAGTACCTTTAATGCCGTGCGGCCTTTGTCCGTCTTTGCGAGGCGGTTTACAAGGCTGTTGACAAGGCTTTCGTTTTTTATAATGCCCTTGCCGTATGCGACCTTGGAGACCGAACCGAAAAGCTTTTCAGTGAGCATTTCGATAGCCGCACTCTTTAAGCCGGATATCTGCTGCTCACCCTCGCTGAGGCCGCGCTGCTGCGCTTCCAGTGAAGCGGAGCCGTATGCGCGCCCCGCCATTGCCGTAAGGCCAGCGCCGGGCGCAATGGCGTTGAGAAGCGCATCACCGGCAAACTGTGCGCCCGCAATGCCGAAGTCAACAACGCCCTGACCGAATTTGCCTAAGCCCTCTTTGGCTTCCTGCTCATACTCATATGCACGCTCCGAGCTTTCCTCGGCACTTTCCAGCAGCTTTTTCTTGAAGTCTCCTGCCCAGCCGTCATTGAAGCTTTTTACCTTGTCCTGCTCCGCCTTGCGCTGTGCCTGCCCCGGCTTGACCTGCCTGCCCTCTTTTTTCGCAGTCTTGGCCTCGTCTATTGCCGTCCGTGCGCTTTCGCCCATTGAAAGATTACCGGTCGAGGACGTAACATCCGCGCCCAGCTTTTTATAAGCCGCGCTCGATGAAGAAAGTGCGCTTTTTAAAACCGCCTCGCCCTTGAAATTACCCGTGGGCGTGGACGTAAAAGCCCTTTGCGCCGACGCTCTGCCAAGCGGTCTTCCCGTGTCGGCAGGCTCGAAACGGCTGCGAGGTGTCGCCGCGCCCTTTATAACCTTATTTGCCGCCGCGCCGATCGCTCCGTCACCATACGTTTTTGAGTAAACATACCCGGGGTTATTAGCCATTAAGCCCTTGGCCTGAGTTCGCGCTTCACGCTGTTTTACCGCCGCATTGTATTTCTCCCGGTATTCCTCTTTCTGTTTTTTTGCTTTGTTTTTGAGAAAATCACTTGCCATTTACTAACCTCCCAGCCTCCACTATTGCTTTTTGCTATAAGTTATAGTATTGGCCTTTTTGTTCTTTGTCTCTTTGACCTCTCCTGAGTTGACCTTGCTTTCAAGCTCGTAATAAGTCATTCTGCCAAGTCCGGGAACATAGACCCAGCCGTTACCGTTACGGTTAGTTATTGTTGGCTCTGCAGTAGTTTTCTTTTTGCTGCTTGAGTTCGAACTTCCTCCGCTGCTTCTCGCCGACTGGCTCGCCGCCTGCTGCTGATAGTAGCTCATGAGCGAGTTGATATACGACGGGTCATAGCCCGATGCACTTATAAGCGCCTGAGCGGGCGTGCCGCCGGCCGCAATGATTGCGTCAATCTGACTCTGTGCAAGCTTCTGGGTGTCCTGTCGCCTGTTGTAATTGCTCTCATTCAGCTGCATGTCCTGATTCCACTTGTCAATAAGTCTGTTGTATTCCTGCTGGTCAAGCGTGTTGTTCATGTTCCAGTTGTTGAGGAACCGCTCATAATCCGTTGCATCTGCGCCAGAGACGAGGCCATACAGGTTGCCGAGATTACTTATGTTATCCTGCTGCTGCTGATATGCCATGCTTGCCGCAGCCGCAGCCGCCTGATACGCCATTTCGGCGTTCGCGACTTCCTGCTGGTAGCGCTGGAAATCGACCTGATCGCGGTCAATGTACATGCCGTAGAGGTCTTTCATATCCTGACCTTCATCACGATATTTGCCATATGCTCTGTCGTAGAACTCGGGCAACATCTCCGTTACCTTTTGCAGATACGCATTGTACATCTGCTGTCCTACGGCCTGTGAATAGGTCGAGCTATAGCCGCCTGTGAGAGCCGCCGCCTGCCCCATTGTATCCTCCATTGCAAGCTGTCCCTGCTTGGTGTATAGGTCTTTATACTGCTGATACAGCGGGTCAAGCTCTTCGTTGTAACTAAATTCCTCACGGTTGAGCAGCTTGTTCAAAAGCTCGTCTATCTGCGCATCATACTGCGGATTATACGTCGGTGCCGAATACCCCGGCATGGAAATAGTCGGAGCATTAGTTATTGCATCGGTAATTGAACCAAGGATTTTGTTCAAATCTTCGGAATACTTGGAGTTGTAATCCGTCGATGGTGTGCGCCGCTCAGTTTCGGTGAAAGAGCCGTATTTATTGGTGAGCGGCAAATTCATGTTGTTCGTGTTGATTTTTTCGTTTCTTGCCTGCTCTGTTTGCCTTGCTCCGGTCATGTCTCCGGCCGCAGCCTTTGCCGCGGCGGTAAGGCCTAAGTCTGCGGCGCTGGTGTAAGTAATTCCGTTACCGTAAGTTACATTAGACGCGCCTGCATAAGGGTTTTCACCGACTGCGATGTTCAGCCCTTCGCCGTTTATTTTTGCTTTTCGCCTGTTGTACGCCTCATCATACGCCGCCCAATCTCCCTTGGCCTCTGCTTCGTTCATTTGCGCTTTATAGTTAACGCCGTTTTCGTATGTAATTACAGTGCCGTTTTCATTTGTCCATGATTTTAATTTAGCCATTTAGCCCTCCGTTAATCCTGTGCTTTTCCGACTGCTATATACATCACCGTGCAGCTTCCAGCCTCGTCCGCTTTGGGGAGCGCAGCCGTAAATCCCGTTTTGCTTACGTTGTCGGATTTTATCGTTATATTGCGGTCTGAAAACGGCTGTGAGCATATAACAACGGGCTTATCCGCAAACTTCACCTTGCTGCCGAAGCTCACGCTCACTGTTGTTTCCGCTTCCGTACCGTATGTCATTGAGAACGTGCCGAACGCTATGCTGCTGTCGGATGAGACCTCGGATATCACGACATTGCTCTCCGTCGTCGTGCTCGTGCTGTCCGTGCCCGTTGTGTCAACATTCAGCCAAACGGAAAGCTCTTCGGCGAGCCTTACCGTATAGCGGTAAATCTGCATTACCTTTTCTTCGCTCGTGCCGGATATTCGCGGCGGCTGGGGTACTATTATCATTTGACATCCGTGCCTCCTTCGAACAATTTGCTGAAGCTGTACAGGCGCACCGTGCCGTGCCCCGTGAGCTTTATCCTGAAATGGTCGCAGCGTTTGGGCTTCACCGGCACCATGAACGAGGTCGTGCCTCTGCCCTTTATCCGCCCCTGATGCTCCCACACGCCCGAACTGTCATATTCGATGTAAATGTGCATCTCCGAGCCCTTCGGCAGCATCATGCGCAGGTTAAAGCGGCTTATGTACTTTTGCCCGGTGTAGTTGTAGCCCTGCAAGCCGGTAACGGCTTCCCACTCAAATTCCGGCTCTGCGTTGCCGGTCTTCGTGTAGTTTGAAACAAGGTTTATCGAGCAGCCGTCCGCTCCCTCCGTGACAAAAAACGTCTCGTTGTTTATCGAGAAGAACGCGAGCGCATGCTTTTCGTCCTCCTTGTGCCACAAGCCGCGCTTTGTGTCGTAAACGAACAGTGACCACACCCCGGCAGTGTCCTTGAGCGATAGATAATATTTATCGTTTGCGCTGCCGCCCTCTGCCGCGACGTAATACACGTCGCCCAGCGGAGCGCCTATGTCGTACGCCTGAGAGCCGTCAAAGGCCATCACGCCGCCGCGAGCCTTGTAGTAGCACACATCGTTTATGACAGCTACCGAGCCGCTGCATCCCGTCTGAACGCCTTGCACGGTCTTGTCTACTATTTGATGCGCTCCCGCCGAGGAGACATACACCTTGTGATAGCAGTTTTCCTTGAAGAATATCAGATTGCCGCCTACATTTGCAGCACCCGTGAACGCGCCCGGAGTACCTATCGAGGCTCTGTAAGCGTCGGTTGCAATGCCCTTGTAGGTCGACCAGCGCGTTTCGTCGCCCAGCTTGCAGGCATATATCTCGTTAACGTTCGTTTTCGCCGCCGCTTCCGTCGCGTCGTAGCTGTACCGGCAGCCCCAAATGCGGTTTTGCGCCTGCACGACAAAATCGAGATCGGGCGCATCTCTGTAAAGCTTTATGCTGCCCGCCGTTTGCGTAAACTCGCCCGTGATTATGTCGGTAAAAACATAGATAAGCTCGACCGTGTACGACTTCACGCCGCTGCCCGATGTAGTCTCATCCGTCTTGTGGATAACGCGCTTGTATGGTGTATGCGTCCCCTCGAATTTGGCCGAGTTATCCCCCTCGGAAAACGTCGCGTCGGTGAAAGATATCTCTATCGTGTCGCCCGAGTCGATGCTTATCTTGCGCTCTATCTCTTTCTCGGTCATAGTGCCCATCGGCAGCACGACGCGGGATTTGATATCGCTCGTTTTCGCCCACGAACCGGCAATGTATTTTTTCCACACAAGCGCCTCGGCGCTTGACGAGTCAAGCCATAGATCGCCGCTTTTCGGCTCTGCCGGTGCTGTGTCAGCCTTTGTAAAAGTCACCGCCTCGCCGTCCTCATCGCAGGGCGTGAATTTTATAGGCGCGTCTGCCGTTGCCGACACGCTTATTTCCTTGTAAAGCCGCTCAAACTCGTGGTTCTCCGTCTCATCCGTGACCGTGCCGCTCTCGCCCTTTACGCTGAGCTTGTCCGGGTAAATGACGATCTTGTTTGAAAAGAACATCATCTGCTTATTGCTTGCGGCTATGGTCGCGGAGCTGTCTGCCGTCCCGTCCACGGTGAGCACTATTTTTTTGATAACGGCATATGTGCCCGTGCCGCGATATATTTTGTACAGCGCCGCGTTTTCCTCGCTCGCGCTGGTCTTTGCCACGACGTAAAGGTTTGCGTCAGCGTCGGCTATCATGCCGTATATCGATGTAAATTCACCGGCTGCAATGATGCTGCGCGCATCCCTGTTGCCCAACAGCGGGTAATAGTCCGACGTAAGGTTTTGCATGTCGTAAAACTCGCCGTCGTTTATTTTGAAGTTGTGATTATATCCCCCGAAGCTGTCTGTAACGGTCTCGACCGCACTGCTTTCGGGTATCGTTGCGTAGGTAGGCATTGCGTACCTCCTAAAATCTAAAGTACACGCTTGACGGCAGCGGCCTGTGCGCCGTGTTATACGCCTTTGCAAAGCGCGTATAGCCATCGTTGTAAAAGATTATTGCCTTGTTGTATTTGCTGTCCTCGCCGTTCTGCTGCGCGATCTTGGCCTGTAGGAAGTTAACGTATATATCCTCGGCATACGGTTCGGGAACTAACAGTGTGTCGGCGATATCGTCCGCCGAATACTCCGGCTTTTCTATGTTCTCCGCGCCCTCGTGCGTGGATATCAGGTCATCGTAAACGAGCCTGTCTATCTCAAGCAGCCAGCGCACCTTGTCGACTTCCTCGTATGCGTTGGGTGTTAGCTTATCGGTTATATCTATAGCTTCGGCAATTGTCATGTCGTAATTCTCCTATTAAAACAGCCGCCATTGCAGGCGGCTGTGCTGTTTTT
>CAKQTC010000034.1 GCA_934274515.1 uncultured Clostridia bacterium
TGATAAACCGCATTAAACGCCGTCTCAAACGCCTGCGGTGCAGTCGGATTGAGGTTATATGTGCGCTCGACCACTTCCGGCGCAACTTCATACTGACGAGCCATACTGTTTATGACAATGGGCTTGCTGTATTCGTTCGCTGCTGTTCTGCGGATATTATCAACAACGCCGTTACCGGCCATCTGATTTATAGCATCCTGCACAGCGGCATTGCCTATCGCCGCATTTTGCGTACTGCTGAGCTTTTGACCGCTCGCGGCAAGCGCTGCTGCCTGTGCCGTGTTATCATCGACGAGTACACCCGACTGTGCGAGCATATCCCGCACCGTCTGTGTGTCCGTTCCGATAGTCATTAGCCGTTCAAGGTTTTCAGTTTCCTTGTCGCTGAGATTGCGCTTGCCGCGCTGTGTGCTCTGATCGATGATGCTTTTATACTTCTCTGCCGTAAGCTGCGCGTCGCCGCCCTGCTCCGTGGCAAGACCGGCATTGACTAATTGGCGCTGATATTCCTCATACGCCCTCTGCTGCGCGTTCTCGGCTCTGTACTGGCCGCTGACAACGTTTGTACCGGCGCCCACAAGGCCGAGCGCACCGCCTATGATGTAGTCCTCAAGCATCTGCTGAGTGTCATAATCATCGGCAAGGTCTGACCAGTCGCCTTTACCATCGTCAAGCTTTAATATGCGATCTGCGATAGGATTGAGGATATCCGAGAGCACTTCCTCCATGCCTTCTTCATTTGCACCGACTAAGACCTTTAATGCCGTGCGGCCTCTGTCTGTCTTTGCAAGGCGGTTTACAAGGCTGTTGACAAGGCTCTCGTTTCTGATAATGCCCTTGCCGTATGCGACCTTGGAGACCGAACCGAAGAGCTTTTCCGTAAGCACTTCGATAGCCGCGCTCTTTAAACCGGATATCTGCTGCTCACCCTCGCTCAGGCCGCGTTGCTGTGCGTCCAGAGAGGCAGAACCGTATGCGCGTCCTGCCATTGCCGCAATACCTGTGCCGGGTGCAACAGCGTTAAGCAGCGCGTCACCGGCAAACTGTGCGCCTGCTATGCCGAAGTCAACAACGCCCCGGCCGAATTTGCCCAATCCCTGCTTTGCCTCCTGCTCGTACTCATACGCACGCTTTGAACTTTCCTCGGCGCTTTCCAGCAGCTTTTGCTTGAAATCTCCGGCCCAGCCGTCATTAAAGCTTTTTATCTTCTCCTGCTCCGCCTTGCGCTGCGCCTGCCCCGGTCTGATCTGCCTGCCCTCTTTTTTCGCAGTCTTGGCCTCGTTTATTGCCGCTCGTGCGCTCTCACCCATTGAAAGATTGCCGGTCGGGGACATAACATCTGCAGCAGCCTTTTTATAAGCACTCGCAGTACCAGATATAGCAGCGTTTATGACCTTATCAAATCGTGTTGATTTTGATGCGCCGTAATCGCCCGAGCCCAAAGCATTTATTTGCCCCGGCTTTCTCTCATTGCTTACTTTCCCCAAAGAAACAGCGTCACTGCCCTTTATGATTTTTTTGCCGCCGCCCTCGTTCTGCAAATACGCAAACGCGGGGTTGTTGCGTGACAGTGCATCATTGCCGATTACCTGTTTTTTAGTGTTAGTTTTATTTGAACTCGTTTTTGAATTGCTCGTCGGTTTCTTACTATAATCCGTTTGCGAGCTTTTAAATCCGGCCTTGAAATCCGATTTCAGTTTTTCAGGATCAAATTTATATTTTTTGCTTGCCACTTAAAGCCTCCTATTTAAAAGCTGCCGCTTTTACCGCCATGCTGTACTTTTAATCCCTGTGACCTGAGCTTTCGTTCAAGCACCTGCAAATCGTCATTTGTCAATTGAGAGCTGTTACTCCATGCATCGACCAAACTATCAACGCTCGTATATTGATTACCGTTCCACTTGAAAACGCCCTCGCCGGGTTGATAACTGAGTTGCCGCACTTTCTTGACCGAAATACTTCCGTCCTTATTGACCTTATAATCCTTATCGCTCGGATATGTTCTGCTGCTTCCCCCGCCGCCGCCTGATCTGCCGCCGCTTCGTGCCGCCGTCTGAGCCGCCTGAGCCGCAAGCTGTGCGTAATAGTTTTTAAGTGTCTGCACATACTCATCGCTCAATCCGGAACGCAAAACGAGATCGGCAGAAGGCGAGCCGCCAACCTCAAGTATTGCTTTGACCTGATCTGCCGCCGCATTCATTTGAGACTGTAGCTGTGCATAATTTGTCTGTGCTCTATCATAGTCCTGTGCATCCTTTGCCATGTACATGTTATACTGATCTTTAAGCTCATCGCCCTCATCCTGATACCGCGAATATGCCAGTTGGTAAAGCTCCGGCACAACGCCGTTGAGTTTCTGCAAATAAGCGTCATACTGCTGCTGACCGACTGCCTGACTGTAGCTTGAACCGTAGCCGCCCGTAAGAGCTACCGCCTGACCCATTGTGTCCTGCATGGCAAGTCTGCCCTGATTAATGTACTGTTCCCTGTACAGCTTATACAAAGGGTCTGTCTCGGTGTCGTAACTGAAGCTTTCTCTGTTTAGGAGTTTGTTGAAAAGCTCATTTATCTGTGTATCATACTGCGGAGTATAGGTGTAATTGGTCTTGGCGTTTGGAAGCCCTTCACCGTCTATTTTTGCATTGCGCTGCCGCTCGTATTGAGACGCTGCGGTATAATCGCCTTTACCAAATGCCTGATATATCTTCTTCATATAATCCGTGCCGCTATCGTATTCAACACCGTTGTATTCTTTGGGAAGGTACGAAGAATATTTGTTGGTCTGGGCATAGTTAAGCGCTTCACCTTGAATTTTCGCGTTTCGCGCCTGCTCATATTTTGCTGCTGCCGTATAGTTGCCAGCGGCAACAGCATCGTTTATTTTTTTCTGATAGTCGGTATCCCTATCATATGTCGTTTTTTTGATTGCCATATTTATGCCTTCCTTTATCTAAATCTTTAGTTGCAAAGTGCTATGCTGTGCGTTTCCACATATAGACCACTAAATAAGGCGGTAAAATATCGAATGCCGTTCCGCTGCCTGTAGCACCCGTCGGAATGCCTTGGGCAACTGTTTTAGCGCTGGTTGAATAGCTTGCATAGTCCAAGTTGGCCGATATGCTGCCGCCGCTTGTCGCAACGTATTGGGGGTGAGTATGGCTTGGCAAATTAGCAGCAGTTAGCTGACATGTGGCGGCACCGCCAAAGCTGCCATTAGTATAGGACGTACCGGCGCCAAGCAAAAACCTATTCTGAATCTGTGTCCAACTGCCGCCAAATAGCTGGGCCGGATCAGTGCTGTTAACGCTCATATAGATGCTGCCCACTGGATATACTAAGTCTGCTATGCTGCTGGGATCATCACCAATTCCAAGATCAGCCGCCAGATCTGAGGCAGTTCGGTATTCTATAATGTTGCTGTTAGTGAAAACCGCTATTTTTTTAGCCGCCGTGTTCATTCTGCTAACGTTTGTCAAGCGAACATCACCGTTTATATCACCACCGTACTTATCAAATTTCGTTTGAAGCTGGACGGTAATGGTTTTGTTCTGCACGGGATTTTTGCTGCTTCCGTCCAGCTTATCTTCAACGTCAGACTTATTGAGCTTGTCATCTAATGCTGCTTTGATAACCTTGTTCTGAACAGGATTTGCGCTGCTTGCGCTTAAAACATCATCAATCGCAATGCTGTCGTTAAGCAAATACGGCAGGTTATCCGATAATTCCAACAAATATCTCTGCATTGCGGCAATATTTTCTTCCTGCGTTCCTTTAAATAAAGGTGATTGCGGTGGAATAATATTCATCGGATGTCTGTACCTCCCTCAAACAATTTGCTCATGCTGTAAAGTCTGACCTCGCCGCTGCCGGTGAGCTTTATTCTAAAATGGTCACATCGTCTCGGTCTTACGGGGATCATAAAAGAAGTTGTGCCGGTTCCCTTGATGTGCCCTTGATGCTCCCACTTTCCGCTTGAATCGTACTCAATATAGATGTCCATGTATGAACCTTTCGGCAGCATCATACGCATGTTGAAACGGCTGATGTACTTTTGCCCTGTATAACTGTAGCCTTGCAGACCCGTGACAGCTTCCCACTCCGGTACGCTCTCTTGTGCGCTCGTTTTGTTGTAATCGCTTATAAGATGTATATCATAGCTATCAGTGCTCTCCTGCGTTACGTATAAAGTATCTCCGTTCACTGAGCAAAATTGCACTGCGTGACTTTCGTCATCTTTATGCCACAATCCCTTTGCAGCGTCGTAAGCAAACATCGCCCACTGTCCGCTTGAATTCTTCATTGAGATATAGTATTTGCCGTTAGCACTGCCGCCGACAGCATCTGTGTAACGCTCATCTCCAAGGTTGTCCCCTGTAGAATATGTTGTAGAACCGTCAAATGCCACAACGCCGTTACGAGATTTGTAATAGCAAACATTCCCGACCATTGCGACTGAGCCGCTGCAACCGTCTTGCACGCCGTCTATTACTTTATCCTGTATCTGATGCGCTCCTGTTGACGATACAAAGACCTTATGGAAGCAGTTTTCTTTGAAAAATATCGGATATCCGTTAACATTCGCAGCGCCTGTAAACTTGCCCGGTGTGCCGCACGATGCTTTATAGCTATCTGTGGATATGCCCTGAAACACATTCCAGTTAGTTGCATCACCCAGCTTGCAAGCATATATCTCATTTATTCCTTTCATGTTTGCGCTATCAGACTTCCTATAGTGACAGCCCCATAAACGATTTTGCGCTTGTATGACTAAATCCATATCAGGGACATCCCTGCCCATATAAAATATACTGCCACTTGAATCAATGGTTTGAGTTGCGTTTATCGTACCGGCTATAACATGCTCAGTGTTATTTCCTTCAACCCACGACTTAACTATTATGTGTGTCCCCTCTATGCCGATCGTGTCTTCTTTGTTATTTATAGTTGTGGATATTCTTACCGCATCACCGGCCGGAAACGTATATGATGAATAAATGTCATTGCCATTCGTAGCAATGGTTATACGCACATATGTACTTGTCCCGGAAGTTATAATTTTGCCGTCCGAATCGCATGGGCTTATCTTGACATAAGGCAATGAGGCAGAAGTCATAACAACCTGGCTGGACATTGAAAGGTGGTTTGAATAATAATGGCCATCGGCATTTTTCTTTGTTTTCACTTTAATACCTGTTGGGAATATAACTAAATCATCGTTAAAAAAAATCAATTGCACTTTGCCGGAGAATAAGAGCTTTCCCAGATCCGCATAATCATCATATGTGATAGCCGTCATATCTTCGAGACTACTGTAATCCGGCTCGCCTGCCGAATAGCTTTTGTATATTTTATAAAGTCTTTCTGAGCTATATTGGCCGCCGGACTTGTTCCCGATAATATACAAATCTCCATTGCTGTCTACAGTCATTCCACCTATGTACGTAAACACGCCGCTCTGAATGAGACTTCGTGCCGCCCTGTTGCCCATGAGCGGATAATAGTCCGACGTGAGATTTTTCATATCATAAAACTCTCCGTCGCCTATTTTGAGGTTGTGGTTATAGCCTCCGAAAGTGTCCGTTAACTGTTCCGTTAACGTGCTTTCGGGAATAGTGGTATATGTAGGCATTTTTACCCTCCTAAAACCTAAAATACGTATCCTGCGGCAGCGGCCTATGCGCCGCGTTGTACGCCTTTGCAAAGCGTGTATAGCCGTCGTTGTAAAACAGCACTGCCTTGTTGTACTTTGCGTCCTCGCTGTTTTGCTGCGCTATCTTGGCTTGCAGAAAGTTAACGTATATATCCTCTGCGTACGGTTCGGGAGCTAACAGCACAGCGGAAATATCGTCTGCCGTGTATTCGGGCTTGCTGACGCTTTCCGCGTCCTCGTGTGTCGCTACGAGTTCGTTGTATATAAGCCTGTCTATCTCAAGCAGCCAGCGTACCTTATCGGTTTCCTCGTATGCATTTGGTGTGAGCTTATCGGTTAAATCTATAGCTTCGGCAATTGTCATGTCGTAATTCTCCTATTAAAACAGCCGCCATTGCAGGCGGCTGTGCTGTTTTT
>CAKQTC010000035.1 GCA_934274515.1 uncultured Clostridia bacterium
CAAACTTATGTTGTCACTCGATGAGGCTTCGAAAGATAAATAATATTTATTGTTTGCCTTAATATTGTAATATGTCAGAATGCCATTGTGTGCAGTCGTGTTTTGAACTACATCGTAGAAATAATTTTCGTATGTAAAGGTGACGCCATCCTCGTTTATCGTTTCTCCGTAATTCCATAACTGATTCCAAACAATGCTCTTACCGCCCACCTTGTCCACGCTCACATACTTCGCCCCAGATGGTGCCGTTCTGCTTGCGGTTTCACCCTCTTCCGGCAGAATGTCATAGGTCTGCCCCTTATTCAACTTCATTAATGCCGAAATCCTGTTTTCATACTTCCGATTCTCTGCCGCCAGCGTGTCGCACTCACCCCGCAACCTGTCCACCTCGGTTTGCAATGCGGCGGCGTTCTGGTTGTACTCCGCAACCTTTTCGGTGTGGTTGCTGTTGTAGGCTTCCAGCTTAACCTCGGCGTTCCGGTTGTAATCCATGGTGTGCTGTTCGGCGTTGACGTCGTAGGTGGTCAATTTCTCGGATGCGTTGGCGTTGTATTTGGCTAACTTCAAGTTGTGGTTGTCGCTTAACTCGGTGGTTGCGCTGTCAACAACTTTCCGGAATTCGCCGATTGCGCCATCCGAAACACTCTCCATCAGCTCGTTCTTCTCCTCCTCCGTGAAGTAGTCCACACCCTTTTTCGGCGTGAACTCTCCGGAATCGGCACGGCGCTTGATTTCGGCAATGGCGGCATCCGCCTTTTCAACCAGCGCTTCAAACGTGGTGCGCTCATCTGCTGTGTGTACATAATCCGGCGGCTTTGGAGATGATTGTACGTTGAAGCTATACGCCTTATAGGTGCCGTCGGAATAGCGTTCATAGCACGTTTTGAATCCGGCTGTTTGTAAGAATTCATCCGGAATACGGCAGCGCTTGCCGTCCGTCTCGATTCGGATTACCTCGTTACCCATCGGGTAATCTACGTATTCCGCTGTGGGTTGTAATTCTGTCAAATACTGATTCACATCCCACTGATAGAGCTGTTTTTCTGATTTCATTCTTGCTCCTTTCTATAGCATGGTGCCGTCTGTGATGTACGTAAATCCGCCAATGCAGTCATTATTCTTTTTTAGCGCATCCGCCCCAGCGTTACGGGCGTAAAAGGTACCGTCTGAACCCATATAGGATATGTTCGAGTTGTTGCCGTAATACGACACGGCACGAACACCCGATTCTGTGATGGGTTTTGGGACTCCTGTAATCCTTCCGGCGGCGATATTTGCTCCGCTTGCTACTTCTCCGGTGCATTTTGTCGAAACTTCCATTTGTACGATGTTTCCGCTCCGATACCAACGTGGCTGGAAACCCACTGCTCCGGTTGTTAGGGCTATCTTTCCGGCGCCACGCTGTATGTTCATCGTAATGTTGTCCGCTGATATGTTTTCGGCGGATATCTTATTAGCATCAATTTGCATTGCGCCTACATACATAGCACGGATATCTTGCTCAACATTCAGCGTGTTCCCGAAATAGCCATTTCCAAGAAAGTCAACTGTAAATGCATCTCTCCTATTGTTTTCGGATGCAATTCCGGACCCTATTTTGAGCGCCTTGAAGTCATATAGATTCATGCCCTTATAGGTGATAATATCTTTTGTTCTATACTGCCCAATGTCTACAATAGCCGGGTTGAACTCTATATCGTATGCGGCTCGTAGCGCTATGATATCCGTTCTCGTAATTTTTTCTCTTGTAGCAAGTATGAAACCATTATAGTAATCATTACCACTATCACTAAATTCTTCGTAATGGAGGCTATTACCACTAACAGCCTCATTGATTGTTATGGTTCCTCCGCCTTCAAGCTCAAACCATACTCGCTTAGCGCCCTTATTATAGAAGCTGTAATTATACGAATAGCGATAACTTCCGTCTAGGTCTATCGTGTCATTTATATCTTCTACCGAAAAAGCGATACTGTCTGATATTTCCGGATAGATATCTTCGGTTGGAGTGAGCTTGTCTGTATTAATCCAAGTGCTGATTATTTCCGTGCCACTTTTAAAGCTGTCAACACTAAATAAGCTTTCTGTTCCAGCGTTTACCGCCATTTTGTCTTTTGCGATTGTTACATGCTGTTCGTTTTCCCCACCAATGTCGATGGTCTCCCCGTAGGAGGCAAGCACTTTTTGACCGTCCCGAATCTGTACATCCTTATCCGTGAATAGAACGTTGTTTTTTGTGGCTTCTATTGGTTTTACGGCTTCCGATGCAATCATCGTTCCGGTATCATCAGCATTGATATAAGTGTCTGCATAATTGCGGGCATCGTTAGCATCGTTCCGGGCTGCTTGGTCCTTAAGCTCCGTGCTTGACGTTCCGGTTTTATTGGTCACGGTTAACATCGTGCTTCCTGATTCGCCTGTGCTAAGGTCTACTGTTGGGCTGTATCCATCTTCTCCGGGGTCTCCTTTTTCGCCCGGCGCTCCGGTTGGTCCAGTCTCTCCCTGTTCGCCTTTGGTTTTGACCCACTTATACACTGCCGGGTCCGTTCCTGCTTCCTCCGTCAGCTGATTAACGGCGGTACCAAGATACTCTTTCCCTTCCGGAGAAAATGAGAATCCGTCGCCGTCGATAGTATCGGCGTAAGCAATCCATGTGTACAGCTCCCGGACTTTTGACAGATTAGCAAAACTGCTTGCTAGATTCTCCACCAGCTCCGAAATGCCGCTATCCTTGATTACATACTCACCCAGTGTAGCCTTCTTCGTTCCGTCGGTGACAGATGTTTCAAGCTCAAGGATTCGACCGGAAATGTAAGTGTTCCCAGCATCGTCCACGATGTTCACACGGTCACCAATCCCTACCCCCGGCGGCAGGTCTGCTATGTCCACTTCGTAGTTGGTCTCAATATCCGAAATAGAATCCAGTTTTTCTTTTGCCAGCTTGTAAAGGTCAGCCTGTGAAGCCGTGTCCGAGGATTCGAATTTTTGATACAAATTACCGCTGAAAGAATCCTTGCTTGAATAGTCCACCCTTGCCCACTTTGTCAGCGCTTCGAGGGATACCAAATTTCCGTCCGGGTCAATCTGATATTTTGCTTTATCCTCCTCCGGAATTGTGAAGCCGATAAGGGTTAAATTGTCCTTTCCGGTGGCATAAAGTGCCGTCGCTAGGTTCTCGATTGTGTTCTTCACGGTGATATTGTTCACTTCTTTATTGATGTACAGATTGATTTTTGTGTCTTTCCCGGTTTCGTCTGCGATATCAACCCATCTATCCGACACCGTCAAGCCCTTAACGCTGAATCCGTATGTAAGCTCAATTTCGAACTTCTCCGCAATATCCGCAAGCCGCTTTGTTACCGTGTCCGTGCTAGTCCATTCAAGCTTTTTCGGGTTCTTCGAAACGTTGTTATTTCTGAGGCGAAAACCTGTTTTTTCAAGGAATTTATTGATGTAATCAGATGCGCTCATCTGCTCCGTTCCTGTGTATTCCTTAGCAAGGTTATTCAGCAGGTCCAGCCCGGAATCTTCCGATTCGAATTTGATGGTATGGTCCAATACAGACAGCTCCGTGGTTGTAATCATAAAGAGATTGACGATATCCGCATCCGCTGAATCGTCTTTGCCGTAGTAGGCTAATACATAATTACCTGCCCGGCACCAACTTTCAATGTCTGACCTTGTATCGTCGGTATAGGCGACTGTGCAATCGAGCGTTGCAATTCCTGTTTCCACTTCTTCCTTTTTCGTGTCGTCGGTGATAACATAGCCGCCCGACAAACTGGTTGAAGCTGTTCCGAGAATTCTAAAGTTTTTATCTGCAAAATATAAAATCATATGAATACCTCTCTATAGGTCATTGAGAACTTTGGCGCTGTTGATTCGCTCACATAATACTCCGACGGATTCGCCGCCCACTGTTCGTATGTAGGCTGCGTGCTGTACACCGTGCCGCTCGAATTGCAGTAGACGGTCGGATTCGTGCCCGCATCCATGAACTGATAATAGCTTGTCGGGCTTGCGTTATACTCTTCTTCGGTCGGATACACCCGCTCTTTCGAGGCGTTGTAGTATTCAATCCCGCTATCGTATGGAGTATCAGAATCCAACTGCTGGTAGTAATCCCTGCCATAAGCTTCATCCGCCCGGCAACGCCTAATGTATGGTTGCTGCCCCGCCCACGCCGAATAGGAAGTGTGCACTGAATTCGTTCCGGGATTCAAGACTAATGTTTCCCAGTCGTTGCCCAGTGCTCCAAGGTCCGGTCGCTTTACGCCTTCGTCGCTTCCGTGCCTCAGCATGGTTACCGTGGCGGTCTTTCCGTCTGCCGTCAAGATATCGCCGTTGTGAAATGGTATTTCTGTTTCGACTTTAGATGATTTCGGCAAACCGAAAAACGATAGATTTCTCACGCCTAACCAATCCATCGGCGGTTGCGCCTTCCACTGATAGGAGGCAATAACAACCTTTGTGACGTCGGTATCCTCGAAATTGTAAATAGCCGGGTACGGATAGAATTCGCTCGTGGCGCTTCCGAACTTGTAAGCTATCCTGTACCATCCGCCCTCAATCTGCACAGTAAGGTTGTTGTTTTTATTGTCTGCGTTGAAGGTGGTCGTCTTATCCACTACTTCATTCTGCCATACGTACTGAATCGTTGCATTCTTGCCCCGACTTGACTTATACGCCCGGATGCCGGCTACTATATCATTGCTCTTATTCAGCGCCATGATTTCAAGCATTCCGCATTGGGTAACATCGTTTGCACTTGACCCGATGGAGAACTTCACGGATGCATCAATCTTAAAGGTTTCGGACCCCTGTTTTCCGTTCTCATCCGACGGAAGCTCCCTTGTGATGGTTGCCCCGTGCCATCCGCTCTGTGTTACGCTTCCATAGCTCGATTTCAAGAAGTAGTTTGTCGGGGTCTTGTCGGTATACGTTGGGATTGTGATTGCGTTTCCGCTCCGAGAACTCAGCTTTCCGGCTGACCCCTTCGCTCCGGATTCCTTCACCTCCACCTTGCAGGATAGGTCAATGGTCCCGGCTTGAATGTCCGACACCGTGAACGTGTACGGCACTTTGTGAGAACCTTTGCCCCACGCCTTGCCGCCTGCCTTGATTGTTTTGGTGTAGCTCTTGCCCGCCACCGTAAGAACCGCTTGCAGCTTTGCTTTCTTCCAGTTCTTCTTTACCTTGCCGCTGACTGAACCAACGACGGCGGTAATATCCACCGTGAGCTTAACCGAACTAGCTGTTCTTCCGGTCGCCTTGTAGTACATCTTGTATTTAACGCTCGGTGCACTTCCTGAACTGTCAGACACCGGACTTGAAACCCATGTTTTCTTTTTGGCATCCCACTTATAGCCGATAATGGCGCCGCTTGTTTCCCCGGAAGGCGTGGAATTTGCGCCGTATGCCTCGTAGAATCCACCTTCGATAGGTGCGCCGGTATATCCGGTTCCGCTCTGATTCGGCTTCCATAGCTGCTGTATAGCGCTGCCAAAGTTGCCTGCCTGTGTGAATTCCTGCGATACCCTAATAGGCTGCACCTCTTCCGGCTTTTCGATTGAGATATCCGGGTCTCCAAACTGTAAAATGTGTTCGTTGCTATCAAAGAACGCAACGTAACCGCAATTACCCAGTTCGCCCAGTTTTTCATCTTCGTTCCCTTGATAACTGGTATCTTCTGCGTTGGTTTCGTCAACTTCTGGTTTAGTCGTGTAAAAACTTGCCTTAAAAGTCGGATGTGCCGGGACCGTTCCGCCGTACTCAACCATCATGGTTGTGTTTCCGTCCGTGTCCGTGAAAGACTCCGCTTCATATTCATCGACCGAATACTTGAACGGGTCCTGACAGTAGATTGTCCACTCTCCTTTTACGGCGTTCCGTCCCT
>CAKQTC010000036.1 GCA_934274515.1 uncultured Clostridia bacterium
TAAAGGAGGAATCTTCATGCAAACACCTGGCAGACGATGGCGAAGCTCCATGAACCCTTCCCCATCCACAACAAACAGATTGTTTACATAGTCAACATTCATCTCAACCGAAAGAATCGAAATTACGCAATAAGCAACAACAAAGATGTTTATCCAACGATATTCAGATGAGAACAAATACTTGATGTCTTTAATAAGCAATGCCGCCAACAGCAAGAAACAGCCGTTGATAAACCAACCACTTATTGTCGGGGAAAAACCAAGATAAGTAAGCTTAAAAAAGAATATAGAGAAAAGAAGTATAGAACAAATACGTATCTTTTGTTTACTCATGAGCTAACGCTTGCTTAAAATATTCAATAGAATAGGCGCGCTTGATTTCCAACTCTTCGTGCCACTCTATATTTTCGTCTAATTTGATTACATCCACATTTTTCCCCTTCCAAGCCACACGCTCCAGAGAAACCCCAAGCTCACGTATAAGTGAGATTTGCCTGTTATCCTTATTACTTTTATCGTCATCAACAACCGTGACGAAAGGCCTCTCAAAATTTATAGAAAAAGCCGTACCATGAAAAGAGGACGTAATAACATAAGAAGCATTCTGGAAGAGACTGATAAACTCCTCTGGTCCGATTTCATTAAACAGTTTATAGCCCTTCAATATATTAATAGGGTCTGCGTCTATCATTACGACTTTGTATCCTGTTTTTCTTTGCACATATCTGATTAAGTCATAAGCATAGGGATATGGAGAAAAATTATATGAGAGGAAATAGCACAATATGTATTTCCCATTTACAAGCGATGGCATTTTTACCATTCTACCCCACTCGTCCTTATCAAAAAGAAAAGTTGGGTCCAAGACCACATTGCTTTCCTGACCTGTCAAACAAGGAAGAATATCCGATTGCTCGCGTATTCCAATCTTATCATACCGCTTAAGGTTCTTGGCAAATGACTCCTTGTATTCTTGCGGAATTTCCTTAATGGCAAAACTTGATGCATAAGCGATACGTTTTTTTTCTTCTTTTGTCCAAGAAAGCAGGAAAGACGTGTCATTGCCTATAAATTTGGGATTCCATATTTGGTCACTGCCGCTTACATAGACATCAAACTCCGGGGGATTTGACACGAGTTCTTCTGCAGACTTGTAAGGCCTTGTCATCGTAATATGTTTTTCATAGAAACGTTTCATTCTCTGTAAATGAACATTCCTGTTCGAATGTATTAGACGACGACACAAACCAGATATTTTTTTACGGAAGAATGATTCTGGTACCGTCTTTGATTCAACAGCTTTCCTGACACTAAGATGATAATCTGTAGGGTACATATAATCTATGATTGTCGGGAGCAGCCCCTGCTTTTTGACAAACTCATATGTTGCAACAGTCTGCAAATACGACCCATAATTATCTGGTCGATGCATCGTCAATATACCTGCCGTTCTCATTTTCTCAATCTTTTCAGAATATTATTCATTGTTTGCAAAGGGTTCTTTAGACGCGACAACAAACGCTGGCGTTTTCTATAATTCAACAAGATTGCATAGGCATCCTTAATTGTCGAATCGCTCTTTTGAAGACACTTTTCCACACGTTTTGAAATACTAAGAGGGGCTGGACTCTTGCGAAGCTGTCCTTCTGCCACCACTTCAAGTGAATATTCTGTCAGCGTACAATCTACATGCCTTAACAGTTCATCTCCCTTCTCTGTAAAGGCTATAGCACAACTTACCCCATCGCTGTCATCTTGATATGTTTCACCCCACATATCTCCGATTCGAATATCAGCAGAAGAATGATTGTACTTGAATTTACAATGCTCATAACATTGCTTGCCCATGCAACAATGCCCTAAGAATAGGGCATAAAACATATCTCCCTTAGACCACCGGCTTTGTAGGAAGCTTTTTTTTCCCCTTATTAACAAATTATAACTATCGTGCCAGTCTATCTTCTCTCCATGCTCCTTTCCATCTATTCCCATGGCCCAAGAATCATGCCACCCATTCCATTTATTACGCCAGGAAGCATAAGTAATCGTCCCAACCTGTTGCTCCGCCCATTCAGAATACTTTTGCCACATCAACAAAGAAGGTACCCCATGACAGAAGAAATCAAGCAAGATGAAATTTTCCTCACAACGGAACTTTCTAACATATCTACGAAAAGAATCTATCTGACACGGAGTTCCTGTCACCAGATACTTTTCCTTACGATTGAGCGACTTGAAAGCGCCCAAAGTATAACTTTGAATATACTTGCTTCCCATGCTCTGAACAAGTTCCTCCTTTGTTGTGGCCACAAAATGTTCCGCACGAGTTCTCTCTGGTATATAGCGTACACCACAGACTTTATAACCTTCATTCAAAAGATACTTCCCGATTTCGAACCCAGCACCACCAGAAGAAGACTTCCGACGTACGTAACGATCATTACTCCATGCTGCATATGATTTCAAACAGGTGGATTTCAAGGCTATGTCATCATGCAAGAAGCTGCATACTTCCCTGCAGATTCCACATTCGGTACACCTTTCCACATCAGTTACTACTGGTTCATAAAAGCCCTTCGCATTTAGTTGTATATCTATAATATTTCGACCGCACGCTGTTGCGCATACTCCACAGCCATAGCAATCACGAATACCCGATATGTTGTTCATTTATTGAATCTTTTTAATTACACTCTTTATTTTCGCACTTACAATTTCTCGTTCATGCGAGTCGAGTCCCAAATAATAGGAGCATAAAGCAAACGAGAAAACCGACACAATGGTTACCACTATAAAACGCAGCAAAGGAATATCAATAAAGTTGTACATAAGGCAAGGAGCAATAAAAGCGACAACGGTGATAAACAGCATGTGTCCAGTAACTTCCTTAAAGAAAGCAGATACGGGAAACTGTATTGTCCTGCCTAAGAGTATAACCCTTGCTACATGACATATAATTTCAAAAAGCAAGACTATCAGCATTGCCACGTATGCCGGTGAGCCCAATTTTAAGAAGGCATAAACAAAAGGGAGCGTCAGAAGAGAAATACCACCCACAACAATCTGATATTCCTTTACTTTACCTGATGCATGCATAGTTGCAATCAAGGGATTGGACAATGCGCCAAACATAGATGTAAACAGCACAATACGTGTAAACAAAGCTGTATTATCTGGTACTTCCTTCAGCCATACCCCCAGAATAGCTGGCGTTTCTATAATAAGAGGAATCGATAATCCAAGCATCAGAAGATAGGAGAATTTGCTTGCACGGAAAACTAACTTGTTCATATTGTCACGTTCATTCTGTGCATACGACTTTACTATCTGAGGAGTAAATGCCAATTGGAAATTACCCACGAATCCCTGAACTTTACTTAGAATCTGGTATGCAATTCCTCTAGCAGCATTTACAACAGGACCAAAAAACATATTCAGTATAACATTCACTCCTTGTTCTCTTGCAATAACTGCCAACGCCCCAATCATATTCCATCCAACAAAAGAGAACATGCTCTTACATATTGGTTTGTCAACCCTCCATGATGTTTTGCACGCAGGCAATTTCTTTGCCACATACAACCCATATATCAAACGCAATAACACTTGAGTCATTCCCATCAAGAAGGCGTAAAAAATCAATTTATCAAGAGGCGAAATGTATAACAGGTAACATATCCCTAATTTCAAAACAACATCCAAAATTCCTAAGTATGCAAAAGCAGACATCTTTTCATATGCTATTAAAGCCGCATTATAAGGTTGGCTGACTATTGTAATAAGAAAGGTCGCCAAAGATATCTGAAAAACCCAATTCGCTGCGTAGTACCTGTCTGCGGGGAAATTCATATGTGTATTCAAAAACCAGACACCAACGACTTCTGCAATAATCAAAGTGATAAATGCCAGCAAATAATGTATGAGAACCGCCGAGGAGAAAACCTTCCTAATAGCTTCTGGATTGTTCTTTCCAATTTCAAATGAAAGAAATCGCTGAGTAGCAGTTGTCATAGTTCCACTCACAAGAGAGAAAACCGTTACAAAGCCTCCTACCACATTGTATATACCATAATCGACCTCTCCCAAAGCATCTAAGATTACTCTGGAGGTGTAAATGCCGACAATCATTGTTATCAGCATCCTAAAGTACAAGGCTATAGTATTCTTCGCTATTCGTTTGTTATTACTTTCTGATGTTTGAGACATTTTTTCTATTTCGTTTATTATATTTTGATTTCCTTGAAAGTTCTTCGATTCCCCCTCCCAAAAACTAATGCTCTTGTATGAATCGGGCATTCTTATCAGACTTTACCACATTCCCGCAGTCGCGACTTCAGTCCTTTCTAAACCTTATTAGCCCACAGCATTACAAATACCACAACCCATTACCCCTATATTTATATAGAACGACTCTGCTTGTAAACAAAGTCACAACCATTATTAGAAGCATTCGGAAGTAAAGAAGCAATGTGTTCTTCGCTATTCGCTTGTTGTTATCCGATGTTTGAGTTGTCAATATTTCACGTTAAACAAAAAGCATATTTGAAAGTTTCTTAATATCAGAATTCAAGAGGTCATTGCTGTTTTGTTGTAATTTTATTATAGCCTCTCGGTATAGGTCAGCCAAAGGATTAGCCATAGGCGCTTTCTGTATTTTCAACTGACAGGACAATAGTAAGTCGATGATGCTGGTGCAGGACTTATTCAAGATAGAAAGTGTTTCTTTGTTACTTGTTTCAAGTACTATTTGATTTATTAAGTGAAAAGCATTATAAAGCATCCCATGAAATTCTATCATAGCCTCTTTGCGCATGTCAGAGTTGTCCGCTATTAATTTGAAAGGAAAATTCATCAGATTACCAATCTCGCTATGAGAATCTCCCATCTCAATATTTTTAATTTGCAACTCTATTTTATTTATTAAATCACTCAACTTTATTAAGTCAAGCATTACTTTTGATGTATTCATATTCTTTTTGTTGGGTTTGACATCACCTCCAAGAAGTCCTCATTCTTCCAGCTCTCATACGAAGCCACGATAATAATGTGTATTCAGAAGAAAAAAGCAAAGCCTTCTTCACTTTCCACTTGTTTTATACTTATTGTATCGTAATCCTACTCCAATCATTCAGATTCTTCATTAGGTACAATCATATGATCGAACTTTAATTCTACAATAAATGGAGAATATTTACATCCGCTTTCGTCATACTTGTTCTCAGCTCCAATTTGTATATGCATTTTCACACCTACTATTTGGCATATCGTTTTCAGTATATACAATCCAATACCTCGTCCATCGTAGTTCTTTTTTGACTGAATTATCTTTTTACTTCGAAACCCTCTTTCGGTCAATCGGGGCTCTTCAGAACGCTCTGGGCAAACACCCCAATTGTAGAACGTCACCCTCAATTTGTTACCTTCTTCTTTAAACTTTATTCGTATCTCAGTGTTTTCCAACGCATATTTCACAGCATTATCTATAATTAGTTGTCCCTTAAAAAGCCTTATTCGCCGAGACGTTCCCAATCCAAAGCGTCT
>CAKQTC010000037.1 GCA_934274515.1 uncultured Clostridia bacterium
GGTCCGTGCCCAAAGGGTATCGAATGTCTCCTTATCGCTCCAAGAAGCCCATTCGCGCATAACGGCAACTGACTGAGAAGCAAAGGCTTCGTTGAGCTCAATCAGGTCAATGTCGCTGATGGACAGTCCAGCCTTTTTCAGGGCTTCTCGGGAAGCGCCGATTGGACCGATTCCCATCACACTCGGATGTACGCCTACGACCGCGGAAGAAACGAGCCGCAGGTAATAATCATAGCCAAGAGCATCGGCCTTTTCACGACTCATAACAAGAACCGCAGACGCGCCGTCGTTACGACCGGAAGAGTTGCCTGCCGTCACGCATCCGCCTTTTTTAAAGGCGGATTTCAGCGCAGCCAGCTTTTCAAGCGTTGTCGCTCGTGGAAACTCATCTGTGTCAAAATCGCCGACCGGGACGATTTGCTCCTTAAATTTTCCTTCATCGATTGCCTTCCGCGCACGAAGCTGACTGGTATAAGCAAACAGGTCCTGAATTTTGCGTTCAATGTGATACTGTTCGGCAACATTTTCAGCGGTCAGTCCCATAGGTAATTCTCCAAAAATTTCTTCTGGCGAGTTACCGGCGCTGCCTTCCATAATATTGTCCTTGAACACCATGTCCTTAGTTCCTACACCATTGCGAGCGTTGCGTAGATAGTAGCAGGACTTCGTCATGTTCTCCGCCCCTCCGGCAAGAATGATGTCCGCATCGCCGCAGCTGATAATCTGGCTTGCATCGAAAATCGACTGAGAACCGGATGAGCAGGCACGATGGAGCGTATAGCCAGGGGTCGCATCACCTAAATCGGCTTCGAGCCAACCATAGCGAGCGAGGTTCATGGGGTATGTATTCATTTTAACATGCCCAAAAATAACCTCATCCACATCATCCGCTTTAATTTTTGACCGACGCAGTACCTCATGCATGACGACGGCGGCGAGCTGTTGCTCGTCATACTCGCTTAAGGAACCGTTCATTTTTCCAACTGCGGTTCGCACGCAATCGGTAATTACAACATCTCTCATGTTGACACCTCGTTTTTCACAATTTACCGACATGTTTCTTTCTTTTCTTTTGTGATATTTGCATTATAGCATTGACAACTCAAAAATAATAACTCATAATGTCTTTATAACTCATAAGTTATAAGTGATGAGAAAAGGGAGGAGCGATACGCTTTTATGATTACTATGCTGCAGTTGGAATACTTTCTCCGTCTGTGTACCACGCAGCACATCACACAGACAGCCAAAGAGCTGTATATTTCCCAAACAGCGCTGAGCAGTATGATTATTGGCTTGGAAAAAGAGCTCGGCGTAAAGCTGTTTGACCGTGAAGGACGATCAATAAAGCTCAACCATGCGGGAGAAATATACTACCAGTATGTTGCAGAGGCGCTTGCCGCACTGGAAAACGGGCAGCGTGCCCTTCAGGACTATCAGAGTACTGAACAGCGTGAAATCAGTCTTGCCGTTGGAAGCTCGCTTGTGTGGTTGCCGATGCTCCACGAATTTCGTAGCAAGCATCCGGACTGCACAGTACGCCAGTTCAACTGGACCTTGACAAAGCTGCAGAACGGGCTACAGAAGTCCGAGGTTGATTTTGTCATTGCCGGTCTTGATGATTTTTCTCATGATCAGTTTGAATGGGTCACAATCCGTGAAGATCAGATTTTTTTATGTGTATCGCCGGAACATCCTCTTGCAGATCGTGACTTCATTTGTATGGAAGACCTGAGAGGAGAAGCTTTTATCAGCGTACCGGAAGGTTCCCCTTGGCGAAAATTTTGTGATAAGCTGTTTGAGCGGGCGGGATTTCCGTGCCACACAGTGCTTGAGTGCGACTACTCTCTGCGTGCTTCACTAATCGCGTCAAACTTCGGTGCTGCCTTGACCTCAGAATCAGCAAGAAACGTCGATTTGCTCAAGCCGAATCGATATATTCCCATTGCGGACAGCTATGCGCACCGCACAATGGCACTTTTTTGGAATCCTAAGAAATACCTGACAAAAGCAGCCAGAGACTTCCGCGAATTCTGCCCAGATTACTATCGGCAGATACGGGTAGTCACGGAAAATGGTACGACACTTGACAGCACGATCACGGAGCAATGAGTTTGCTTCGGCATTAATCTTCTTTTGCTGCGGTGCACCTCGTTAGACCTTACTTTAATCGAGCCGGGGGCGTAAGCTCCGTTCTCCTCGCCCACCATGTTGTTACTCAGGCCGGATGCACCGAAATCAGTACCACCAGTAAGCTGGTTGTCTGGTCCGCCCCTTTCAGGGGCTATTATGACCGTAGCCTCCGAAAGGGGCGTTGACGGTTTGACACCGCATTACCATTTCAGGCAGCCGCTTGAAGCGGCTGCCTGAAATGCCTTCTTATTCTTATCACCTGTAAATGTGTCTACATATTCCCTGATGCTAATTGGATTCGCGGCATAGTCCTTCTCCAGTCGATTCCGGATATGCTCCGCTGCCAGTATACCGCAATAGGAGATTTTTCCCGCGCTAAAGCTATTTCCCTCCCTTGGTAGAACCGGGAGAGGTATTCCCACAGCTTAAGGCTCAAAAAGAAATGCACCGCTCTTTACAGAGTAGTGCATTTCTTTTTGGAGAGAGCGTTAAATATACGTAAGCTCTTTAAGTGTAAATATTTGCAAAAACAATGTGAGGCAAGAAACCACTGTAGAGAAAAAGACCAACTCGCCCGCGAGCTCGGAATCAGAATCCATTTGCTGTGCGATCGCATAGGTGACTGTGCCGAGCGGGCAGCCAAAGACAGCAAGGATCGCGACCAGTTCTGCACCGCGGAATCCCATGAGGATTGCGATTGTAACAGATAAAATAGGGAAAATGAGCAATCGCAGCACAAGGCAAACAATAAGATCCTTACGACGGTGCGAGTTACCTGGCGCGCCAAAGTTTAGCGAAGCGCCGAGTATAAAGAGCGCAACCGCTGTACATCCCTGCGAAAAATATCGTACCGTCTTCTCAGCAGCATAAGGAAGTCTCCAGCCATTGATAGAGAATGCAATGCCCAACACAGCCGCGATGACCAACGGGTTGGTAATAATCCCTTTCGCAATTTTCCTGACGCTCGCCGAACCGCTGCGGTATCGCTCCAGGAAGAAAACGCCTAACACATTATAAAAGGGAACCAGGATCGCCGTGACAATCGAAATGGCGCCAAGCTCGTTTTCATATAGACCTGCAGCGATGGGAAGACCAACCAGCACGAGATTCGTTCGGAACATCGACTGCATCATAGCTCCCGCAGATGCCGGATCCGGTTCAATGCATGGAATGAATAGCATACCAACAATACACTCAAGGATTACGCCGATGATGCAGAATCCGACTAAGCTCCAGTTTGCAGCGGCAGACAGGTCGGATTGATAAATGCTGAAAAACAAATTGACCGAAATGAACAGATAATAGCTGACATGATTGAATTCGGCCAGTGAGTGCTCATCGACCATCTTTCTGCCGCGGATCCAGTAGCCAATCATTACAATGAAAAAGAGTGGCGCAACTGCATTGAACGAAAGCGCAAAATTTCTCATAGAAATATATCCGCCCCTTACAGATGCTAAGTTAGCTCAAAGCTTTGCTTTCTCGCAGTTCACGGATCTGCTCGTTTGTATAACCGAGATCCTTCAGTATCTCATCTGTATGCTCACCAGTCAAAACAGGCGCGCCGACCTGAAATGCGCCTTGCGAGCCGAGACGAACGGGGCACGTTGTAAGAATACGTTCTTCACCATTTTGACAATTATATTTTTGAATATATTCATTTGCCCATGCCTGTTCATCTTGACAGACATCGCGAAAATGTCCCATACGTCCGTTGACGATATCCAATGCGTTGAGAATTGCCTGCCACTGTGCGCACGTCTTTTTTGCAAAAGCGATCTCCAGGATTGGTACGACCTGCTCAGCATGGTCCATTGCACTGTCAAGATTCGTAACACCGAGTGCGGCGATCTGCTCAGTAACACCAAGTGCCTCAAAAAACTGGGGGGCATAGCGCTCATATTCAAAAATCGTGCAGCGTAACCATTCACCGTCCGCGCAACGATAGGCAAGATTCATCGGTATGCCGAAACAGCGCGGTTCGGGGAAACGATGCTCATACGGCTCCTCCGCCATAATGATGGATCCGCTGGACATCCAGATACCGGCATTATAGAGCGACATTGTGACAAAGTCTCCGTGCCCGGTGCGTTCACGCTGATAAAGCGCTGTCATAACCGCGCCGAAAAAGAAGGAGCCCGCAATCGTATCACCCATGGCATAACGAGAGTTGCAGGGATAGCTGCCGTTAGATTCGACCATCATATCTACGGCAAAACCGGGGCGAGACCAAAAGGCGATATTGTCAAAGCCTGGTGCATTGCAGTCAGGGCCTTCATAACCGTAACCGGTTAGAGTCGCGTAAATCAGACGCGGAAATTGTTCTTTGATACTCTCATAATCGATTCCCAGTTTTACAAGGGATTGATTGCGCGTGTTGGTAATCAGAATATCTGCGTTTTCAAGCAATTCAAAGAGAATTTTCTTTCCACTCTCAGATTTGATGTTAAGTGTGATGGATTTTTTTCCGACGTTAAACACATCAAAAAGTGGATTTTCGGAAGCACTTGTGCGAGTATGGCTGAGTGAAGTCGCGCGCCACGCATCACCGCCGCGGCCTTCAATTTTAATGACCTCTGCGCCCATATCCGCACAGATACGTCCAACGATAGGAGCTGCAACATAATTTGCAAGCTCTATGACTTTAATGCCTTCCAGCGGCTTGGGAATCGTTCCGTATGTTTCATTCATCTTTTGATTTGCACCTCTTTCTTGTATGGAGACTCCTTAGGTCATCCGTGAGCTTTCTATCTATAAATTATAAGGGTTACGCTGATTCATTCAAGACAAAAGTGAGCCTTACTCCCACGGTTTTATCTTATCAATCCAGAAGGCAAAACTTATGTATTTGAAACTATTCAGAAATAACATTTTATACTTGATGGCGTCAATAGACACGAAACCGTTAAAAAAGTATGGTGTGCTTTCGTACCCCAAAATGATACATGAAGGTGTTGCTGTAATTTGCGAGTTGATTTAATGAAGTTTACCCGAGAGCCGCTCAAAGCCCTTGCAGTATCATGATCTTGAGCGGCTCTTTTGCAATAACGTCACCGGCGGGTTGCATTGACCGTCAAAATAAGATAAAATAAACACCTTAATGATGGTCAAACGAGCAGGGAGGGACACGGCTGTGCG
>CAKQTC010000038.1 GCA_934274515.1 uncultured Clostridia bacterium
GTTCACACTTATTAAAAGTTTGGTAAGTGCTATTATCGTGTTCGGCTCTGCCGTTCTTGGTAATTGGCTTGGTGACGGCGGTTCTGCCGTTGCTCTTCTTGGTGCGTCTGTAGGAACTTCGGTTCTTGTAGGCTAAAAAAAACAATTAAAACTAATTAACAATAGTCCTGTTAAAACAGGACTATTTGCGTTTATGGAGGTTTAAATTATGAATCAAGTTAAAGGTACTGGCGCATCGTCTACTCTTTTTCAACACGACCGCCCAAATAAGCCACAGGTTTCGAGATTTGATTTATCTCGAAAAGTTAATTTCTCTCTTGATACAGGTATGATTGTTCCGATTGATTTATTGGAAGTTTATCCAGGGGATAAGTTTAGAATCGGTCTTAAAATGGTTCTTGATACTTTGCCACTTGTTGCGCCGTCTTTGACTAACTATAAGATAGTTACTCATTGGTACTATATGAAAAAGCGTGATATGTGGAAGGGTTGGAAAACTTTTTCAACTAAAGGTCGTTCGGGTAATGTTAATTTAACTGTTCCACAAGTTGATTTTTCTTATCCACTCGATAAAATTAAGGGTGGTACTGTTGTCGTGTCTGTCAATGGTGTTAATAAAAAAGCGTATGGTTATCATTATCCAATTAGTAACCATTCGTTAGGTGCTTTTCTTGGCGTTCCTCCGTCAATGAATGGTTATTATGGTTTAGTTGGTGAACCAAGTAAAGAATCTGCTTTTATCGCAAAAAATTATCTTCCTAACACTTTCAAGATTACGAATAACGGTGAATTAACTGCTAACCAAGTTAAAGTTTACAATGACGGTATCAATACAGGCTTTGGAAATTATTCTAAAGTTTCTGCGCTTCCGTTTGTAATGTATCAATCAATTTGCAAGCATTTCTATGTAAATCCAAATCTTTTACAGGATAACACCGCTTTGTTTCCTATTGAGGGTGATGACGATTGGATTTTGCCTTATACTATTGCTAACAATGTTGCAAATTATATTTCTGGTCGTTCCCAGATTACTGCAAATGATAAAATCAATATTGACGGCGTTTACTCTAATGATGAAACAGATGTTGATTTGCGCTTGCTCCGCTATGCAATGTTTGATGATGATTATTTCACAACTGCATTAAAAGATTTACAGCGCGGTAGTGTTACTACTCTTGATTTGGACGCTTCCGATAGTGCTATTTCTACTTTGCTTTCGGGTACTGGTCTTGCTCTTACTCGTGTTGTTGATTCTAATAATCAGTCCGTTGACCCTTCGCATCAACAATTTTCTTATCGTGGTATTGATGATGATAATATTGACGTTCTTCCTTCCGTTACTGGTTCTTCTTATGCTGATGTTGGCGTTCCTATTTATAATATTTTGTCTCGCATTTCCGCTTCGTCAACTCTTCAAAGTCTTTCAGTTTCAATGACTGCTAACCAAATGCGCTCTTTGCTTGCGATGTCTGTATGGCAAGAACGTAATATGCGCGTTGACGGCTCATATAACAGAATGATTTACCAACATTGGGCGGTAAGTCCTCGCAGTGAGGAGCACGTTCCTGTTTATATTGGTGGTACAGTTGACTATTTGAACTTCTCAACCGTTATTCAGAACTCTGAAAGTTCTTCAAGTTCTCCGCTTGGTTCTACTGCCGGTTTTGGCTCTTCTGGTGGTTCCGGTTCTGTCTGCTCCGATTTCTATTGTGAAGACCACGGCTATATTATGGGCGTTATGATTATTAAGCCAGAAACAATTTATCAACAGGGCGTTGATAAGTTGCTTACTGAAATTACTTTCGATGATTTTGCGCAGCCGGAATTTCAGGGTCTTTCTCCAGAAGGTATTCTTAACAAAGAATTGTATGTTTCTGGTAATGATAAGGATAATGAACTTTTTGCTTATCAAGAGCGATATACTTATTTGAAAGTTCGTCAGAATGTGAACCGCGGTCTTATGCAGTGTAAGCCAGATAAAGATTTGCTTTTCTCTGCTTATACACAGGCGCGTTGGTTTGATTCTGTTCCAAAGTTCAGTTATCAATTTCTTTGTATGTCGCCGGATAACTTGCGCCGTGATTGGCTTGCTTATCCGTCATATCCGGCGTTTAGATGTCAATTGTTGAGCGAAGTTTTCGCAACTCGTAAACTCGCTTATACTTCTGAGCCTAATACTTTCGGTTTTTAAGGAGGTTAAAATATGAAACGATACAATGTTTTTGGTGATGTTGTAAAACAGGTTGATTATTCAACTTCTTTCGTAACTCCAGTTTATGATGATGTTGTCGATAGGTCTGCTTGGTCGCCTTGTTCTGATTCAATGGCTAATCGTGTTGCTTCTGTTAAAGGTGGCGCTTCTGGTTCGGGTGTTTATGACGATGCGGACAATCTTCCGTCTGATTTGGAGGTTATGATACGCTCTGGTAAACTTGATAAAGCCGAAGTTGATTTAGCAATTAAAAAGTTTGTCGATGACGCTAAAAAAGAAGCTGATGAAAAGAAAAAGGCTGACGATATGGCAAATGCTCAAAAAGTTGCTGACGCTCGTCAAGCATATCTTGATAATGCTTTAGGTTTTAAATCTTCTTCCGAACTTTCAGAATAATAATTCTGGGAGAAAGATTTAAATAATCTTTCTGTGGTAGGGTTGGGGTCTTTCTTTCTCCCTCTACCCTATTCTATTATTATTGGAGGTAAAAAAAATGGACCCTATTGTCGGTACTGTTATTAAAGCCGGTATTCTTGGCGGTTCGTCTATGTTAAGTGGTCTTGGTAGTTATTTTGCTACTCGAGAAACAAATAAATCTAATGTTAAAATAAATGATAAAAATCTTGATTTTGCTAAAGAGCAATTTCAGTATCAAAAATATTTGAACAATAATCAGTTTCAAATTCAGTCTGCTGACGCTCAAAAGGCCGGGATAAATCCGCTTGCTATGACTGCCGGTTCTCTCAATGGTGGAAGTTATTCAAATGCTTCTCATCCTATGGAAACCCCTCAATTAGGTGATTTGTCAAATGCTGTTTCTCGTTTTCTTGAAATGCAGACGCAAAAAGAAATCAGTGATAAAACTAATGAAACTAATGCTAGTATTGCTGACGCTAATAATAAAAACTCTAAAGATATTGCTATTCTAAAAGTTTTGTCTGATGAAAAAATTGCTGATAATTTGAACAAAGCGCAGTTGGATAGGCTTGTTCGTTCTCTAGGTAGTCAAGAAAAAATTGCTTCTTGGACTATTGGTGAACAAAAGCGTCATAATATTGCTACTGAAAATCTTCAAGATAAACTTGTTGATTCTCAGGTTGTTCTTAATAATTCACAAGCAAGTTATAACGATAAAAAAATTGCTCTTGAGGCTGTTAATTCTCAGCTTGATAATTATATTAAGGAGGTTAAAAATGAGCGTGATAAACAAGAACTTGAGAATTCTAGAAAACAGTTAGAGACTGATATTAGAGATAAAAAATGGAAACACGCAAAAATTGTTATTGATAGTATTCTTGGAGTTCTTGGTATTGCTGGCGATGTTACTTCTGGTATTCTTCCTGGTCTTTTGCATGGTGCTCCTAATAAGATTGGTTTTTAATTATGAGTGTAACTAATTTTTTAAATCATTGCTTTGACAGTGGACTTGATTTTTCAAATGTTGAAATTGATGATTTTATTCATTGTGTTAAACGTCTTGCTAACATTCTTGGCAAGGCGTCTGATGATAGCCGTAAGGCTGTCAGAGAACGCAAGTTTAATTCAATGCTTGCAAGTCAAGTCTATTTGTCAGAACGTTTTAATCCAAAGACTATTCACGATTATTACACTTTTACTTGTAAGAATGTTCAAATTGATGTGATTATTCGCGGTAGTGTTTTTGGCGTGTCTGTTATTGGTTGGATTCCAGATATTAAGCATTTGATTGAACTTTTTAATCTTCGTAATTTAAATGATATGTTTTCTTTTGAATATATTGACGAATCGAATGTTAAAAACTTTGTTCATCAGACTTCTAACATTTGGTTTTTTCACGGTGATATAGAGCATTTTGGGCTTAATGAGCACGGATTAAATAATATTCTTCATATCTGGCATCACCTTATTATTTGGTATTTGGGAGTGTGCAAAGATGTGCGATAATCCTGTTCCTTTTTCTGAAATGCAGTCTGATACTTATCAGAAATATAAAAAATATGGTTCTGTCAAACTTTATATGGATAGTTTAAAATTGCCTTGCGGTAATTGCCTTGGCTGTCGTATTGATAAATTGACTCTCTGGACTGCCCGTTGTAACTATGAGCAGATAAAGGGAGCAAATGCCTTTGTTACATTTACTTATGATGATTATCATTTGTTATATAATGACGGTTCTTTGTTTCCGACTTTGAAACAGGAGCATTTTCATAAGTATATGGATAATATACGGCATAAAATAAAATCAATGCCGTTTCTTCCGCCTTATTGTCGCAAGGATTTTTCTTATTTTGCTTCTGGTGAGTATGGTGACACTTTTAACCGTCCGCATTATCACGTGCTTTTTTTTGGTCTTGATTTTATGGCTTTTAAAAAGTTGTTTGATACTACTTGGAAAAATGGATTTATTAAATCTTTGCCTTTGACTTCTGGCGGTGTTCGCTATGTTGTTGACTATTTTACTAAAAATCTTGTTACTGGTGAAAAAGCAGAAAAAGAATATGATAATAAAGGTATTGAACGCCCTTTTAAGTCCTCTTCTCGTGGTCTTGGTTCTGAACTCTTTTATACTCATCGCGATGAAATTAGAAACGGTAATGTTTTAAAGATTGGTTCACGAATTATTCCTGTTCCACCTTATTACAAAAATCTTTTTTGTTCCTTTTCTGATAGTGAGGTTCAAAGCCGTCTTAATTTTAATCGTGATAATTATGATAGAGTTGTAAAAGAATCTGAACGCCTTGGTTTTCCTAGTCCAGATAGATATATTAAATACATTGCTAAAGCCAATGAATTGGCATTGTCTAAAAAACTTCACGATAAAGGCGTTGCAAACTTTCCCTCTTTTAGAGAAATTGACAATTTTTCTGATACTCAAAATCTTGTACAATCAATTTTATCTGCATAATTGCGTGCGTGCGCGTGCTACACGTGCGCGCGCGTGCTACACGTG
>CAKQTC010000039.1 GCA_934274515.1 uncultured Clostridia bacterium
TTTGGACAGAACGAAACGCCGTATGCCGAGGTGGGTAACTACCCGATCGAAATCGGGGAGACGAAAGAATACGATACCATTCAGAATGCGGTAGATGCGCTGGAGATTACTGACCCGCTGATGCCGACTTGGGTGCCGGAACGATATGAGCCCCCTAATGTTAGCGTGCATAGAGAGGCATCTGGTATAAGCATTCACGTAACTTACCAATCGGAAGACAATTCTTTGAAGTTTCAGTATAGAGAAACGTCGCGGGCGGACCAACAGCTTATTGAAAAGGACTCAGCTATGGAGCATAGCTATCTTGCAGGAAATACTCGGCATTATATAATTGCTGATAAGACTGAAACAAAAATCCTGTGGGCTAATGGGGACTTTGAGTGCAGAGCAAGCGGAAATATTTCAGAGCAGGAAGCAAGGGAAATCATAAAATCAATTTATGTAGAGGGTTAACATGAAACTGAAGAAAATTTCTTTGATTTGCCTTGTGAGCATAATGCTTATTTTGCAATGCAGTGTAATTGCCTCAGCACGGTCAAGCGATTATCTGGACGCATATGGTGTCTATTTGACACCACAAAGCGGTGGAAAAATTGTATTTACTGCGGATGTAAACGCACTGAGAGATATGACGAAGGTGGGGGTAACAAGGCTTCATTTGTATGAATCGAAAAACGGTGAAGATTTTTACTTAAAAAAGAGCTATTTCTATGAGGACTATCCTATTATGATGAGTTCTGGCTTGTACTATTACAAGGATATTATTACCTACAATGGAACACCTGGATATAAGTATTACGCCATAGCGTATTGCTATGCCAGCGATAGCACGGGGTACGATGAAAAGCCATATACAACGGCTATCAAAACTGCGATCCGGTAACCGATTTCAAACAGAGTAGGGTAAGACTATTATTTAAGAAACGCGCAGACAGTCGGTAACGACAGCCTGCGCGCTTTTCTGCACTGAATAGACTATCAACTTGCGTTCGCTGCCGGGGACCTCCGTTGTTCATTCTGAATTGTCGAAACAAAAAATAGATATTTAGGAGGAACTACAATGCGTGAAGACATCAGAATGAAGGTCCTGGACTTGCTAAAGACCTACCCGGACAATATGCGGAAGATTGCGCAGCTCAACTATGAACTGGCGCACCCATCGCAGATATCCGCGACGGAAATGCTGGAGGCGATGGCCTTTAAGAAGGGGAACGGCGAACGCCATTCCGTCGGTGAGGTATCCGATAAGACGCTATACATTGCAATGAACTATCGGAACGAGGCTTTTCGGAAAAACCGTGAAGTGTTTAAGGATTATCATAGCCTGTTGGTTCCATTGGAGCGTGAGACCGAGCGGCTGCGGTATTACATCTCGCTGCTCGATCAGAGACAGGCGGAGGTGATCCGGCTCTATTATTTTGAGCAGGAGTCATGGGACGCGATCTCACAGAAGATGGGGCTTACGCCAAAGCCTCTTCGCCGGCTCCGTGATGCTGGAATTGACCGCCTTGCAGAAATGTATGAGTTTTCCGGTAAGCTCCTGTAATATCGTGGAGGCTGCGTCTACGATTGTCCTCCGCTCGGTGGGATGATCAGTAGGAGCAAAAGGTATCCTCCGGCGTTTTCACGCCGGAGGATACGAGAACAACTAGCTTGTTGTTACTCTCCACAATGGCAGTGATCTGGCTCAGATGATAGAGGTGACGGTGCGTTTTAACACCATCGTTAAAAAAGTAATAATTTCACAATACAAATGTGATTAACAAAATGGGCTTGCAGTACATCAAATAACAGAAAAACAGTATTATATTTGGCACAGCTACCTTGTTCCATGCGTAATGATGTTGCACGAATGTCTATAGCATGATATATTTAAAAAGTATTCAATTCCTGCCTAAAGAATGTCCCATGGTAAATGAAGGACTGAAGTTACTCTATGAGGAGATGAAGACCTGAGGCATAATTGCTAGCTGTCTAGAGATTGCCGGTAACAAGATATAATTCGTAGAAAGCCTTCCATATATCCGGTGATAGACATAAACGACATTGCACAGTTTGGGGTGGGCTGCAGCAATGATTTGTAACCCTTTGCAAAACATTAAACATGCGTTGGATGTTGGAACGCAATGCCGGGGGTGCCTGTTTTGCTGGAAAGCAGATGAAATGACTACGCTCGATTAAGGAGCGTATTGGCGGTGTTGCTGAGCCTCAAAACCAAGTGAACTGGATTTGAATTCACTTGACCACAAGGGAAGCTACGCGGTAAAGAATTTTAAAGATGCCTTTTTGGAGGGAATATAATAATGATTAGGAAGCAGATTATCGCTACATCCGGAATAGATTGCCAGAATCAGCAGCTTTCATTAAAGATTTTAACTGAGTATGCAGAGACCTTGCGGTCCAGATCAACGGCAACGCGTATGGGAATCAATCATGATTGCACTATGCTTCCAGTAGGAAAGGTTCTGTCCGGATCATTAAAGCGACTTGATAATGGCGAAATTGCACTCGAGGCGCTAATCGATGACTTTGCAGACGCGTTTTTGCCTTGTAAAGGTCCAGATGGGGAAACGCTATATTATGCCGAGAGTTCTTATGACTCCAGACCGTTTGTGGATTTCCAATCGGAATCGCGAAAAGAGCTTACTGTTTTGATTAATCCCCTTAATTTTGATCAAGAAGACTACAATGGGATAGTAGCTTATTTGCATAATCAATGTGATGCAAAAGTAGAAACAACGTTTGCCAAAAGCTTGATCCCCACACCAGAAGTGGTATTCTGTTTTGCCACGGGTTACTTGATTGCCATACTGGGCAAACAAACTTTGAGCAAGACAATGGACAAACTCTCGGATGCGATATCGGACGATCTCTTGAAGTGCTACACTTCCATAAAAAAAGCTATTGGTTGGATTGCGAAAAAAATGATTTCTTGCGGACAGACTGCCTACATATTTACCGAACCTAATCAACCTATAGAACTGGTTGTAAAAGCTCGGAAAGGAGAGACGGTCTTAATAGCACTCAATTCACTGAAGGAATATAATGTTTTCAATACAGTTCAACGGTTTAATGACTTTACAGATGGAAATTTAAATAAGATTCAGTTTGTATATGATGAAACTGAAGGCAAGTGGGAGATGAGCTATCTTACGACTGTTACCGGGCAAGTAATCGGTACAGAAAAAAGTTATAGACGTACCGTCCAAATGTATCGTTCGACATTGAAGAGCCCTACGGCTGGGTTCTCTGTCGGCGGTACGGCGACCTTTAGTAACTCAGAAGATGTCGAAAGTGATGAATAAAATCGAAACAGAGAAATCTGTTTCGATTATACCTTACCGCACGGAACTCTTGAGGAATGGTTATGGGCTTTGACTACTCTACCCCAGCGATTATTAAATGGCAACTCGATAATTTTATGGATGTTATCGATGAATTTGAAAGTATATTTGCGGATACAGTGCATCACAAAGTTTGTGTGGGCCAAAATTATGAAACCATATTACTGCACATAGTTGGAAAATCTATGGTTACAGCCAGAGAAATTCTGACGCTATGTGCCCACGGTTATCCGGACGGAGCATTGTCCTTGGGACGAAATCTTTATGAACAGATGATTGTTATCTCCTTTTTTGAGATGCACAAAGATGATGTAGACTTTCAAGAATATGTTGATGACTTCTTCTTGAACTATGAAGTGCAAAGAAACAAATGTTTTCGGGACATAGACCGGTATATCCCTGATGATGGTAGAACTGCATTAGAAGTGGAGTGGGAGAACCTCAAAGAGCATACGAAACGAAAATTACGCGGAGACTATTGGTGGACAAACCATAATTCATTTTCGGAACTTGTAGAGCATATCATGCAGGGCCAGACGGATAAATGTATGTACAAATTTTTGGGAGTTCACTACATGAGGTATAAGCGGGCTTGTATTGCATTACACGCAGGTTGCATGGGCAACTCTATCAGAATTGGCAGCAACACTACGGCCAATGTTGTTGACACGTCTCCTTCTGTATATGGACAAAGTACACCTCTGGTGTATGCGGCTGTGTCTTTAATCGCTATCGTTGGGATCGCTTGTTCTACATTCCAAATTGATAATACAAAATACTTAGCATCATTAAATGAATTAGCTGTTTTTTATCAGAAACAGGAAAAAGAAGACATATGTGAGTGAACTATGACAACATTGGTGAGTGTTCTTCTCGTTGCTCTTTTATATAATTGGAAGCATAGTGACATTTTTGAAATTCGCGGTAAAAGGCAACGCCCTCATTATGCCCTTCAAAGTCCCCTGAAAAGGACCTTGAAAGTCCCTACTGGATAGTGCTATGATTATCCTGCAAATAAAGGATGTTCTCTGATGCTATGGCATCGGGGAACATCCTTTTTTGCGGCAAAAACGCGAAAGCCGAAGAGAGAATGACTTTTTTCGGTATTATGCGATCAATTGTGCGGTAAGGAAGGGTAGACATGAGAGAAAAACCGTTTGCGGATTATCCGGATATTGTAAATATTGATCAGCTCAGAGAGATGCTGGGAGGCGTTGGCTACAAAGCAGCGTACCGCTTGCTGCATGATGGGAGCATACGCTGTTTCAAGATAGGAAAAGCCTTCCGTATCCCAAAGGCCAGCGTTATTGAGTATTTACATGAGAAACCGAAAATTTAAATGCTTACGGCGCCCAAAATAAAGTCTTGCGCGTCATTGTTCCTGCGGGTTCGATATGCTAAAATGACATTGTCATTGGCAGAAATTCCGCTGCTACAAAAAGGGAG
>CAKQTC010000040.1 GCA_934274515.1 uncultured Clostridia bacterium
TGCTTCATTATGTTTAGGTCGAAATCTGGATGAACGTCGAAGATTTGAAGCACTTGGTCGAGCATTTCGCGATGCTGCCCGGTGACACATACTACTGTTTTGAATTCCTCGGCGTGTTTCTGGAATTCCTTAACAAGGGGACACATTTTGATTGCTTCGGGACGAGTGCCGAAGATAAGCATAATGGTTTTCATCTTTCAATTATAATATTTCGTAATCGAGACATTTCTTTTCAAATAAGCCTCTGCACAAGGTATGATTGTTAGAAGCATCATATATGAATTCAGATAATTGGCCTCCAGAAGGCTCATTACAAGCAATACAACGACACACATCCTTGAAGTAAAACCAACTTTATGGAATACTTTTGCATAGAATAGGAAATACAGCAAAATACCAATATAGCCCAGATTTAGGAGTATGGATTGAACTCCGTTTACATAGAACACGAATGCACCTGATTTTTTTTCATATCCAAATCGCTCCCTTGCATCAGAGATTCCAAAGACTTTTTGTTCTGGAGTAAGTTGATCAAACATCATGTATCCGTTTACTACACGGGCATATCCACTGGTTCCTTCATCAGATAATTCTTCCGTACGGGAGAGCATCTGTTGTCCTAATTCTGTTTCCGCATAAACATAAAATGCTCCAACAATTAAAGGTACTATAAAAAATATCAGCAAAATGCGCTTCCTTACATTTTTATTCCAAAACGTCGAAAACATCTTCACAGCAAAAAGCACAACGAATCCAACCAATGCTGTACCTGAACGAGATGCTATGAGAGTGGCAATCACAAAGATTATTTCCTTAGAAAAGAGCTTATTCTTATTATCAAACCATATTATAGACAAATATGTAAGAAAGTAATATGCCAGGTACGATTTTTCCAGAAATATTGAACAAGGCAAACCTCCGTCTAATTGCCTTTTTACAATATCAGCATAGGTATAATCTTCATATGTAAATGCTCCGGTCAAATTTGGAACAAAACAAATCTGCTGGTTACCAGTTGCAGTATACAATGCCAATTGAATCCAGAACAATACCCCGGAAATCATTACAACCCAACGCATATACTTTTTGAACAAGCCCATGTCAAAGGAGATAACACCCCATAGTATTGCTAGAACGAATATAAAAAACACCCACCCTCCAGGTGGAAGTAATGTCCAAAAAGCAAAGCCATGGTTGTATATCCACATAAAGCAGACATATGCGAATACGATCCAAAATATTGTTGGAACCACATTAATTCTAAAACCTGCCTTAACAATAGTATAAGCCGACAAGAATAGAATAATAGCATAACCCAAGCTTACCGGGAAAGGTATCTTGTACCACGATAAAATGGGCAAAAGAGCCAAAATCAGCATTGACACCTTGTTAATAGAAGGTGTTTTATTTGTATCATGCATTTGTATCTATTTTAAACTTACGTAAGATAAGGGGTTCTTAACGGGGGATTCTTAACGGGTCCAAAATTTGGCCACTAATATTTTTTCACGTATATAATGATTGACAAATTGTCTTTCTGAACGCTGTAAGCCTACAAAATAAACAACAAACAAATTAATCACCTCATAAATCATTACAGTTACCAATAACATACTAAAATCAGATACTTCAATAACTCTACTTAATATATTACAGATAGTAGCTGATACTGTGGATACAAGACAAATAGGCAACATGATTTTTTTTAAGTAATCTGTCATTTTCAACTTTATCATGGGATATATCATATAGACTCTTACGAATTGAGTTATAATTTCTATAATCAAATAAACCACGAACACCATGACTGGTGAAATATGCAAATACTTCAAAAACAAATATGCTAAAGGAACAACAGATAACAACAACGTGCTTTCTACTATCTGTACTTTTTTAATATTACCTGTAGATTGGAGGGCTGTCATTGTTGGGTTCTGTAGTGTATTAACAAGTCCAACTATCAACATTATGCGAACAAAATCAGCTGTGTAATCTGGTACATCTTTAAGCCAAAGTTCCAAAATATATTGAGTATGTAAACAAAGAGGTATCGTGATTAATAGCATCAAAAAAAAAGAAAAACGACTTGACATAAAAATGAGATTATGAAACCTTTCATAATCTTGTTGCGCATATGATTTAATAATTTGCGGATTAATTGCTGTCTGAAAACCTGCAAAAAACATCCTTGCGGCAGCTTGAACTTGAACAGATACACCTCTTGCCGCATTAACTACAGCACCGAAGAAGATATTGAGCAATATATTCAATCCTTGGGTATATCCCATAACTGCCACATTTCCAGTAAGTGTCCAACCTGCAAAAGAGAGTACTTTTGTTGAAATATTCTTGTCCCATGCTATATTATATGAACTTTCTTCAAAATTCTTTTTGCAGTAGAACGTATAAATCAAGCGAACAATAATCAATATAAATACATTCAGAATAGCATAAGTTATTAAACGATCAATCGGCGAATAGAAAAGAAAAAAGGCAACACAAAATTTAGCCAAGGCTTCAAAAATAGAAATAGCTGCAAAGACTGACATCTTTTCATGTGCAATAATGAGTCCATTATAAGGCGAACTTATAATAGTTATTATTGATGATAATACCGCACTTTGGTAAACCCACATGGTTGCTGTCATCCTCCCCTCTGGTATTACCAATTTATTCATTACGAACCATAGCCCTACAGTTTCTGCAAATATTATTATTATAGCAGAAAATAGCCAATGGATAGTCATTATACAACTAAATAACTTTTTTACACCACCTTGATCACCAGAACCGATTTCTACAGCTATGAATCTGGAATCGGCATTAGACAAAGACATGTTGACAAAATTGAGCATTGCTATTACTCCACCCACAACATTATATATACCATAATCGTCTACTCCTAAAGCTTGTAAAACAAGGCGTGAAGCATAAAGTTGAAGTACCATCGTAAACAACAAACGAAAGTACAGAACTAATGTATTTTTTGCTAATCTTTTATTTCCTATTGATTTATCTAACATCTGTTTCAAAAGTAAACTACCATTCTAACGTACGCGTCCACTTTTTCGCAAGCTGACGCTTACCGCTGATTTTCAGTGGTTTGTTAGTGGTCAATTATTGGACCCGGCTCAAAGTCAGAGATATAGCTGCCTCTCGACCCGTTGTCAGGCCAATTATTGTCCGTTTTTTTGGTATTTCTTGTTGATTTTTTTTACTTTTTCTATGCCGGAGACAGTCTCAGGTGCCCAAGGTGTTTCCTGCCGCCTGTCACCACGTCGCAGAAGAAGTCGCCGAGGAAACGCCACACCGACACCCCCGCAAGCTTCACCGTGCTCACCACGCTCAAATAGACCGAGGCCATCTCCGCGCCTTCGTCACTGCCGTAGTGCTGGATCACTTTCCGCAATGCCGTGAACGGTCTCACCTGACGTTCCGCAAGATTGTTGTCTATCTGGTATCGCCCGTCCTTGCGATAGAGAAAAAGGGCATCCGGACAATCATCTATTGTTTAAGTTTCTCACGACAAATCTCATCGGCCAGATATTGGTCGCTGCGGCAGTGCAGATCGGCAACACCATCTTGTATCAAGAGGAACACTTCTGAACCATAAAATCGTTCCATCGCTTGGTCAAGAGTGATGTTTGACTTAGTGGCAACCAGTGAAATTATTCTTGCGTACTTTGCCTGAAGCACGATTTGTTTACTTGCGTCAATCATCTGATCTCCTCACTTGAAATGTATGTAAGTTCCGCATCCATAAGCTCTTGCGACCTTAGACAAATCTGAACATTGGGCGTCTCGTAAAGCAGGTTTCGCAAGGCCTCGTCTTTTGTGATCTCGCCGGAGAAGAACAGGTCTATCGTTCTGAACACTTTATCGTTTGCGATTCCACCCGTAACAATATCGTAGTCTGACTTATCTCTTCCGGCTCTGCATAACGCCACAAAATCCAACCATGAATCGTCATACGAATCGAAGTAACGTGCATTGTAATTTCGCAGGTCATCAGAAAGTTCATACTTGTTCAAGTAGGCATTCATACCTCTTAATAAAAACCGCCTGGCATATTTCCGCGCCTGCTCCTCTATAGTCGTGACATAAAAGCCCTTGCCAAAATCCAGATAGTCTCTTGAAAAAGAGACATCCGGATGGTTCACGATGCATGGAGAAGAATGGAAGACTATCATGACAGCACGCCTTTATCTTTCATGTAGGAGATGAGGTCGGACATCAAGTACTCTCGGCTGAAGGTATGAAGTATGTCATAACCTTTGACAATATAATCATCAAGAATGCCGGAACTCTTCAAACGACGATAGACATCGGGTTGAGGCAATGACAACTTCATTGACAAGCATCCGATGCAATATATGGCAAAATCAAGTTGATCAAAATTCGTGATCATATCATCCTGTTTTTCACAAAGATAATGTATTTTAAGACAATTCCAAGCATGCGATGACAGCCTCAGGTGTCCAAGATGCTTCCTGCCGCCTGTCACCACGTCCTCGAAGAAGTCTTCGCTGCTGTACATTGGTCTCGTTTTTTCCGGCTAAGGTAAGGGGCTTTTCTCCGGGTTCATTATTTGACCACTAACCATTAAGTTCCATTGCTATTGTGTTAATATATTTAAAGATCCATGTGGTCAAAATAGCCGCGTGTGCTATCAGTAATTTAGGCCGAAAGACCAAAGGGGTAGCGTGTTGCCGTGAGCGAATTCAATGTCATCCTTTACGAT
>CAKQTC010000041.1 GCA_934274515.1 uncultured Clostridia bacterium
AATGAGGAGAGTTCTTTCTTCTCATTTAAATATCAAGGAAAGAATTATGTCGCCTTCAAAAACGAGGGTCCATACCTACAACTTGTTATGATATGCGACACAAGTCAACACCCGAAATCGAAATTGTTAGAAGTTTGCAACAAGTTGAATAGTGATAAATTTGTGGTGAAATTCATTGTTAATGGCGATGATGTTTGGTGTAGTTACGAATTTATACCGACTCAAAAAACTTCTGGTGAAGACTTTGATACAATACTTATGCTTCTTGACAATTCTCTGGCTGAATTGTTTAAGACATTAAGCTAACTATAGAATAACCAAGTTCGGTCTGATTGGGCAATCAGACCGAACATAAATTATTTGACTTATGCAATATTTATCAGCAATAGCAGTTGACTTTGGTTCATCCAATACAGGTGTAGCTCGTATTGACCATTTTGAAAATGGTAAACTAACGTACACTACCCCAACATTGCCATATTCTGATGGCTATTATGCAAAAGATGCGTCATGGTTCTTCATTGAACCATCATTGTTGAAAAAAGTGGAAACCGAATGGAGCAACCTTAAAGACGTTGATTTCAGAATTCTGTCTAGAGTAAACAGAACAACAGAAAAGCCCAATATAATTTGGGGTAGACATTTTATACAAGAAAAGGCAGACTTGATTCAGCAAGAAGGATGGGTAGAATTCAAGTATTTCAAAATGATGATATACAAGAATATCCCATATCATGCAACAGATAAAGAGTACCCTATTGAGTTGGTCGTAAAACTTTTTTTGCGGATAATTAAAATTGACTGTTTAACCTTTGAAAGTGCTAAGGCCAAACACCCAATCGCTACAGAACAGATTAAATGGGGCGTTACAATTCCTTCGATCTGGACTGATGACAACAAAAAAATGATGTCTTGCATTTGTAGTGAAATATTCGGAGAGCATGTCCGTATATTATCAGAGCCTGAAGGGCCAATCATTGCTGAACGAATCCATGCTGGTGCAGGAGAATTCGTCACTAACCCAGGACATAAATCTTTTGTTGTTGATTGTGGTGGAGGTACTACTGATTTGTGTCTTCTTCAAGACAATGAGATTGACTCAAATGGGGACATTTCATTTAAACTTTTAGCCTCTAGCAATGGTATTGGACTGGGCGGAAACAACATAGACGAAGCGTTTGTGCATTATTTCTTAAAGTTCATAACTAATGGATTAAAATTGGAACAAGGTGGATTTTATGAAGAAATTTCATACGACAAATTAAAGGACATGATATTTACTCCATACATTACATCTTCGATAAAGAATTCTATTGAATTTGAAAATGAATGGTTTTTGATTAAACATGGAAAATCAGAGAGCTTCAAAATACCAAAAAACTATCGTATATGGTTGATGAACAATGGCTATAATTCTGTAGCGGGTAGAGTCAGAGATATTCTTGCCGGTGATATCGAATTTGGTGGAAAGGAAATGTATGACATTGTTTTTGCTCCTATTTTTTCACAAATAGCGCAGATAGTCAGAAAGTTTCTAACTAACAATTTAAATCTTCTTGGAGAAGATACGAAAAATAATTTCTCTGTAGTATTTGCTGGAGGTTTGTCATTGTCAAACACTTTTCGTGATTTGATAAAGCAAACGATTAGAGATGCTATTGGTTGTGAATTGGGTGAAACAAATTTGGCTATGTCAAATACAGTCTCTGCAAGTATCATGGAAGGTGCATCATATATTCTTTTAAACAGACGTTCTATGCGTAGAAAAGCCAAGTTCTATATATATGATATGTTCTCAAAGACATCTCTGTTTAAATTAAGAGAAGCGTATGGCAAGCTGGGGATAAAAATTGGTGTAGGTGAATTGAACTCCATTGCCGATAATGATGCAGAATTAAATAATGCCCAATATGGAATGATTGCTTTCCCTGTTGCCATAAAAGGAGAATACTTTGTTGACTATGAAAATGATTTTTATGCACGAAATGAACAACAGCAGCAAATAGAAAGTGTTTTCTATTCTTCTGATCAGATGATTGTATTACCGTTCGGAAATATAAAAGCAAAAGAGATAAAACGATTTGTTGTTGACAATACTAGTGCTGATGGGTATCATTGTATCGTTGATTTTAATGAAAGTGAAATAGGAAACTGCATTCACTTTTATGTAACGCGGATAGACACTGGTGAATTATTATACGAAGAAAACCAACCCTTATAAAAGTACGAAATGGATACATCTCAAATATTAATTATAATTCTTGTCTTATGTGTAGCCAACACCATAATTTTGGTTATTCTACTTTCATACAAGAATGAGTCTTTTAAGCATCTCATAGACAACAAGTTTTTGCAGGAAAAGCAGCTTGAAAGCATTAAACAATCCATCTCGCGAATGGAAGTAAAAATTGGCGAACTTGAAAATGGAAATAGTATACATAATATCTTGACTGTACAAGAAGAACTGAAAAATTCAATTGTTGACGTTGCCCGACAAATAGAGTCATTATCAAGCGAACTTAACAAAGTTGCAGAAAAAGACAAATCTCCACGAAATGAAGAAGACAAGAAGTCTGAGAAACAGGTGGTAAACATGATTGCATATAATGATGCCATTATAGCCTTTGACAACATCAACCGCAAATTCTATAAAATACGCAAATACCCAAATGTAGTTTTGGGCTTGGCTAATATGTTGAATTTTGGACTTACAGATGAAAAGATAAATTTTGGCGATCTTCCTGATGAAGATAAATCGTATGCTGCAAATTTACAAAGCGACATACTAATGTTTAACCGTAATTATAGAACAAATATTGTTTCTTATCTTCATACTGAAGGGCTAGAATGGAATGACTGTGTACGAAATCCATATAATAAGCCATTCGATAATGAATGGGACGAAAACATATTGGGCGATGAGATACAAAACGGAACAATTGTTACTCGCATTGTGCAATTAGGTTTTGAATTTCCCAACTCAACTAAAATAGGTAGAACAAAATCAAAAACGCTCTAATATGGACATTATACCGAGACGAGTAAGAGATTTATTCAAGGATTATTTCATCAAGTTCTCTTCTAAAGAGGAAGTTGACTATCAACTTATGATTTTAAATGAGGCTGAAGATGAAGAAGAGAGAAAGGATTTGGAAGAATTGTTCCAATCAACAGAGGATTATTATAAAACGAAAGAAGAGATAGTCAGTTCTGGTAAAAATCCTGCAGAATTCATGTTTGATTATTACATGAAGCAATGGGATTTGGAACATCCTAATGCTTCTGTTGAAGTACGAAAGCAAGCTATTGCTGAATATGAAGAGATTGTTGCCAATGCAGCAGTAATAGGCTTGGAACAATTTGAGAAAGATGGAAAATTATCTCGCACTATTGAAAAATCAACCAGAAATTGCGAAACGGAAGAAATTAAAGATTCAGTAATACAACAGATTATTTCTGAAGAAGATACAAGTAACGAAGAATTAGAAACAGATAGTTCAATGGAGAATAATGTTGATGACAACACTATTGAAGAACTGACTTCCTCTGACAAACGATAAACGAATATGAGTGATACAAATAATGACTATATAGCATTGGTAAATGCTGTAGAAAGGCTTCGTGTTTCTAATTTTATCTTGGGAACAGACGTAGAGAAATCAGGTGTTGAGTCTCAGGAACTCTTGGATTATTTGACACGTGGCATTGGTGAAGATTCCGAACGGGACAAGGAACTGGAAAACAAGATAAAGGCAGCAGTGTATCTTTCAATTAGAAAGAGCAAATGGAAACCTCGTTTTACGGCAAAAAAAATCGCTGAAGCTACAGTGCATGCGATGCGTGACGCACGTCTGAGTTATTTGTACGATACAGATAAGATATCGGCAAAACAATATAAAGAGCAATGCGAAAGCAATTTTGTTACCAACACGGTAAATGTGTATAAAAGATTCCAAGCGAAAAAGGAAAGATGGGCTTGTAAGACATTGATGACGGCTGCGATTGCGGCAACTGTTGGTGGACCTGCTGGCCTAATAGCTGGTGGGGTAATGCTTGCAACAGAACTAATTCCTCCTTCGTATCGGGAAAAGATAAAAAGAAAGACTAAGGAAATTGCAAGAAAAGCTGGTGAACCTATTGTACAAACAACGAAGAAACTTTATAAGAAAGGGAAAAAAGTCGCAAGGCGTGTAGCAGACAAAATGGTGGATATTACACAAAATGTAGTTCAAGCAACAGCTACTTACGCACGTCCTATAGTTGATACAGCTCGTGAAGTCGTTCGAGGTGTTGTAGACACCGTCAAGGAAACCGCAAGTAAGGTTAAGCAAAAAGCGAAAAAATTATGTTCATGGCTAACAACTTAGAATCTTATGTCATTAATAAAACATTTTTGTCTGAATTAATGACAGGAATTTTATCTTCTCCGATTATTATAATCCCCCACTTCCATTATTCTTATGTTGACGAGGCTCTTAATTTGCTGATAGAACAATGTTGTCATAATGGTGGTGAGGGCTCAGTAAAGTTAAACCATATTTTAGAAATTGACGAATCAAGGGGTATTATTGATTTTGAGACAAAGAAGCGACGTGAAAGTACAACTTTCCAAGCAATCTTGGAAGACCTACTGGATCAAACTAATGAATATGAAACCACCTGTAGGAAGATTATCTTGTGTAAAGG
>CAKQTC010000042.1 GCA_934274515.1 uncultured Clostridia bacterium
GCCTTGTACAGTTCGGCTGGATTGGTTATGGCTGCATTGTTTATGGAACGGGTTTCGGTACTCGGCAGAGTCGAGGTAATGTTGCGGACATTGCTGTGCTGTATGGGGGTGTTGCTAGTTTTTACTGATATAGACGCGATGCAACATGTTGTTATAAATGACAGCATAGATGGTTATATGGTAGGAAACAAATTTACTGTATGCTATTTGAATTTGTATTTTTGCTCGTTGTATTACATGCTGCATCCCATCTTGCGTAAGAAAGAAATGGTTCTCTTGTCTCTATTTTTATTGATATTGGTAATGGTTTCTATTCATACGCGTTGTTCGACGACTTTGATGGGAGCTGCTGTTTTTATTGCCATGACTTTCTTTCCGAAGAAGAAGTTCAGAACTGCGGCATCCAAACCGAGATATGTGTTTCTTACTTTGTTTGTGTGTGATATTTTGTTTTTCTTCTTTACTCCGTGGTTTCTTCAATTTGAAGTCGTTCAGGATTTCATTGTAAATGTACTCCATGAGGATTTGACTTTGACGGGGCGTTTGGATATATATATGAATATTCAAGATGCTTTCAATGAAAGTCCATGGATTGGTTATGGGGTTGGCAATTCGGGAATTATGTCTATGATGTATGCAGGTGTATATGATGCCCAGAATGGTCTCGTTGACATGTTCCTGCAGGTAGGTTTCCTGGGATGTGGGTGCTTTTTGGCAATCTTGGGTTTATTGTTGAAACAGGTCGGCGATTCGTATGAAAATGTTTATCCGATAGTAGTCCTTGTATATGCAATCTTGGCCATATCGATGGTTGAAATTCCATTCAAACACTCCTTCATTTTTATGACATTCTTGCTGCTGAGCAAAAATCGTCCCATGTTGATTGCGAGCAATAATATAAAAAATAATCTGTAAGATAGAGTATGGAAACAAAATCGCCTAAGGTAAGTGTAATTGTACCTATATATAATGTGGAGAAGTATCTTGATAGATGTGTGACTTCTATAGTTAATCAAACACTTCATGATATTGAGATTATCTTGGTGGATGACGGTTCACCAGACAATTGTCCTGCTATGTGTGATTGCTGGGCAAAACGTGACAACAGAATAATGGTCATTCACAAAAAGAATGCAGGGTTAGGTTTTGCACGTAATAGTGGCTTGGACGTTGCAAAAGGCGAATATGTTATATTCTGCGATAGCGACGATAGAGTAGATTCTGTAATGTATGAGTCGTTGTATAATGCAACAGAGAGCGGGAAATACGACGTTGTCTATAGCGGTTTCAACCAAGAGGTGAAAACAGGCAAATGGCAAAAATGCAATAATTATCCTGACGTGCGGACGTTCGATGGAAAATTCTCTGAACGTGTGGCTATGTCGTTCATTAGTGAGACTGATATTACATGTGGTAACCGTTATGTAATGAGTTGCAATGTAGCTCTGTATAAGCGAAGTCTTTTGGAAAAATATCATATCCGGCAAATGTCAGAGCGTGTGGTTCTGTCTGAGGATATGATATTCCAACTACAAGTGGCGTTACATGGAAAATCTTTCAAGTTTGTGCCAGATTGCTACTATCATTACTATATCAACGGGACTAGTCTCACTCACACCTTTAAGGAATCAAAATTTGATGGTGCATTCCAAATTCGTCTGCTAATGTCCAGGTTGATGCCTAAAAGCAGTTATAATACTTCGAGAATTGATTTTGAATTCTATTCAAGAATTCGTTCTCTTTTTACCCAGATGGTGTGTGAAAGCAATCTGTCTCATACTCGTAAATTAGAAATAGCTATGGAAGTAAGCGATAGGCTTCGCCAACTTGATTTGGATGAGAGTATTATTCGTCAGAAATCATGGAAGTATCGGGTTCTGTTGCATTTGTTGAAACAGAATAAACCTCGTTCTGCTATCTCGTTTGTTGTTTTTGATTACTACGTCAATAAACAGAAACTCTTCTTTTGGAAAAATTGGTATAAGTAGTCAGTCTGTCGTAAATCGATGATGCTAAAATGTTCTTTAGCTCATTATGTAAAAGAATAGAAGAGGTAAAAATACGTATTCATAAAAGATAATGTTCGTGGTAAAGTGACACTCCTGGTTGAAGCTGCGTGTAGGGCCTCGCGAGTTCAGCTTATTTTTGGATTATGCAGTTTATGGTAGAGACTCATGCATCTGATGGTGTTCTGTGTCTGCATGGTCATTCTAAAGTCATTTGAACGAATATTCTGGTAACATAAAATAGTTCTAAAAACTTGTGTGTATGGAAGGAAAAGAAATTTTCAGGTGTGATTTGAAAAGGTTTGGCTCAGAGGTCAGGGGGGGGGTATTCTCTGCAAGTCAGATGGCTAAGAGCTTTTAGAATGTGTGGGTTCTATCGTCATAAGAATATTCTTCTATATTTGTTTTGGCGCACAATATATCGTCGATTAACAAGGATTACTCAAATACAGATTCCTTTGTTTACAGACATTGGACCTGGTTTCTATATCGGACACTGTGGACGTATTATTGTTAATCCCAAAGCTGTAATTGGACGGAATGTGAATATTGCGACTGGATGTACTATAGGGCAGGAGAACAGAGGGAAACGAAAGGGAGTCCCTATTATAGGTGATGAGGTTTGGATAGGAACCAATGCGGTTATAGTTGGAGCCGTTAGAATAGGAACGGATGTTCTTATTGCTCCGAATTCATATGTTAATTGTGATATTCCTGATCACTCTGTCGTTTTTGGCAATCCTTGTGTAATCAGACATAAAGACGATGCTACGAGAGAGTATGTAACTAATAAAATTTAGCATGAAAAAGAAGAAAATCTTAGTTGTTCAAGGGTCTCTTCAGGCAGGAGGCGCTGAGAAGGCGACGGTGTCGTTTCTCAATACGTTGCCTCAGGAAAGATATGAGGTAGATTTGATGTTGTCAAGCAGAACAGGTTTGTTCTACAAGCAAGTACCTGAGTGGGTGAATATCATTGATGCACCCTATCCTTTCAGTTGTTTGGCCCATAAACCTGTTGACTGGCGTTTCTATATCAAGCATTCTCCATTCATGTGGGTGAAGAAGGTAATAAGGACGTATATTGCGAAACACCAGTCGGAGCTTCATCTCATTCAGTCGTTATGGAAACAATGGCGTGACGACATTCCTGTGTTTGACAAGGAGTATGATGTTGCATACGGCGGTCAGGAGGGCTGTACCAATTACTATATAATAGATAAGGTAAAGGCAAAGAGGAAGATTCTCTGGATTCACAATGATTATGAAAAATTGAAGTATGTGGATGACTTCGACCGTACTTATTTCAAGCGGGCGAGTGTAGTGGCTACCATGTCACCCAAGGCGAGGGATATTCTACAAAAGCATTTTCCTGAGAGTGCAGACCATATCTGGTTCTTGGAAAACATCACGAATGGAAGTATGATTCGTAAGATGGCTGCAGAAGATATTGATGATAATCAGTTTAAGCTCGTGGAGGGTGTGAACTTGGTGTCGGTAGGACGTCTTTCGTTGCCGAAGAATTTTGGACGTGCGGTTCGTGTTGCTTCTGTCTTGAAGAAACGAGGTGTGGTTTTTCATTGGACGATTGTCGGTGAAGGGCCATTGAGAAGCACGCTTGAGTCACAGGCCAAGGAACTGGGCGTAGATGATGTAGTCTCTTTCATTGGATTGCGCTCCAATCCTTATCAGTATGTAAGCAAGTCGGACATATTGGTGGTGACCTCTGATTATGAGGGGCGTTCCATTGCCATTGATGAAGCTCAGGTACTGGGCATTCCTGTCATAACCACCAACTATCCTACAGCGAAAGATGCAGTCGTTGATGGTGAAACAGGTTTGATCTGTGATATGACACCCGAGGCAATAGCCGATGCTGTCATGAGATTGGAGTCTGACAAATCATTGTACGCTCACATCTGTCAAAGCCTGGAATGCAAGAAGGATGGCAATGTGAAAGAGATAGAAAAGTATTTTAAAGCATTTGGAGAATAAACAAAAATAATCTGCCGTAATATGAAGACTTTACTTAGAAGAATCAAGCGTTTGGCAATAAAATCATTTGGGAGAAAGTTCGAATTGTTCTTGATTGATGTGATGTTCATTAAACGTAATTGTACGTATTTGAAAAAGTTCAGACTGAATGCGAAATACAATGGAGGAACATTTGCGTTTGTTGTAGATCCCAAATTTTCTCATTGTGGATTGGCTGATAGGTTGAAAGCAATAATTACCTGTTATAACTTGGCCAAGAAGAATGGCTATTCTTTCTCTATCATTCATGAGCGCCCTTTTGCACTGCAAAAGTACTTGTTGCCAAATCATGTTAACTGGGTAAAGAGGTATGATGAATTGAACTACAGCGTTGGCAACACAATATTCTATAATGAGACGAACTGGCATGAGGAAAAGGGCTTAAAGAAGGGAAAGGAGTACCCGAGATCGCATTTCAATCTTGGTATCCGGGCGTGGCGTCGGCGTTTTTCACCAATGTGCTGCTGCAACTCGTGCTG
>CAKQTC010000043.1 GCA_934274515.1 uncultured Clostridia bacterium
ACCTGGCGACCCTTGTCCAAATTCTTATATATTCCTGTGATCTTTCCCGCCATGGACATATCAACAAACGCGTCGACATACATCTCGCGGTTGACGCCGAAGTCCTTCAGGTCGCTCTGTGCAATTAGCGTTCCCACCGCGTTCGGCATCGCGCCGATGCCGAGCTGCAGGCATTCCCCACCGCGCAGATTCTCGACCACATATCTTGCTACAACTTCGTCAACTGCCGTAGAGGGCTTTGCCAACAGTTCAACCATGGGTGAATCGTATTCGACAATCATGTCAACGTCCCGGATATTGACGCTCTCCTCAGAGCCGCCGAGACAACGTGGCAGATTGCGGTTGACCTCAACGATTACCTTTCTGCTGTTTTCCACCACTGCTGCCATATGACTACAGTTCGGGCCAAAGTTGAAGTTTCCGTGCTCATCCATCGGCGTCACCTGGAACATCGCAACGGCATTCGGCTCCAGGTTTTCCCGGTAGAAGCGCGGCAGTTCAGAATAGCGGAGCGGCGCATAATAGCACATTCCCATCTTTTGCATGGTGCGCTCATCACCCATCATCGCCCAACTGTTCCAGCAGAAATGCTTTGCCGCATCCGGTATCTTTGCAATTTCAGGAATCCAAAGGGCATTCATTCCGCGAATTTTAATGTCTGTTAGCTCATTCGCCCGCTCTGCAAGGGCGCGATCCAGTGCCACGGGATGCCCCGCACATACGCCATAATCCACCCAATCGCCACTTTTTATGATTTTGACCGCCTCCGCAGCCGTGGTCAACTTGCTTTGATATTCCGCTTGAAAACTCATATGTACTTCCCTCTTTTGGCAATACACTATATACCCGTCTTTCCCTACATTCCGCAGGACGGTACAGCAGGGAAGACATTCTCTTGTCCGTGTCAGCCAACATCTATGATACGAAAACTTATTTTTACTCTATACACCCAGTTTTTTTGTAAAGAATTGCCACAATCGCATCGAGAAATTCTTCGGAACTGACGGAGCATATCTTTCCAGCAAAGGAATCCCCTGCCAAAGCGGCAATATCCTTTGTCATGATACCGCATTCTATGGCCTCGATACAGGCAGATTCCAATTCTTTCCCAAACTTTGTCAACTCAAGAATTCCGTCCAATTCACCCCGACGTTTCAGTGCGCCAGTCCACGCGAAAATTGTGGCGACTGGATTTGTTGACGGTTTCTCGCCCTTTAGATACTTATAATAATGTCGCGTTACCGTGCCGTGAGCAGCCTCGTATTCCATGGCGCCATCAGGGGCAACTAAGACAGATGTCATCATGGCAAGACTTCCGAACGCAGTCGATACCATATCGCTCATAACATCGCCGTCATAGTTTTTGCAAGCCCAGATAAAGCCGCCTTCGGAGCGCATAACGCGCGCAACCGCATCATCAATAAGCGTATAAAGATAGTGAATGCCAAGTTTTTCGAACTCTTCAGAATACTTTTGCTCGTATATTTCCTGAAAGATCTGTTTGAACTCACCATCATAGATCTTTGATATTGTATCCTTTGTAGCAAACCAAATATCCCGCTTTTGCTCAATGGCGTATTGAAAACAGGATTCCGCAAAGTTTCTGATGGACTGCTGATTATTATGCATTGCTTGAAAAACCGCGGGGCCACCCACTCTCTGGACAGCAAGTTTTTTCTGCTTGCCGCTGTCCGCGACAAACGTCAGCGTGGCCGTACCTGGCTCATTTGTTACCATTTCTACCGCGCGGTAGACATCGCCGTAAGCGTGGCGGGCAATTGTAATGGGACGTTTCCAATTTTTTACAATCGGTCGAAGCGGGGCAACCATAATCGGCGTGCGAAAGACCGTACCGTCAAGAATCGCACGAATCGTCCCATTCGGGCTTTTCCACATTTCAGTCAGTTCCGGATACTCTTCCATACGCTGCTGATTGGGGGTAATCGTAGCGCATTTAACCGCCACTCCCAAACGTTTTGTTGCATTTGCTGCATCTATGGTCACCTGGTCTTTTGTTGCATTTCGGTTGAGTAGGCCAAGATCATAATACTCGGTTTTCAAATCAATAAATGGAAGCAGCAGCTTGTCCTTGATCATTTGCCACAAAACGCGCGTCATCTCATCGCCATCCATCTCGACGAGCGGCGTAATCATTTTAATCTTATTCATATACTTCCCTATCTGTTGTATTGAAAGTTTGTCCCTGACAAAGTGCCCCAAACGGCATCACACATACGCAGCGTTTCATCGTCAAGCAGCGTACCATCAAATGCGCTCAAGTTGTCCTCCAAATGTTTCATAGATGTTAATCCGATCAGGACCGAGTCAACGAAATCGTGCTGTGCACACCATTTAAGTGCAAGTCTCGGCATACTGATTCCCGCTTGTTCCGCAATGGACTTTAGTTTTTCGATTGCCCGAAAATTCTCCTTGTTCCAATAGCGGTCAAGATACTGCTTATTATGGTCAAATCTTCCGCCTTCAACAACATGGTCAAAGCTGTATTTCCCTGTTAGCAACCCGCCGGCAAGGGGATTATAGACTGTCATTCCAACCTTGTGCGCTCTTAAGCAGGCAGTCAGCTCATTTTCCACACCGCGACACAACAGATTATAAACATTTTCGCTAAGGATTGGATGTGGTGCATGGCTTGCCGCTGCCGCATGATCGGCGTCGGCAAGCTGCCAGGCAGCAAAGTTACTGACTCCCCAATACCGGATCTTACCTGCATGAACAAGATTGTTCATCACATCAACCGTTTCCTCGATCGGCGTGTGAATATCCGGCGCGTGCAGATAGTACACGTCAATATAGTCCGTACCAAGTCGAGAAAGACTCCTTTCCACTTCGCGCAGGATCGCACGGCGATTAAGTCCTTCCAGATTAAGCTTCTCCGGATGCCTTGTCAGTCGCACTTTAGTCGCTAAAATAACGTCATCTCGTCTGCCTTTAAGCGCTTTACCGAGAATTCGCTCGGAGTCTCCATCGATATACACATTTGCCGTATCAATAAAATTGACTCCGTAGTCTATGGCAGCGTGCGTTATACGGATAGCATCAGCCTCGTTGACCTGCCCACCGAATGTCATTGTACCAAGGCAGGCTTTCGATACGACAAGCCCCGTAGCAGTCATCATTTTATATTCCATAATTTTTCTTCACTCCTTTGTCAAAACACTACTTTACTCTGACAAAGTTCGTCTTTGGAAGGGAATTTCTCACGGGAAGCGGGATTCCGGCATCGTCTGCCGCCTGCCTGCAACGCATGAACCACGTCATGTTGTCAGACAGATCCTCTAACACTTGAACCCCCTCCTCGTCATGATAAATTTCCTCCGGTATCTGGCCGTGTACGGCGGGCCAATAACGTCCGGATACAACAAGCATCTCCATATAGGTCAGACACCTATTCAGCATATCGATTGTGGAGGTCGTCCCTGCGCGGCGCGCCGTTACGACACCGACCGCGGGCTTAAAAGCGAATATGTCGCGTTTCCCCCTGGCAGAGTAGATTACGCGGTTCAAAAAAGAAACGAGTGCGCCCGGCGCTGAGCTGCAATGAACCGGACAGGCGATCACAAGACCATCGCATTGAGCGAGCTTGTCAACAAATTCATTTACGCCGTCGTCTATCGCGCATCGGTTTGTTGTCACGCACTGTTTGCAGGCAACGCAGCCATTGATCGGCTTTGTGCCGATCCAGACTATTTCTGTTTCAACGCCTTGGCCTGCAAACTGCTTGGACATGATCTTGAGCATCTCCGCGGAGCATCCATACTCATGAGGGCTGCCATTTAACATCAGTACCTTCATTGTCTTTTCCCTCCGTCAATCAACCTGTTGTTAATCTGCATTCAGTTGCGGAAGAATCGTCTTTTTCAGCGCATCGAAAGAACGCTGTCGCATTTCCTCGCGTTCAAGGTGTGCCGCAACTGTAACGACAGCGTCAAGCTTGCGGAAAACATAAATATGCTGTCCATACATACCGTAGGCATCAAAGGTATTTGGGTCTTGTGTCATCCAGAAAAAGTAGCCGTAACCGGACTGATCGTCCGGGCCGGAGCACATAGGATGTCCTTCGTTGCTGACCTGGCGGGAAGTGGCAGCCCTTATATAGTCTGTAGGAACAAGCTGTTTGCCCTCCCACACGCCATTATCTAGGCAAAGCTGTCCAATACGTGACATTTCTTCAATGTTCAAAAACAGGCCGCCGGTACCGGCTGTATAGCCCAGCGGGCAAGTATGCCACTGCGGATTCGGAATATTCAAG
>CAKQTC010000044.1 GCA_934274515.1 uncultured Clostridia bacterium
CAATACAGGCGGTCGGGCGATACTCGCAGGTAGGGCCGTTCGTTGTTGAACACCGTAAAATCATCTGTCGTGTTCTTGATGATGTGCACGCCCGTCTCAATGGCGAAACGCTGGGCCACGGCATCCTCCAGCAAATGGCCCATGAGCATTGCCTCGTTCTCGGGCTTCGGGGCTACTTTGCCCTTCTTCCGCAAATAAAGCTGGTAGGGCGTCTCGAACGGGTTCAAGCCGAGAATCGTACCCACTTCGCTTGCGCCGATTCCAAGTGTACGGGATTGCAGCCATTCGGCTCTGTCTTTGAATTTCAATGTCGTTTTCATGTCTTTGATATTTATTTGTTAGGCGAAATGGGGTCAATTATTCGATAGGTTGCATACTCCACAGTATTTGCAAGGTTCTCGCTGATATGAAATCGTCCATAGCATTCGCTGTCGAAATAGTTGGTTAATAACCATCCTGCCATATCCTTTGAGTAAGCCATCAACGCACCGTCACTCTTGCGCTCTCTCAACTCTATTCCCTTTTCGTTGTTGAATACGAGATACAGCTCCTGCGTCATTACTTGGCGGGCGAGGCGCAAATACTTGTAACGTTCCACCTCTTGTTTCAGCTCGCTACCGAAGGCAAGTATTCCGCTCGATGAACCATGAAATGAAACACTAAACATGTTCTTTCCGAGTGAGCGTCCTCCTTTTTTCTTGGTATTGAAATCCAAGAACTCAAATTTTAAATTTTCCATATCTTTTGTCGTTGAAGTTATGCGCCGTCTTAACAGTGCCAATTATTTTACGTTTATTTTGCTTGTGTGGCGTTTTTACCCTTGGAGCGGGCCATTGCCTGCTCGGCCTTGTCTTTTGCCGCCTTGGCCGCTGATTTCACGCCCTTGGCTACTCTTTCCTGCTGCACGGGTGCAACGAAGGTCTCTTCGATACTGGTAGTGCCCTCGTTGATGGCTTGTGCCAAAGCTCGCAGCGAATAGAGCTGCTCTTTGTCAATGGCTTCGATGTTGTCGAGCTGGAGGTAGTGCAATAGCTGCTCCTCGGTCACGCCCTTCGTGGCCCACCAATGGAGCGTCTGCGTGCGCACCTTGGGTACGTCCATCTCGGCATTTTCCATCACGGCACGCACACGGTTGATGACGCTATTCGTCACGGCCTTTGGCACAACTGCCAGCACGGCGTTTCGGTAGGCAATGGCGCATGCTGCATTACCCGTCACTACCTGCATGTCCTCGCTAAACGTGTAGCCCTGTTTGGTAGTAATACGGCGTTTCACTTCCTTGGAAACTGCCACGTTACTCTCCAAGTCATGGCACACGCCTTGGGCCGTTATCCAGCGGCCATCGTTGCCAATGATGCGGGCCTGCACACGCAAGTTGCCCCAGCACGAAGCAATGATTTCGGCCATGCGCACGCTCAAACCGTTAATCTCTTCCTCTTCCCCGTCAGCCTTTTTCCGTTTCAGCTGATAGAAGCAGTCGGCGGCGGTATCTTCATCCATGCACGCCAGCCGTGCCATCTTGGCAAGTGCCTTCTCTTCGTCACGGGGGAAGGCGTGGGCCGTTGAAATCTGCATGTCGATTTCGCTTCTGTTCATAGCCTCCAGCATGGTCGGCTGACTGATTGTTACTTGATTTTCCATTTTGCAAATATTTTAATGTCGTGTACTATGTTCTGAAAATATAATCCCAATAATCGCTCCAACTTGAAAATGCGGGGTCGGGGCCGTCACAGTCTTCGTCATCATTGGCTTCAAATTCTTCTTTTACGTCCTCCCATTCGGGCAACGCTTTTTCAATGGCTTCGGCCAACAGAGGGCACTCACGTTGGTTCTCCTCGTTGTCGTGGTGCACCGTAACGGATGAACCTCCTCGGCAATCAGTAATAATACCTATCCATCCGTCTTTCGTGTCAATATTGGAGCAAGCATATCTGTCTGCGGTGTAAATGGCCTCCAGCACATCGCACCTATGCACATCGGCGCACTCTTCAAGAAATTCATGTAGCTTCTTCTTCATCGTCTTGCGCTGGTTAGGTAGTTAAACAATAACGTCCGTGCTTGCTTCAACTCTGCATCGTCGAACTGCGCCCGCTTCAATACGGGAATGTTGTCAATGCAGAGGCACAGGCCACCGTCAAACTCACGCACTTGGATTCTTCGCTCCACCTCCCGTTGAAGGCGAGCCGCCTTGCGTGCCTCACGTCTCTCTCTGTTCTGCTGCTGGTATTCTGCAAACCACGCCAGCACTTTGTCCCAAATTCTCATCATAGCTTTCTCCATAATTTTTTGATTTCGTAACCCGTGTAAAACTTGCGGGAAGTGTGTGCACGAAATCCCGCTTTGATTAAATTCTGCAATCTGTAGCGTTCCAGCGTAGAGCGATGGATTCCTAACAGACTGCACGCCTCCGTCACGCTATATCGGCCAGCGTCGGCGCATGTAGGTTCTATCGGCGTAATCATGTGTTGTTGAAGTTTAAAGTTGTTTACTTACAGGCCGTACTCGGGGCATATACGCCCATCCGCTTCAAGAGCGAGGCGATACCCTGCGTAGTCCAACCGTACTTTTGCCCCAATGAAGCCATTACACGATAGGGTCGGACGTGTGGCTGGTTCTTTGTGATGCGCTGGTAGTCGCTTCGGATATGGTCGTGCAATACGGCACGCTTCCTCTCCGCCTCCGTGCGCAAATCCATTTTCGTTTCTTCCTTCATTTTTTCGCTATTAAAAGTCTTTTATATCAATAATTCTAACTACATTTGCAACTCGTTATGCAACGAGTTATACAACACGCTTGCAAAGGTAAATACTTTTATTTAAAGCACAAACGATAATGTTTAATATTAACAATATTTAGCTTTAATCGGCGCGAGCCGACTTCAACAACTTAGAAAAAAATGAATGGAAGTGAATTAAAAGCGCGTTTAAAACGCAGCGGGAAAACGATGACAGAAATAGGGGCTCTTTTGGGCATGTCGCCACAGGCCCTTAATCAAGTTTTTAGAGCAAAGGATGTCAAGAGTGGAATAATTGAAGACCTTTCCGAGTGTCTTGGCATACCCATATCGTATTTGTACGAAGAGCACGATGGAGACGCACACGGCAAAGCTCCTATTATTCACGCTGAAAACAATACCAGCGTGCCAGCAGAATTTTCCGTACTGCTTGCGGCGAAGGACGCACAGATAAATCGGCTGCTCGGCATCATAGAAATCTTGTCGGATGGAAAGAACAAACAATAATATATTCACGGTGTGCGCCTTCGAACGTTACTTGCCCGTATTGACGGACGAAGAGCAGTTACGCCTCGCTCGTGGCATCCTGCCCACGGCCTCAGAGCTGAAAGACTGGGCCGCTCGGCTGGAAGAGCGCAACAATAGGCTGGGGGAAGTGTTTGGGCGTGCGTATGAAAAGCAAAAGCAATGGAGCAGGAAAAAGACAAAACAGTAGCCATCGTTGAGCGGTTCTTCAAGGCAATACGCACTCTCATAGATGAGGGCGTGATCCGTGGCTTGCAGACCTTCACTCGCCGATATGAACTGAACCGCCGTAACGTCCAGCGGCTGGAGCGAGAGCCGCATAGTGGAATATTTCACGCTGGATGGCTGACGTACCTTGCCGAAGATTATAAGATTTCCCCCCAATGGCTATTGACGGGCAAGGGCGAACTATTCTCTGCTGGATGGGACGCCGAAACGGTCAAAAAAGTGCAACCCACAGGCAAACGGAAACCAGCCACCAAAAAGAATACTGAAAGCCAGCAAGTTACGGCGTGAGTAGTCACGACTGGAAAGCGTGTAACCGTCTAAAGCGGTTCGGGGGTTCGAATCCCCCTCTTTCCGC
>CAKQTC010000045.1 GCA_934274515.1 uncultured Clostridia bacterium
ATCCGTAGCGGAAGCACTTACCTTCGGTGGCGAAGTTAAACACGTTTGTCACGAACATCTGAGGGATGCTCTGTTCGTAGTCATTGATATCCTGAGCGCCGTCCAGCCACGTGATGGCAGAGCGGACCGGCGTCTTGAGCTCACCGATGGCTACCGGAAAACCGTTTACAAGGAGAACCAGATCCAGGCGCTTGCCGCCCTCGACGCTCGGGTATGACCACTGGTTGGTGACAACGTACTCGTTTTGGTCCTGCTTGCCGTTGATCTCCGTACCGAAGAACTCGATAGAAATCTGCCTGTTATCCTCATCGAAGGGGTAGGAGTTCTTCTCAAAGACCATCTGCTTGAACTCCTCGTTCTGAGTAACAAGGTTCTGCGCATTGGTGGAGAGGAGCAGTGTTCTGATCTTGTGGATGATGATGTCTGCCTTGGACTCATCCGCCGCAATAACCGGATTGAGACGGGCAAGTGCCGCGCGGACCATAGGCTCCACGATGACGTCGCTCGGATCACGAGGGAGGTCATCCGGGGAAATATACTTCCAGCCGTTTCTGCTGAGAGTGGCAATGAGCATCTGCTCAGTGGTGTTGTCTTCGTTGAATGTGGGCATTTATTCGTCCTCCTTCCTCTGGACTATGAAGTTATCCTCTACGATCTTTTTCTGCAGTGCGCGGGCCTCATTTAGGGACTGCTGCAGTGCTTGCTTTGCTCTATCGCTTTGCATTGATAACCGTGCAAATGTGCGTTGCTCATCTATGGAAGGAACAACAATATGTAATCCTTCGAGAGCGCTTTTTCTCACAGAAGGCATCGCAGTTGTGCCCGCAAGCTCACCCAGGTCTAATTGCTGCATAAAGTAGAAAAAGTATTCCAAATCAAGTGCGTCTAATGGACGGATACCCATCGCATTGTTATCTATGAGACTTTCTTGACTGGTAATAGCTCTCCTGTTCAGCCGTAATGCCTCGCCTATTTTCGCAAAGACCACTGTTCCAGGCGGGACTACCGTACCTCGTATTTTTTCTACTATAGCAGGCTCTACATAGTTATCGGCCTCTTGTAGCCACTTGTTCCCATTCAAAACATTTCTCGAGATATCTCCTACTTTGTAGAATGGGTACGTACCGGTTGTTTCCCCTTGATACTTATTGGGAAAGCCTGTTCCTGAATAAAAAGAGCAAACTTCTCCTAAGGTTAGAAACGGTAAGCCTTTAGGATTCGTTTTTTGATCCCCAAACATTTCGATAAATTGCGATCTTATAAGTTCGTCGGTTTCTGCCATCAGTTTCTTATATGATTGGCAGGTTTCCTCGATTGCCCAGAGCACCTCAGCCGTTTTTTTCTGTTCTTCGAGATCCGGCAACAATAGGCTATAGGCCTTCAGGTGTTCCCATTTAACCCTGGGAGAAAGAGACCCGGCGGACTTTTCGACAGCATAATCGAATAGATAGTCATTCTGAATCAGAAACGGCAGCAAGTCTGGCGATAGGCGTTCGGGATTCGCACGAATAACCGTTATGTCGCCGGAGCAGATTCCGTCGAATGGTGCCATAGCTGCCTTTTTGAGATAAGCCCTGCGCCTGCCAAACAGCATGTCACCAGATTCGAACGATTTCGTAAACGTATTATCAGTATCAAGATCCCAGGCTGATAGAGTAACTTCGCTTGGGGTAAGATGCTCAAGGCCGACAATAGGTTTCCCGGTTTTATCACCCTTGAAGGTCTCCTTTACTTCTTTACTGACGTCGCCAAGTGTATACTTAGGCATTCTGTGCACCTCCTAACAACTCGTTGAGATCGTCATAAAGCGACTCCATCTCGCCAGAAACGCTCGACCATTCCTCGAATACTTCCTGCATGGTCCTGCTGTCTCTATCTGGTCCGCTGGAGGGGTCTTTTGCATAGAGCGGAAGAGTGAGAAGGAAGTTGTTCTTTTCGATATCCCTGATTGAAACCTTGGCGGCAAAGCCTTCCACATTTGTGAAGTCGGCATAAGCCTTGGCGATTTTTTCAATGTGTTGCGGCTCCAGGTTGCTTTCAGCATTCTTCCTGGTGACCTCATTGACCGCATTGATAAACAGGACATGGCCCTTTCGGTCGTCCGCCTTCTTTGTTCTGCAGATGACAATACACGCTTCCATCGGCGCATTATAGAACAGGTTCGGGCCGAGACCGATAACGCATTCGAACAGATCTGAGCGCACGAGCTTTTCGCGCATTTCCTTCTCCTCGTTTCTGAACAAGACTCCGTGTGGGAAGAGGATGGCGCAGCGGCCGGTCTTATCGTCCATGCTCATGAGGATATGCTGGAAGAGCGCATAGTCAGCACGCCCCTGTGGTGGAGTACCGAGGAAGTTACGTCCATATTTGTCTTTCGAAAAAGCGTCGCGATTCCACTCCTTGATGGAGTACGGGGGATTGGCCAGGACCAGGTCGAACTTTTTTAGCTTGCCGTTTTCTATGAACGCTGGAGCTGCAAGCGTATCGCCGTTAACGATGTTGAAGTCCCCAATGCCGTGTAGGATGCAGTTCATCCTCGCAATTGCGGATGTCAGAGCGTTTATTTCTTGCCCGTATAAGGACACGTTGCGCCACTCCTGCTTTTGCTCTTTCAGGTAAGCTATGGAGGAAATCAGCATGCCAGCGCTTCCACATGTCGGGTCGTATATGGACTCACCAGACTGCGGTTTCAGCATTTCGGTCATAAGATGTACGACCGTACGATTCGTATAGAACTCCTGCGCTGTGTGACCGCTGTCGTCCGCGAATTTTTTGATAAGGTACTCGTAGCCATTGCCGAGCTCATCCTCCGGAAGATTCTCCAGGGACAGCGTTTTGGTGCTGAAATGCTCTAACAGATCCTTCAGAAGTCTGTCGGTAAGGCGGTTCTTATTTGTCCAGGTGCCGTCTCCGAAAATCCCTTGCAGCTTATCCGCGTTTGCGTTCTCGATTGTCCGGAAAGCAGTCTGAATTGCTTTGCCTACATCAACCGTAACGTTTCGCACATCAGACCAGTGCGCTCCATCCGGCAGCTTGTAGCTGTGGGTTTCTTCCCACGTGTCTGCTTCCGGACCATTCGCTGCTACTGCCAGTCGAGTCTCTTCCTCATAGACGTCATTCAGGCGCTTAAAGAAGAGAAGTGGGAAGATGTATTGTTTATATGCACCAGCGTCAATGCTGGTGCGTAGAAGCGTGGCTGCGCCCCAGAGGTAGGCCTCGAGTTCGGACTTTGTTATTCTGTTACTCATTGACGTATCCTCCTTCTATGAGCAGCTTTCTCATTCGTTCCTCTGCAGCTCGGGTTTTTGCCAGCGATGTGAAGTAGTTCTTACGTACCGCCTCTGGCGAAAGGGTTTCCTTTTTGGTGTATTCTATATACTTGTTTGCTCTAAGATCGTATCCTTTGCCTTTAACGTCTGCAATGGTCACAACCTTACAGAAGTCAATGACGTCTGCATAGCCAGCATACAAGTCGTACATCGTTTTTGCGTTTTCTATCGAGACATAGTTCTGTGCTCGTGCCGGAGTGAAAATGGTGCTTCCGTCGATCAGGCAAATCCTGCCTTTGTGGGTGTGCTCCTTCTTGTTGTTTAAGAAAAGGATGCAGGCGGAAACAGCAGCACCATAGAACACGCCAGAGGCAAGAGTAATAACTGCTTCTATTTTATCCGAGCAAATCAATTGCTCTCTGATACTGCCTTCTTTACCAGCGTGAAAAAGAACACCTTGCGGGAGGACTACTGC
>CAKQTC010000046.1 GCA_934274515.1 uncultured Clostridia bacterium
GTGTCAGCGCTGCATCCATCACAAAGCTGGCGAAAAATGAAAATGTCAATACGGAAATCATCGAAAAAGTCTGCCTTGCACTTCACTGTGATGTAGGCGATATTATGGAAATCACGAAAAATTGAGGCCATTATGGAAAACTACACTCCGCATCAAGCTAGATATTTTGCTGAACAAATCAACCTGAAACGTTCTGAATCTACCATAGAAGGACTGGCATCTGCCATGTCCGGAGTCAAAGTCGACCTGAATCCGCATCAGGTCGACGCTGCTCTTTTTGCTTTGAAATCTCCACTCAGTAATGGTGCATTGCTAGCAGATGAAGTCGGCCTCGGGAAAACGGTAGAAGCTGGTCTCGTTTTAGCGCAGTACTGGTCAGAGCGAAGAAGACACATCCTTCTCATTGTCCCCGCATCTCTTCGCATGCAGTGGCGCGCAGAACTCAGTGAGAAATTCTTCATCGACTCTATCATTATGGAGTCCGCAACATACAATAAGAGAAAAAAAGAAGGAATCCCTAATCCATTTGACTGTACGGAAAAGGTCGTCATCTGCTCCTATAATTTTGCTGCCCGAAGAACCGCAGAAATTCACTCTATCCCCTGGGATCTTGTCATTCTAGATGAAGCACATAAACTTCGAAACGTCTATAAGTCTTCAAACGTAACGGGGCATAAGCTAAAAGACGCCTTGGAAAATGTCAACAAAAAATTACTGCTTACGGCCACACCGCTCCAGAACAATCTTATGGAGCTCTATGGCTTGACCAGTTTCATTGATGACCATGTCTTTGGAGATGCGAAAACCTTCCGTGAAATGTATGTAACCGTAGCCAATACAGATCTCCGAAACAAATATCTACGAAAGCGTCTTCAGAATTTCTGCAAGAGAACGCTTCGTTCACAAGTGACGGAATATGTTCGCTACACGAATCGTATTGCCCTCTTGCAGGAATACGAGCCATCCCCTGACGAAGAAAATCTGTATAATGGTATTTCTGACTATCTGCAAAACGAGCATCTGTATGCTCTTCCGGAAAGCCAGCGTAACTTGATCACGATGGTTCTACGGAAGCTCCTTGCTTCTTCATCCTTTGCCATCAGCGGAACACTAGATTCCCTGACAGCTCGTTTGGAATGCCTACTGAAAGGCTATGAAAAAGATCTCGACCTTAGCGATTTTGATCTTTTCTCCGAGTATACAGAAGAGAACGATGAAAACTCGTCTACAGATAACGACAACGATCCCCGAGCGGAAAGAAAAAAAGATTACATAGGTATTCAAAAAGAATTGGCACTGCTTCGAAGATACGCCAATCTGGCAAAGGGTATCACATCGAATGCCAAAGGGGACAATCTGCTGACAGCCCTGCAGCAGGGATTCAAAAAGATTACAGAATTGGGCGGGCAGAAAAAAGCCGTGATCTTTACAGAGTCCAAACGAACCCAAGACTATCTCTTCAATCTCCTCTCCCATAATGGCTATGAAGGAAAAATCGTATTTCTCAATGGGGTAAACAACGATAGCATTTCCAAAGAAATTTATGGTCGTTGGAAGAAACGCCATGCGGATGATAGCACCATTTCCGGCTCCCGCACAGCAGACATCAAAGCAGCCATAGTAGAAGAATTCAAAAACGAAGCCAGCATCCTCATCGGTACAGAAGCCGCTTCTGAAGGCATTAACCTGCAATTCTGCAGCATCATCGTCAACTATGACCTACCGTGGAACCCTCAGCGCATCGAGCAGCGCATCGGCCGCTGCCATCGATATGGACAAAAAAACGATGTCGTCGTCATCAACTTTCTGAATAATAAAAATGCCGCCGATAAGCGCGTCTATGAATTACTGGATCAGAAATTCAAACTTTTCAGTGGCGTCTTCGGTTCTTCCGATGAAGTCCTAGGGTCTGTAGAAACCGGTGTCGACTTCGAAAAGCGCATTGCAGCCATCTATCAGAAATGCAAAACACAGGAAGAAATCCAGCACGAATTTGATGAATTACAGAAAGAGCTGGCTGCCCAGATCAATACCAAAATCGTTGCCGCCAGACAATCGATTCTGGAAAACTTCGATGAAGAAGTCTCCATCCGGCTTTCTGACTGCCAAAAGAATACCATTTCCAGTCTGGATACCTTCAGTCAATGGATGTACTACTTCTTTCTCATCCATGGCGCGGAACGCGTAGAACCACTGGATCTGTGGCGCTTCAAATACAAATCCCCTGACGGTACAACCAAAACCTATAATCTGAAATGGAAAGAAGCAGAAACCGCCGGAGATATTTTCCTTCGAAAAGAAGCTCCCTTCTTCAAAGCATGGCTCGCGGAAGCCATAAACGCACCTCTCTCCCCCGTCAACATCCTCTTTGATACGTCCAAGTCCAAGCGAAAAATCTCATTCTTTGACAGCCATCCTCATATGAAAGGACTGCTTTCCATCGATAAGATGTCTTACGATGGTCTAGGAGAAGAGGAACATCTGGTATTCACCGTAACCACTAAAGATAAAACGAAGCTGGACGAAGATCTGATCAATCGTTTGTTGGAAATCCCAGCCACCATCACGGGGCCCTGCCCAAAAGAGTCCGCAGCGTTTTCCAAGCAGCGAAGCAAGAATCTCTATAAACAGCAGACCCAGATCGAAAAAGCAAATAAGCAGTATTATCTGAATGAGTGCGAAAAACTGGATGCTTACTCCGAAGACCTTAAGAACGGATTGGAGCGAGACATCAAAGAACTTCGCAAAGAAATCAGCGTCAAGAGAAAAGCATTCAAAGCCAGTACCAACCTGCCCCTCAAGGAAATGCTTGACCTGAAAGATGAAATCAACAAACTGGAGAAAAAGCGCAAAGAAATGCAGCGCGACCTGTATGACAAGCAGGATGCGATCGATGATGAAAATGATCGGCTCCAGGAAGAAATCCGAAAAAAATTGGAAGGAAAAGTCGTGACGGAGCACATCATGACCATTTCCTTTGAAGTCGTATAAGGAGAGGTTATCGTATGCAGAAATTAGAATTGACATGGATAGGGAAAGAAAAACAGCCACATGTAGAGCCGCGTATCCTCCTCCATGATCCATTGAAAGATTATGGAGATCCGGATAGTCAGAATATGCTGATTCATGGGGATAATCTGTTGGCATTAAAAGCATTGGAACAAAATTTTGCTGGGATGGTGAAATGTATCTATATCGATCCGCCGTATAATACAGGGAGTGCATTTGAACATTATGACGATAACTTGGAGCATAGTATTTGGCTAGATTTGATGTACAAACGTTTACTTGTGCTCAGGGAATTACTTGCTAGCGACGGTATTATCGCCATTGAAATTGACGATTCAGAAATGCCCTATCTCCGAGTTATCCTAGATGAAATATTTGGGCGAAGCAAATTTATCGCACAAATAAATGTACGATCTAATAGTATATCTGGCGCAAAAACCGCGCACAAAGATAAAACAATTCTAAGAAATAAAGACAATATTATTCTCTATAAAAAAGGGGATAATATAGTTGTGCATCCACAGTATGTAAAGAAAGATGAATGGGATACGCACTATAACTATTTTCTGAAATACGATACCGATGGAAATCCAACTGAAATTTTAAGGTTGAAAGATATATTCTTAAAAACGCTTTCCGAATCGGCGGTATGCATTGCTTCTACCGCATCGTTATA
>CAKQTC010000047.1 GCA_934274515.1 uncultured Clostridia bacterium
TTTCCAGTGCACGATACACCTTGTCATAGCCACGCTGCAATGTGGTTTTTACTTTTTCCACAGAATACCCCTGCTCCATCGAAACCTGCACCATGCTTTTACCATCAATGAACACGGCGTCCAATATCTCCATATCTAGCGTTGTGATTTTGGCTTCCTTAACAATGTCCCAGAAGTCCGTGAGAGTTGACTCATTGAGAAATTTCTTAGCCAGTTTTCTGTGCCACAACATAGCTTACACCACACAATCTATTGTATGCTTGGCATACTCTACGCGTGCACCTGCCTTTGCCTTAGCTGTTTTGCATATGCTAGTAATAGCCGTAGTGCCTACTATGCAGGCACCAGCACGGTACTCATTCGTTGCCATGTATAGCACCATCACCATAGTTATTAAGCTGACCACAAGAGTCATAATGCCAACCGCCAATACACACCGCATATCCTTTGTCACCCTGTTAGTCAGTACAGCTAAAACTGTCCCTAGCTTCCCTAAATCATACCGCCTGTACATAACCATCACTCCTTATTATCTGCCTTCGGTTCAGACTCTTCCTTTGGTTTCTCAGGTGTGTACCGTGAACATTTTTCATTGCCACAAGTACCGTCCTTACGGAGTACCTTTAAGCAGCGGATACACCGCTTTTTGATTTTGTATGCCATTATTCTTCACCACCTTTCAATGCCTCAATGTCGCTGTCATACTGAGTGGCAAGAGCTGTAAGTTCTCCCTTAATTTGCTCCATGCCATCAGTATCTCCAGCAATCATAAAGTCAAGATAGTAGCCTTGTAGAGTCTTTTTGTCCTGCTCATACTGACTATCCAGCTGTTTAGTTTTGTCCTCTGTTATATCTACCCAGTCATCGGGCTTTGGTTTATCTATTGAATCACCAATCCAGCACCACGCAGGACACTCAGCAAAAAAGTCATCATCTACGGGTTCAGGTACCCGGTCAAGAACAATGACATTTTTTATAACTCTCTTTTCATCGCATACTGCTATGTTCATTACTATCACCTACCAAACTACATAAACACAACCTGATGTACCTGAGCCGCCATTATTACCTCCTGCACCACCACCACCACTTGCACCATAACTAAAATTAAGCAACTTAGAAGTAGTAGCCGGAAATATAGATGAAGTACTATTACCTCCTGCACCACCACCACCACCTGCGCCACCGCCAGTACCGCCAGTACCACCTCTTGCTAGAATAACATTATTTATACCAGAGGCACCACCGCCGCCGCCGCCACCACCACCATCAGGGGCTGACCAACCAGTATTAACTACAGAACCCATAGTACCGTTACTGCCATTAACTATACCAGCACCGCCAGCACCACCAGTACGATTACTTCCATTAATACCACCAGTACCCCCAGCACCTACATAAATCGGATAGGACGCCAGAGGGGTTACAAATAGCGGTATATAATCACATGCTTCACCTCGATTTCCTGCCATACCACCAGAACCCCCAGAACCGTTACCATACTTTTCCTGACTACCGCCGCCACCACCACCTCCTCCGACAGCAGAGACCACAAGGATAGATACTCCCTCCGGCACTACGAAAGTACCGTTAGCAGTAAATAGCTGCTCTCCGTGAGTCGCGTTTCCTCCAGTAACACCAGAGCTTAGTATGCCATTAGTGATTGTTAGTCCGTCACCTATTTTTACACCGCCTAGTGTGGTAGCACTGGCTACTGGCAACTCATAAGGAATACCGTTAATGGTGCCATCAGCACCTATGTTGATATTGTCGCCAGCCTTAACAACACCTGCCCTTTCAGCAGTAGCGTGAGGAACATTCAAAGTACCATCATCAGCCACATCAAGTGTAGCTCCTATCTTTACACCACCTAATGTATTTGTATCAGACTTTGGTAGGACATAAGGGGCATGTGTGCTGATTTTTCCCGCAGCGTCAACTGTGAGATTATCTCCCACTATTACACCACCTAATGTATTTTTATCAGACTTTGGTAGAATATAAGGGGCATGTGTGCTGATTTTTCCCGCAGCGTCAACTGTGAGATTATCTCCCACTATTACACTACCCAGAGTCGTAGTACTTGCAGCAACAGTTACAGCAGAAGATACTAGCAATCCTTCGCTGTCAACACTCAAACCGCGGCCTACTTTTACACCGCCTAGCCTTAATGCTGTAGCTTTTGGCAGTTCATAAACAGGGGTGCTGATAGTGCCGTCAGTGTCAATAGTTACATTCTCGCCAGCCTTAACCACGCCTGCGGTCTGCTCGCTAGCAATAGGTACACTAATGGTTCCATCAGCCAACGCCTGTACATTATTGCCAATCTTTACGCCACCCATTGTTGTTTCAGTGGCTACAGGCAACTCATAAGGAATACCGTTAATGGTGCCATCAGCGCCTATGTTGATATTGTCACCAGCCTTAATAACACCTGCCCTTTCAGCAGTAGCGTGAGGAACATTCAAAGTACCATCATCAGCCACATCAAGTGTAGCTCCTACCTTTACACCACCTAATGTATTTGTATCAGACTTTGGTAGAACATAAGGGGCATGTGTGCTAATTTTGCCCGTAGCGTCAACTGTGAGATTATCTCCCACTATTACACCACCCAGGGTATTAATATCAGCTGGCGGCAATTCATAGTAGTGGTCAGGCTTATCTGTAATACCAGACCATGGCACACTGTTAGCATTGCCAGCACTGTAAACAACATAGCCGTCCTCACTGTTAAGTTTGCTCTCATCTACTACCATGTACATAGTAGGTGTTGGATTTATTACTTTGACAGTATCACCCTTTTGTACATCATCAGCTGTAAGAGCGAACCTTGCTGTATCATCATTGACGACAACACACCGCTCCATTGCACCCACAGGGATGTTTTTCAAATCCAAAACGCCCTCAACTTTGTTAGCAGCCAATTTGCTCTCCGCAGTCAATGGCTTGATTAAGTCACCGCCAATATTGATTGTCCCATCAGTTATGGCCACATCAATCAGCCCAAGGTCTTTCAATGTGTCAGGCAAATTATCCTTGCTGATAATACCCTCCAGCTTTGCGGTATTCAGCTGGCTTTCAGCAGTCAACGGCTTGATAGTCATTTCACCAAGGCGGATAATTCCATCCTCGGAAATATTAGCGTCCTTTATTCCGTAAGCAGCCAAGGTATCAGGATTATTAACAATCTGGTCCCACCGTACTTTATCGCTGGGAGTCAATGGTTTTAACCGCTGAGAACCAAGAACAATGGAATTGTCCACCAAGTCAATATAGGCATCCACAATACCATAGTCCTTTAATGAGCCCTCTGTCAGCGTTCTGCCTGCCACAACGTGCCCCTTTTCATTAACCTCTACCTGCATATAAGTTCCAGGTACTACCCCGCTGTCAGGGTGCACATAGTTATTTGCTCCCTCCTCAATCCCATCCAGCTTAGCTTTGTCACCAGCAGACATTAATCCACTGTAGCTTCCACTGGCATTTTGGTTAGAGCGTAGGGATTCAAACAGATT
>CAKQTC010000048.1 GCA_934274515.1 uncultured Clostridia bacterium
GATTTTTTCGGAGATATGCACAGCGTGACGTTATTCTCATCAAACCATTCACGGCGCACGTTCAGAAAATCAACGTCTAAATCAGTAAGCGGAAGAATAAAATCAATCTTTTCGTCCACACAGATTTTCTTGAGAAATTCAAAGTATCTTTCGGCCTCGCTTGTATACGGCGCCTGATAGAACTGATTAACATTCATGGCATCAACAACAAGCTCCTTCTGATAGATGTCCGTTCCAACGACATAAAATCCGTTCCTCTTCAAGGTCTTTATCACAATATCACCAGCAACAGAACCTATAGATGTAACCAACGCTTTTTTCATGCAGTCCTCCTGGCAGGAAGACCGCACAATTTTGTACGCAGAAAGTTTACTCTACAGTTGTACCCCCCCCCGTCAAATTTCCGTTTATTTTGGGTTGTACGGATTTCCGGCGTTCCCTTTACATAGGAATTGTCCGGAATGTCCTGAACAACCGTGCTTCCGATTGTTATAAAACAGTTGCCGCCGATTTTTGTATGCGGCTTAACAGAGCACATCGCGCCGAAGAATGTTCCTTTCCCTACAGAGACATAGCCTGTAAGACGAGTTCCTGTGCTGAGCGTAACAAAATCTTCTATATGATTATCATGTCCGATGTAGCCGTCCGCTGTAACAAAATCGCCCACACTTGCATTCGCACCGATTTTCGAGAAAGGACAGACAATGCAGCCCTCTCCGATTCTTGAATACGCATTCACAGATGCCAGGGGATGAATCAAAGTCGCGAATCTTGCGCCTTTTGCCTTCAGCTTTCCTGCAAGAACATATTTTGCCGCAGGCTCGGCAACTCCCATCAGGAATTCCTCGTTCTCACCAGGATTCCATCCGTCAACTGTTCCAAGAATATCATATTCGCTGTCTGTCATTTTTCTTATATCAACACCGCCGTCCGCGATGAATCCCTTTACATTGAACGTCGGCGATACCGCGTTTATGTCCTTCACAAACTGCAGGTAGTCACGCGCCGCGCTACCTGCTCCCACGATTATCAGCTCTCTCATCTCTCACCTCTCACACATTCAATCACCCTTTCCACGTCCGCATCCTCCATGAATGCGTACATCGGGAGGCAGATGACGCTTGACGCCAACTTGTGCGCGACCGGAAGGTTCTCCAACGTGGCAGACTCAAGCCCGCGGTATGTGCTGAATTCACTTATCAGAGGATAGAAGTATCTTCTGCCCAAAATATTGTGCTCCTTGAGCCTTGCATAAAGAGCGTCGCGGCTCATTCCGTATTTTTTCTCGTCCACAAAGAGCGGAAAGTAGCTGTAGTTGTGGCGCACGCCCTCAATGTCGCTAAGCCAGCGCAACCCCGGCACATCTTTCAGGCCGTCGCGGTATTTCTGTGCAGTGCTTTTACGGCTTTCAATCGCCATGTCCACCTGCCTCAGGTTCAAAAGTCCGTAGGCCGAGCGGATTTCGTCCATCTTGCTGTTTATTCCCGGGGCAACGACCGTAACCTCGTCCGCGAAACCGAAATTCTTAAGATAGTCAATTCTTTTCTTTGTCGCCTCGTCGTGGCAGATTAAAGCTCCGCCCTCGACCGTGTTGTAAACCTTTGTCGCATGGAAACTGAGCGTAGAGATGTCGCCTTCCTCAAGAATTGATTTTCCGCCGACCTTAACGCCGAAAGCATGGGCTGCATCATAAATCACCTTAAGGCCGTACTTGTCGGCAATCTCCTTTATCCGCTTTGTGTCGCACGGAGTTCCGTAGACGTGGACCGGCATAATCGCCGTAGTGCGCGGAGTGATTGCCGTCTCGATTTTTTCCGGGTCGAGGTTTCCGGTCTTCTCGTCAACATCGACAAAGACCGGCTTTATTCCGTTCCACCAGATTGAGTGTGTCGTCGCCACAAAACTGTACGGTGTCGTAATCACCTCGCCTGTAATGCGCAGAGCCTGAAGAGCCGTAATAAGAGGCAGAGTTCCGTTCGTAAAAAGGCTCAGGTACGGAACACCGAGATATTCAGAAAGAGCCTTCTCAAGCTCCCTGTGATAGAACCCGTTGTTCGTGAGCCATTTGCGGCTCCATATATCCTCAAGATATTTCTCAAATTCCTTTAGGTCCGGCAGAAGCGGACTTGTTACGGTGATTGTCTTTTCCTCACTCACTTTTGAGCTTCCTCTATATAAAAATCTATTTACTAAAAATGCAAAGAATTCTGTCTGTAAAAAATTTTCTGACCATGTCAATGCTTACGCAGACAATATAAACGACAAGAGTACAGAAAACTGCATGAAAAATAAAATTATTCTTTGGGAATGCAAAACTATTCTTGCACACATCTTGCCAAAGCCAGCGACGCATTGTATCGCTGGAAGCATGTATCATAAGAACACCAAAAGTTGATGCCGCAAATTTGTTTATAAGTCTATTTGAACCAATATTTATATTCTTAAAAAGCAAGAACAAAGATATTGCCGTTGCTATGGCAAGAACTTTATTCGAATCTGCCACAAAATAGTAATATGGAAGATTTCTATTCATTTTCTCTGCTACAAAACGAATGCAAATCACACTAAGCCAAGAAAATGCTAAACTACAAGCACAAAGCAAACCTGTAATACGACGGCTACTCATCCAGTTCATCTCATAAAGCCGCAGATAACTTCCAATAAGATAAACTGTCACATACCAACCGATATATTCAAAAGATGTATTAAACAGAAACGTTGAAAATCCGGTAAAAAGCACAAGTAATACACAGATAAGTTTTTCAAGCTCTTTTTTTTCCAGCGTAGACAACAACTTGTTTATAAACGGAACAAGAACATACAATCCCACGAACGACGAGGAGAATCCCCATCCAAAATCATAAGGGAGCACAAGAACAGTCTTGATAAACTCTTTTAAGTTAAAACTCTCATATCCGCTTGAAAGGAAAATTCCATATATAAGCCAACGGTACAGAACGATTTCCAAAGCAAGAAATACAACCTTTCTCCACTTGAACTGCTGCCAGCACATAAAATAGCCGGTAATCAGAATAAACACATTTATAGCTGTCTTTCCGCCCCATCCAAAAATCAATGCAAAATAAACATTAAACCTATTTATCTGTAGAGAATGGGGGGGGGTAGAAACTATACATTGAATCACACCGCTGTTCACAATATAATGATGCGCAACAATGACCAGCATCATAAGAATTCGTAATAACTCAATATTTGAATTCCGTTGCTTTTTCAAGAGTTTTTCCATATGTCTGTTATTTGTTTCTAATGTTTATTTATGAAGAAATTTCTTCACAAGAATGTTTTCTATGTAATAGAAAGAATCGAGTCTAAAAAGTTTTGAACCAAGGATATAGACCGCAATGCCTACGGCAACCTGAATAATAAGCTGAACACCTTTTACCACAGGAATATACACACCAAATGAAACTATAATTCCCATAACAACTGCCATAATTATTCCTGGAAA
>CAKQTC010000049.1 GCA_934274515.1 uncultured Clostridia bacterium
GACTTTTTGCTTAGACATGCATGGCTTAATCTTTGACAGAAGCATATAATACTGGCAGGATCAACCAGATATTACAGTTGTGCAGAAACACTAGTTGCTCCCTTTGCTTTGCCCGAAGACGCCACAGAGGAAACTCTATTTGTTTTTGCTTTCTTGTCTTTCAGAAGAAAGACTGATATCCTCGAAAAGAATACGATCAAGATGAAATTCTTTTGAATTTCATTGACAAATAAATGATATTGCTATCATTTCTTTGTTGTTGAACAGATATATCTTTCGATATTTTTCTGTTACCCACTGGACCGTAATCATTTTCCCTTTCATTCTTGAAAAGAATTTTGGGTTTTCTCGGTTAAATTGATTTCTCTTGGTAGGATGGAAGACCCTCCATCAATTATCAAAGTGTATTTGAATAATCCCCTTGAAAAATAAATGTAAGCCTTCACAACAGTACTACCACGCTCTCCACAGAGGGAGACACTCAACATGCATTTCCACAAAGGGAATTGCTTGTACTCTTGTGACTTCTCACATTTACCTTCCTCAAGAATTAATCATGTGTTGTAAATGCAACACTCAAACACACCCCAACAATTGACTTTGGTAAGAGCAGGTCAGAAGGAAGATGAGTTTAGCCCCCCGGAGCAGACACTAGGATGAATGCCTCTCAGCTAAACCCCTAGGCCCAACACCGGAACCTCTCATCTTCCTTCATCATTTCCTCCTCTACATAGTATAAATAATCCAATTATGATTGGGACCTATTTACGGGAATCCGGTTCTCAGTTAGTAGTGAGTGGGACGGTATAGTATGTCATACTATTAGATCTAGTTTAGTGAGCTAAATGGCCGTTTCTTATACTTCAAGACCCCTCTCAGCCCAGAATAGAAAATATATGGAAAAAAAGAACTAGACGAAATTTGCAAAATTTTCGCTAAGTTTTTGGGGGACCGGGAATAGAAAACGAATAGCTTTTAATTAAAGGAGTTATGACTCAAGAGTCTCGGAATCACTTATAGAAATGTCTAAGACAAGGAGCTAGACAAAAACAGCCAATGGATCACACTTCCCTCGCAGTGATGGTTCAGCTGTGTCGAGGGAAGACTGTAAAAACCGTGTAAGTTCCAAAGCTTCCAGACTTCGTTTTCTAAATCCGTAGAGTAATGCGTTAGACCATCCAAACCGTTGTTAAAAATAAACGAGGGAAGTGCATAGGATTGGTCCAATCGCCCTTAGTGAGATAGCGTAGCTTCTGAGCATTGGCCAAATAGCTTCGGCACGCAGGACAAGGAAATGATTGGCCAGCACGTTTGTAGCGGACGAGGGGATTGGCCAACGCGTTTGCAAGCGAAGGAAACGCAGGACTGGCCAATGGTTTCGTTTGCCCAGAGGTGAGCCAGCGCAGGTAGGTCGACGCGTTTTCGGAGATTGTCTGTGAGACGAAAAGTGCCTTTTTGGCTGTAGGAGATTTGCCTTTGACGCCTTTTGACCTTTCCGACGTAGGACAAATCACCCGCCTCGCTCCGATGCCTTTCCGATGCCTTTCCGGAGCTTGGACGGTGTGGGGGGATGTCGTTGACACCAAAGTTACCCTTCGTTGGGATCGCCGTGACATGAACGTCTCGACGTGTTTGCGGGATTTTGGGTTTTTGGGTCGAATTCCCGAGCGAACTTAGAATTATGCGGTGATGAGAACCATTTCCGAGTTCTCAGATTGATGATGCTTTTAGATCCCAAACTTCATCGCTATTTTGGCCAATGAAAGATCGCCACCACCCGAAGTCTCAATTGATTGGCAAAAAACGGTGTCGCCGACGATCATGTTCCGGACGTAGCGGTTTCTCCTCCGCCGCCGATGCGTAGCGCTTTGTGCTGTGTCTCCGGCCTCCGGAGGTGCCGATGTAGGACAAGTCACCCGCTTCGCTCCGATGCCTTTCCGGAGCTCGGAGACCTTCGCCGTCACGTTCCGATGCCTTTCCGGAGCTTGGACGGTGTGGGGGGATGTCGTTGACACCAAAGTTACCCTTCGTTGGGATCGCCGTGACATGAACGTCTCGACGTGTTTGCGGGATTTTGGGTTTTTGGGTCGAATTCCCGAGCGAACTTAGAATTATGCGGTGATGAGAACCGTTTCCGAGTTCTCAGATTGATGATGCTTTTAGATCCCAAACTTCATCGTTTTTTTGGCCAATGAGAGGCGCGTTATTGCAATGTCTCGCACTTTTGCGATGTAATTGGTTGAATTTTTTGACGGAAAATGTGTGAAGGATGTGAGGGTCTAGGATAGGGCAAGGGGTATTTCATGAAATAGGGCTTAGGTTTGATGGTCGTGATGAGAGAAGGGAGAGGCCTAAGATGTTGAGAGTGAGTAGTTGAGTCAAACGGGAAAATGAAGTCAAGAGAGAGGATAGGATTTCCGCGTAAAAAGGAAACCTGTGGGAGGGGAGTTTTCCAAAAAGTGAGGAAACTGGTATATGAATTTAGTCAATTTAGCCTTCAAACCCTAGTAAAACCTACTTATTTTAAGGTAGGTTTTCGTAGGGTTTGCTAGGGTTTAATAGGGTTTGCTAGGGTTAAGTAGGGTTACCTAGGGTTTGGTAGGGTTTTAGCATGGGCCCTAGTAAACCCTAGCATCAAACCCTAGATAACCCTAGATAACCCTACTTAACCCTAGCAAACCCTATTAAACCCTAGCAAACCCTAGAGGGCCCTCAAGGGCCCTACTTAAACCTACTTATTTATAGAACATTGTAGGGCCCTAGTAAACCCTAGTAAACCCTAGCAAGTCCGCGAATTTCGGAAACAAAACCCTAGCAAACCCTAGTCAGTATGCAAATTTCGGAGACGAAACCCTAGCAAACCCTAGCGTTCCGCGAATTTTGGAAACAAAACCCTAACTCAAACCCTAGCATTTTCCTCGAATTTTGGAAAATAGGGCCCTTTCTAAAAATAGAACAATCTAGAAAATAAATTTTAGATCATTTCTATTTATAGAAATTGCTCTAAATATAGAAAGAACTCAAAATAATTACTAGATCGTTTTAAAAATAGAATCAGGGATCTCAAAAATACGCAAAATAAGCCCCTATTTGATCTAATAAATATATTTTTAGGGCGGGACCCTAGCTAGGGCCCGCAAGGGCCCTAGCTAGGGCTGTATAAATAGAAAAAATGTTCTATTTTTAGAGTGTTCTATTTTTGGAGCAAAGCTCCATTTTAGTTTCAAAGCGCATTTTTTTTGGTGAAAACTCAAAATTAAAAGTTATACTTGCTCTATTTTTAGAATTTTGATTAGTACTCAGTGGGGTGATCATTATACTATTTTTTCGGGGTCCGGATTCTCCATGGTACGTACGGGTGGGGAGAGCGGTTATTTTAATATTATGTCTGTCTATAAATAAGTAGGGTTTATATAATAATAGGGTTGTCTAAAAATAGAACACGTTTTATTTTTAGAAC
>CAKQTC010000050.1 GCA_934274515.1 uncultured Clostridia bacterium
ATTAGTAACCGCCGCGTTGAAAATAGTAAATAAGAATTCAGATATAAAATACAATCAATTCAGAGAAGGAACTTATTCACAACAAAAATATCAGCTCGATGGTGTAAAAGATGAAAAAGAATCTGTAGAAGCAAAAGATTACACACTTCGCAATGAAAAAGTAGGACGCCCAGATGTTCAAAAGCAAGAAGGAGGTCTAATAGATTTACCTTTCGAAGGAGGTGTTTTTGCTTCTGCAACTGGTTATACCCGAAATGCTGTAAAATATGCAGATGGTACTTATAAAAATCCAAACGGAAAACCGATAGATTTGTATGATATTCGTCCTTCTACAGAAGAAGATGAAGAAGGAAGAGTAAAAACTATTATTGTTAATATACATAGTATATATCTAGATTTTAATAATTGGACTGTGACTCCTATTTTTACAAAAGTATCGCGAGAAAAACTAATTAAACAATTTGGAGAAAATAGAATTCCTATTAGGATGGAATCTATTTATAACAGTGATAAATCCGTATTTATCACCTTAAAAGATTGGACTAATAGCTTAAACTCATTAATTTCCCTTGAAGATAAAAAAGACGTTTTAATAGGAGAATCAGATTTTTCTAATAAATATATTTTAATTCAAGATTCACTCTATGAGATTTCGAAAATGAAATACAACATTCCAATTAAAAAGGATTTACAAGAGCTAAGAATCGAACAAGATGGTAATGCTTGCTTATTAGTAAAAAATTCAGATGGAACAACCAATACATTATTAACAGATGTACAATTGAAAAATATAAAATTTGATGATGGTAATGTCTTAAATAACGGAGGTGTAAAATGACTTCTTCATACAACATTCCAGAGCTACCATTAAAAATGGAACTTGAAACAAAAGAGATTCTCAAACAGTTAAGTAATGCGAGCCGTGCATTGGCAGAATTGAAAGGTGTTGCAAAAACAATTCCAAACGAAAACATTCTTTTGAATACTCTTGTTTTGCAGGAAGCAAAAGACAGTTCTGAAATTGAAAACATTGTTACAACTCAAGATGATCTTTATAAAACAGATTCAGAGATAGACGATATAAAGAAAACTGTTGAAAGGACCGCTGCAAAAGAAGTTTTGCGTTACAGACAAGCTATGCACGCAGGTTTTAATCTTGTTCGAAAAAATAAGCTTCTAACAAATGCTGTTATCAAACAGATTCAACAAGAACTAGAAGAAAATAGAGCCGGCTTTAGAGCCTTACCAGGTACTCAGTTAAAAAATGGAAAAGATGAAGTTGTTTATACTCCTCCGCAGACAAAAGAAGAAATTGAACAATGTATGACAAATCTAGAAAAGTTTATAAATGTAAACGATTCTGATTTTTGTGAGTTGGACCCTCTTATAAAACTTGCAATTATTCATCATCAATTTGAGAGCATACATCCATTCTATGATGGAAATGGCCGCACTGGAAGAATTATCAGTGTTTTATATCTTGTAGCTAATGATTTGTTGGATCTTCCTATTTTGTATTTAAGTCGCTATATCACACATAATAAAGGTGATTACTATGCACTGATTCAACGCATCCGTGATAATGAAGGTCATAATCAGCTGGATTGGCAAAACTGGATCATGTTTATGCTTAAAGGCATTGAACAGACTGCAAAAGAAACCGTAATTCTTATTCAGAATATTAAGATTTTAATGGATGAATACAAAATTAGAATTCGTGATAAATTTGGAATAAAATATAGTCATGAACTCTTAAATAACTTATTTAATCATCCATATACCAAAATTGAACACCTTGAACGAGATTTACAGGTAAGTCGGTTTACAGCTGCAAAATACCTTGACGATATTGTTGACCTGGGACTTCTATCTAAAACAAAAATAGGAAAAAGTAATTATTATATAAATGATAAATTGGCTGAATTATTTATCAATCAGGCTGATTTATATAAATAACGTGTTGAAAAATTTGAATTTTTTCAACACGTAAGCAATAATATGTTGAAGAATGTGTGTTTTTTCAACATAAGATCCGGAACATGTTCAAAAAACTAAAATTTTTGTACATGTAATAAAGAACGCGTATAAAAAACTGGAATAATTAAACACGTTCCGGATTAAAGGAGTAAGCTTATGTTTAACGAAGACAATACCATAGAACAAATGATGATAACAAAACTCCAGCAGAATTGGTTGCACTATGTATCAGCTGAGGAACTTCCAAGAGCTCAGAATGAAGTGCTTGTTGAATCTATGGTAAAAGCTGCTCTTATTCGCTTGAATCCAGAAATTGCAGAAGATCCAACTCGAGCAGACCAGGTAATATATAAGCTCCGTTCATTAATCAATACAACTAAAGAGCATAATCTTGTAAGTCAGAATGAAAAGTTTAAGAAACTGATATTTGAAGAAAACTCATTTCCATTTGGTAAAGATGGACGTATGACTCCTATTAAGTTCTTTGGAACAATGACAGAAGAAGAACTTGCTAAAAATGAATATGTTGTTACTAACCAATGGGTTTATCCAATGGAAAAAGGTGGAAAGCGTTTTGATATAGTTCTATTGGTAAATGGATTTCCACTTGTAATTGGTGAACTTAAAACTCCGGTCCGCGATTCTATTACTTGGCTTGATGGAGCACAGGATATTCAAGATTATGAGAAATCTGTTCCGCAGATGTTCTGTACCAACGTATTTAATTTTGCTTCAGAAGGAAAGACTTTCCGCTACGGTGCAATAAATGCTCCGCTTAGTAAATGGGGACCATGGCATACAGCAACACATAAAACTGAAGGAACTCTAAAAGATGTTGAAATTGATGTAGCTGATATGCTTACCCCTGAACACATTATGGATATATTCCAGTTCTTCTCTTTGTTTGCAACTAATAAAAAGAAACGTCTTTATAAGATTGTCTGCCGTTACCAGCAATTTGAAGGTGCAAATCTTATTATTAAACGTGTAAAAGCTGGCTATCCAAAAAAAGGTCTTATCTGGCATTTTCAGGGTTCAGGAAAATCTTTGCTCATGATTTTTGCAGCTCAGAAACTAAGAATGATTCCTGAGTTGAAGAATCCAACTGTTGTTGTAGTTGATGACCGTATAAGTCTTGAAACTCAAATTACCGGGGACTTTAATGCAGCTGACATTCCTAACCTGGATAGTGCTGGAACAAAAGAAGAATTGATAAACTTTTTCAAGAGTGATTTACGAAAGATTCTTATTACAACTATTTTCCGTTTTGGCGATGTTACAGAAACTCTTAATACAAGAGATAATATCATAGTGATGGTTGATGAAGCTCACCGTACCCAGGAAGGTGACCTTGGAGAAAAGATGCGACTTGCACTTCCTAATGCTTTCTTTTTTGGTTTGACT
>CAKQTC010000051.1 GCA_934274515.1 uncultured Clostridia bacterium
AAGCGGACACCGTCATAATAGGAAACCTCACGATCCTCCGACACGCCTGCTGCACCCTCTGCGGGAGCGATGACTGTTCCAGCGTCGGGAGAGGTTTCATAAATGCTGTTGACTTCAGGCACGATGTCATCCGTGAGCGCTGTGTCAGATGCGGTCTCATATGCGTTTTCGCCTGCGAGCGCAAGCGTACCGACATTACTATCGCCGGGTTCCTCGGGCGGCATGTAGGGCAGACCGTCGCGGCCAAAGATGTTGGCATTTCGGATGACTTCCTCAAGTGCATCCTCATAATGCCAGGTATCCAATTCGGCGCGGTCAAAGCCCTGCGCGAGTTGGACCACATCGCTCGCCCGAGCGCCCGGTGGATCGATATTGTCCAGAAAACGCTTGGCGGAGAGGTAGACGGGGTGTTCGATTTCTTCTCCGCTGACGGGGTCGATTGTGCTGGGGATTAGAGGAATGAGGAAGTCCTCCAGGGCATCCGGGTCGTCGTCGCGGGGCACGAGCGGGATCTGTCCATCCTCCAACCGCTCTGTGTCGAGCTTATAGAGCTTCAGATCGCCGGTCTGATTGCGGTCAATGGCAAAGGTCAGCAGCGTCCACTCCAGCTTGCCAGGCGTTGACGGCAAGGTACCCGTACCATCCTGAATGGTAATAGGTGTTTGGAAGTAATTGATGCTGTCCTTGTACTGATAGGTAGAGATGGGACGGCGGTTGACAGCGCTGTGCAGGAGCATGTTTTTGAAGCGGCTGTCTTGGTCGTCCGTGCCGGGTATTGCGGCAAGGGCCGATACCGGGAGCAAGGTGAGTATTAGGGCGAGGGTAAGTAGCCATGCGGTGAGTTTCTTTGCTCTTCTCATGAGGTTATCCTCCCAACCATAATATTTATATTTGATAAAGTGAAGCGCGTCGGATGCGACTGCGGCAGCTTGATATGTACTCCTCCTTACCAGCTGAGATTTGCAGATATGATTCCGGCGGCGTCGATAGAGATGCCTATCGAAACGGGGCAATCAGAAAGGATATCTTTTATGTTATGAATTATCAGGAGACAGGCACACTTTAAAGTCTTGCGTTTTGAAAACTCTTAGCGCTTGTATTGGGAAGGTATAGATTGGCTGATAGGCAATGTGGGTGTTTTCGTGGTGGGGGGTGTATTCCTACTAATATCGTGTAATAAGAGACGAAAACTGTTGCGGTAAAAGCATGAAAAAGGGGAGAACCTTACATAGCCAAGAAACATAAGAAATCCAAAATGCTGATAATGGTGTGCTATGGATATTAGTTCTCCAGAGAGGACTGATTTTATATAAAGGCATGGATGTACAAATGAGCTGGTAAGCGACGCTTATCAGCTCATTTGCAACAATAGGAGGAAAGATTATTCGGGGTAGTCTCCCCAAATTTTGTAGTAGCAATCCCAGCAGTAAATCTTACCGTCAGGCCCTTTGAAGCCTTGACACGGCGTGCCGCAGCAGACGCATCTAGTTTCTCCGTTATGTCCCATAGATTGTACCTCGTATACTAATATTTAAAAGAACCATTAGGGGCAGGTTTTGCTAATTGAAGGTCCATCAAAAGTAACACCATTAATGTTACCGCTTACTGTGAGCGTATATTTTTGCCCACTTACTACGTTATGCGTTCCACTCAGAATCAAGCGAGAAGTTGACGAACCAGACCATGAATCAATCAACGTATTGCCGCACCAAAGATCCATGGTCGCATCAATTACCTTACCACTGTCCGTAATGACCACATCACATGTGGCTGTTGAGCCGGAAAAAGTAAGTGTAGGAACGACCCGAATTGCACGAAATGTTGCGTTTGCTGTCATGATCATCATGAAAAGAACAAGCAGCAGAGCAGTCGACCGCTTTCTCGTAAAAAACACCTCCTTTCATTGTTCCTAATTTCTAGAACGATGAAAGGAGGCTTTTTTGGACAAGAAATATTAATTTGTAATAGTAACTAAATAAATGCTTTCCGCTATATGCAAGATAACATCTTTGCTCAGGTTGCTGTCTATGGCACAGAAAACTCCTGCTTCAGTATCGATCCAGAGTAAGTTATTGGATTCTGAATCACTGGAAGCTGCGTAAAAATCTGCGATTATGCCATTGACAAGGACATGCTCTGGCTGTTGGTCAGTAAAAAGCTTTGCTTGAACTTCGCTAGATAGACGATAGTAGTCGAATATTACGATTTCTCCGGTGCTGGAATTTTGATAAAGGGCGCTATATACTGTTTCATTTTCATAAATATCTGGCTCGTCAAATCCATCCGGTAGCCATGTCAGTTCATAATGAGGCAAGTCCTTTGCCGCGGAACTTGGCATAATGCGGTATACAATACTATGCTCATATACTTCTTTGATCCAGCCAAGGAATGCAGCTCTTGCTTCCATGTCAACTGCCAAATACATACTGCCGACGAGAATGGCTGCGAGGAATATGGAGGCGATGCGCCGTATCGCCCTATAGAAATAGGGATGCTTTGCGCGGTGAAGAAGCCTTCTGATTTTCTTTTCAAATAAATCAGAAGGTTCATACTGCTGCACAGGATCGTAGTCAGAAGTGATAGTATGTGCAAACAGTTCGCTTGACCGAGCGGCAGAAGAACGGAGCATTTCATCTGTGATCATAGCTTACAGTCCTCATTCTCATATAATGTCTCCAGCTTCTTCCGGGCACGCTGATCTGCTTTGATTGCTGCGGCAAGGGTTATATTCAGCATGGGTGCTATTTCACGAAGGCTATACCCGTGATAATATTTCAGCCATATTACTTGGCGCTGTTTTGCTGGAAGCTTTAGGATAAGTTCGGAGAGCGTGTCTTCATTCTCTGTATGTACAGGTATGCCGTACGCAATGGCATCCAGAGGAATTTCCTGATGCCGTTTTCTTCTTCGGAGAATGTCGATTGCTCTATTCTCAACTATAGTAACGACAAACGATTTCGTTTTTGGACACACAGGCTCGGATATTTTAGTGATGTTTTCTGCAATCTTAACAAAAGCATGATGTACTGCATCCTCGGCATCCTGCTCGTGCGTCAGGAATTTGAATGCGGTGTGGAACATCAGACCGCGGTATGCCTCATAGATTTGCTCAAACTTTGATTTGTCTTCGTCGGTTTCTATAATTTGTAGATATATCAACATAGTAAATCCTCTTTCTGAAGTGACAGCCTACTAAATAATGTGGGCATTTGTCTTCTGCTTCTTGCCCTGTGCAGGGCGTGTTGCGCTTGTTGTATATTTGCGAGATGCACGCTGCACAGAATAAAGAAAAATTTGCCAGACAATGATTAGCTCATCGTCGGTGACAAGTGCATGGGGATGCTGGAGGCCGTGGGCGAGGTGTTCCAGGA
>CAKQTC010000052.1 GCA_934274515.1 uncultured Clostridia bacterium
AAGGGTACGCAAATTTACAAAATATTATCATTCAAACGCTTATAAAATACTCTGTTTTTCAGTGACGAAGTCAGGAAAAAGAAATCCGACAACGCGAACTATCGAATTGCCGGATTAAAGATGAAGTATTGTAGAATTTTCTGCTATTGCTGGTCGATAACCTCCCAATGACCGCCTTTGTCGGAACCCACTCTGCGGATTTCACCTTTTTGTTTCAGTTTCCTCAAAATTTTCTTGATGCCAGATTCAGACATCTGCATCAAACTCATCAATTGATGAATCGTAGTATTGGGATTCTCTTTTAAAATTCCTATTATTTTCCGGTCACTTTTCTGGTCACTTTTCTGGTCACTTTTCTGGCCACTTTTCTGGCCACTTTTTGGTTCGGTTTTGGTTCGGTCTGTATCGGATTTCTCTGAACCTTTGAACTGGTTGATGTCGATTGTTCCTCCCAAATTGATTGCCACGAATTTCTCGCGGGGAATGTGGACGGTAACGCCTCCCTGCTCAACCGAGAATGTGGGCGGAGTCAGACCATCGGCTTTGAAGCCGTTGACAATCTTCTCAATGCCGCGACCCCATGCTTCGATGAATCCGGCGCGATAGAACGCCTCTGCCATTTTCGGATTACGAGGCTGAGAGGTGTGCTTGCCCATGAGCTTCTCGACGGATAAATCATCCGGCAGCTTTCCTTCATTCCAAAGCCGAATATGGTCACCATAAACGCTCATCTGCGTCCATGTGCCTTGATGGTCACGGTGAACTATCGAGTTGCAGATGATTTCTCGTAATGCCTCTTCTGGAAGTTCAAGCGGCTCAACACGCTGCAAGCCTTCATAGTGAATAGGGCGTATCAGATACTTCTCGTCCAGAACACGCATCACTCTTTCCGGCATCTGTATGAGGTTGCCGTCAACAATCTCCTGACTCAACAAGTCATAATTAGTAGATCCGAAACGACCTATCTTGAAAGCAGATGTAACGAAATGCCGTTGTGGATGTTTGCCAAAAAGCAGAATGGCACCATTGCAAGGAACGCCATCCTCCATTAGTCCAAGATTTGAGATGACTTCCTCCGGCGTGGAATTCTCAGCATCGGGAGACATTCGCTTCTCCTTGATACCTTTCTTCAAGAAATACCAGATTGCCTCCGGGTCTATATCGTCAATCGTAGCACCATAGCAGGGCATATCTTCCCAGCTTCTGCCGAATTTCTTCATTAGAAACTGTTGTAAAGCCAGTCCTCGCAGCTCTTGATTGGTTGCGCCGCTCCGCATATAGAAAGCGCCTTTATAAGAGATAGGAATGTTGGACTGCTCAATGTCGATCTCGATTATATCTTTACCATCACGCTCGATGTGACTGACAGAAGGAACGATACCCAACATCGTCACAATCTTGTTGGGAATATCCTCCAACTGCTGATGAAGATGCGTAACGCCAATGACCGACATATCATCGTCAATGCCAATATATATCTTTCCACCCTGCGCATTAGCGAAGCCGCATACCCACTTAAGGTACTCGTCTTTCCAAATCCGCTTATATTCAGTGTTATGATTTTCGTTGTTCATAATGCAAATTTAGCAAATATTATGCTATAACCGTATCTTTTTCAATATCCCATGACATTGACAAGCTCACGCTTCATGTCCTCGTCTATCTCACGGTATCTTGCGAAAGCCTTGCTGCCTACTGAGTGTCCGCTCAAGGCACTTACAAGATTCTGGTCTTTGACCTTTTTATAAAGGTTACCTACGAAGGTTCGTCGGGCCATGTGACTGGTTGCAATGGTATTGATTGGCACCTGCTCCTCGATGCCGGTTGTTGGATTTAGGCGTGTGACGAGTCGTGTTATTCCTGCTGCTTCAAATATTTCTTTGATTGCCTCATTATATTTCTGCTGGGATATGAATGGCAACAACCGACCATCCTTGACTTCTTCACGGTGTTTGTCAATGATGAACTGCGCCCTGTCCGAGAGCGGAACACGAATTGTTTCAGGGCGTTCCTCTGCGGTCTTAGAGGCGATGTTCTCCACGCCGCCATTGATTACATTGGCAGGAGTCATCTTCATCATATCACCCACGCGACATCCTATACAGCATTGGAAAATGAATATATCCCTCTGCGTGTCAAGATGCTTGTTATGCGAGAAATCGAAATCGGCAAGCTGCAACACCTCCTCATCCTTAATATAGATAGGAGTGCCGTATTTCTCATAGACGGAACTCACATACTTTGCAAAAGGATTATTCATGGTGATTCCCTGCGCATGGCACCAATGGAACAGAGCCTTGAAACGCTTAGTAAAAGTCACCATGTAGTTATCGCCTCTCGGCTTTGGCCTCTTGACCTTGTGCGTCTTGTGGGTAATGGAAGGGGAAGATTTGTATATGTTAGGATACTGGTCATACAGTTCCGGCTCAACCCGAAGGAAAGCCTCGAAAGCATAGATATCCTCTGTTGTGCAGGTGTCGAAAGAGAACTTGTAAGATTTCTTTCCAGTAAGACGCTGATACATCTCGAAGCGATGCAACGCGCGCTGAAGGACACGATAATGCCTCTCGCGTGGTTCCGACAACTGTTTCTGCTTGAGAAACTCATCTATAATATTATCGAATGACAGATTCTTCGACTTTACCTCTTTCGGCGCATACTTTTCGGGATTGCGCCATCGGTCAATCTGTTCAGTTATGAAATCCCTTGTGAGCTTTTCGTGAAGTGTGGTTTCGGTCAGTCTCAATAGGAACTGTTCAAGAGAAACCAAAGAACCCTCCACCTCCCGAAGTTCTTCCAGTTCTTTTCGGTTAGCTCGTGGTTTTACAATTTCACCATTCTTAAAACGGGAGGCGGACATATATAAGCCAGTTTTAAGTCTGAGTTGGGTAGTCCGGTTAATAGTTAATCGGAAAAGGATTTCAGCTCGACCATATTGGTCGGCTTTAGTTGATAATGAACGTGCTATTTTTGCCATAAGGAGAGCTTTGCTATGTTTAATGCAACGTTAATATTTTAGACCGATGCTACCAAATTTTTGTCTGCAAATTGTCTGCAAAAATAAAATCTAAGAAAACAAGAATGAAATTACGATTTGGAACAATGCGATTTCTTTGAAAATACATAGCACTAAATCAGCGAATTATACCCATTATGACATTTCATGCTTATTTCATCGTATTTCAAATTTCTGCTCCCAGGCGGATCACCCGAGGAGGGCGTGTCGTAATGAAATTTTACGGCGCGTCCTCTTTTTTTGTTTCGTGACTTTGATAATTTATCAAGCGGCGGTTTTTTGCGAATTTTCCCCCAAAAGGCGTTTCGTAACCAAGAAAAAACCGGATATATGCAAAAA
>CAKQTC010000053.1 GCA_934274515.1 uncultured Clostridia bacterium
AAACCCTGCTGAATATAGTAAGTAGGGTCCTTGAGCCGTTTGTCATAATAAAGTTTCATAGGGAATCCATCCTTTTAGCTTATTATATCATAGAAATACAACACATACAACATATAAAAATAAAAATTTGACATAAAAAAAGCCGTACCTAAACGACTTTTGACTATTTTGGTTATTGGCAAGTGTTAAACTCCCGCTTCATGTGTTTGGCATGAAGCGCAATGGCCTGAATCTGTTCAATGGTTCCAACGCTGGTTCCACCATATTTTTCTACTATATTCATAAACTATTTTCTCCAACCATACCATTTTAACATATAAAAAGCTGTCTTAGACAGCTTATAGACATTATTTTTGATTAAAATGATATTTCTTCATAAATCGATCGAGCACGATCCATTCTTCTTTATCCAAGGAAATGAGTGTATTAATGAATTTGCGTTGAATCCTTGCTAAATCAGTATCAGACGACATGGCATTTTCAAAGAATCTTCGAATTTCATTTTCTCTAGATTCAGGAATAAACATCTCACCTTTACCATATAACAACCATTCTTCATTAATATTGAATTGTTTACATATAGAAATTAGATTGCTTCTTGATAAACTGTTATCGCCATTTTCTATTTTTGATACTGCTGCTTTTTTGATTCCAATTAGCTCACCAAACTGTTCTTGGCTAATTCCTTTTTGTAATCGTATTTTCCTAACTCTTTTGCCAATTTCATAATTCATTGTAATATGCCTCACTGTTTATTAATTATATATAATAAAAGTATCTTAAATCAACATTGGGAATTGACCTAATGTATTGAAGATACTATAATGTTTCTTGTAGATACTTAGGGAGTATATTATATGGAAAAACTAACTTTAGAAGAGTTGAAGGTCCTTGAGAGCCTGCGAAAAAGCTTGCGAGAACTTCACAAAAAAGATTTAGAAGAAGTTATAGATTTTTCTGAAGAATTAAGAAAAATGAAATATTCCAAAAGTAAAGATTATAACAGGGAATGGGAAGGAAAAAAATGAACAACAAGAAAACATTAACAAGTTTGGCAACAGCCAGTATGGTGATTACGCAAGCTGGACAAATGAGTGTATTCGCAAAGGGTGTTACAGCAGATCCAGAAACTCCAGCCGAAAAAGAAGAAGTCAAAGTTGAAAAAACACAGAAAGAATTATTAGAAGAAAAAATCAAAGAAGCACAAGAAAAAGTAGATGCTGCAAAAAAAGATGTAGATGCAAAAAAAGCTGAAGCAGACGCCGCAAAATTAGAAGCTGAAAAAGCAAACAATGCTTATACGTCTCAAAACACGGTAGTACAAACAGGCTATGATGCTTTAAATGGCTATATTGATGAAAGCTTACAGTCTTTATTGAATGAAATTGCGGATTTAGAAGCTAAGATTGCTCAAATGACAGTCAATTTGAACACAGAACAAAAAACTTCTCAAGAAGCAGAAAAGGCAAAACAAGAAGCTGAGAAAGAATTAGTCAACAAAAAATCTGAATTAAAAGACTTGCAAAATCAATTAGCAGCTATGAAGACTCCTGAAGAACTTGAGGCAGAATATAATCAGGCAACTGAAGATGCTACAAAGGCTCAGGAAGCAACAGATACAGCACAAAAGGAAGCTGATGAAGCTCAAACAGCTTTAGATACCGCTCAAAGTGATTTGACAGCTAAAGAAGATGCTTTGAATCAGGCTCGTACTGATTACGAGAGTGCAACAGCTGAAGTAACAGAAAAACAAACAGCTGTGGATTCTGCTCAGGCTTTATTAGATTCTATGACAGATCCAGATGGAATGGAAACTGCAAAAGCTGAATTGGAAACTGCAAAAGCGGATTTACAGACTGCCCAGCAAAAACAGACAGATGCTGAAAACACATTGGCTTCTGCAAACTTGGCTTATGAAACTGCAAAAACCACAAAGGAAACTGCCGAGACAAATTTAGCAAATGCTCAGCAGGCTATGACAGATGCTCAGAACAAATTGAATGATGCAAAAGCTAAAGAACAATCTGCAAAATCTTCTTTGGATGCGGCAAATGCTGAAAAAGAAAAGAATGAAGCAGCAATCAAAGAATTGAATGCTAAGATTGCAACAGCTCAGAATGAAGTGAATCAGGCTCAAACAGCTTATGATAAGGCTTTAAACGATTTTAACTCGACAATGTCTCCGTTGGAACAAGCTAAAAAGAATTTAGCTGATTTTGAAGCGAAGTATGCTACGGAACTAGCTCGATTGAATCAAGGAAGTAAAGGATATTTTGATTCTATTGGAGCATCTGCTGCTGTTGATCCGGTTTTTGATAAGAACAATTCGAATGCGATAAGAGCTGATTTAGCGTCTTATACAAATATGGGGCAAAAGGACGATGCTACTAGCTTAGAAAATATGCAGGCTTCTATTGCTTATATGAAAGAATGCAATGAAATTCGAAAAAAAGAAGGATTGCCAGAGTTAAAAGTCAGCATGAGACTTATGGCAATCGCTCAGGCAAATGCAAATTATGCGAAAACTCACATGGAACACTCCGAAGTGTATCCGACAGGAGAAAACCTTGCGTGGGGATACGGAAACGCCAATACAGCAGGAAGTCCATTCCGTGGCTGGTATGATGAGGAAAAGGCTGAATATGACGCAGGCAATCACAAATTTTCAGATGTTGGTCATTATTTAAATGTTGTCGAAAACAGATATACTGTAACTGGTTTTGCGGTTGGTACTGGTGGTTATTATTCTACAGCTCACGTTCAAGAATTTGCAGGTAGTATAACGGGAGTGAAAAATGAAGTTCAAATGACAGTATCAGAATTTGAACGCTCATTCAACAACTACTACAACAACTTGAAATCTGTAGATTCTCAGCACAAAACTTTACAGAACGCTGTCAACAACGCATCTGGTTCAGGCTCTAAGGACAACACAGCTGTAACGAACGCTCTTAATTTGCTGAACGCTAAGAAAAACGTATTAACTTCTTTACAGAACCAGAAAACTGCAAAAGAAAACGAACGTGCTGGATTGCAGAATCGTGTAAATCAGGCAACAACTTCTTACAACCAAGCTGTACAAAACACAAAAGCAGCTAATCAAAAAGTTGAAGAAGCAAAAGTAGCAAAAGTAAACGCAGAAAATGCTTTGAACAGTGCAAAAGCAGAATTAACGGCTAAAGAAAATGCACGTCAAACAGCTTCTGTAAATGTGAATGCAGCAAAGGCTAAGACAGAAGAAACTCAAAACAAAGTGAATACTTTGAATGATAGAATCAACAACTGGACAGC
>CAKQTC010000054.1 GCA_934274515.1 uncultured Clostridia bacterium
GTCCGCCACCTGAAGATTACTCTTGAGAACGAACTTGTGGCGGATGATCCTGCGGATATACATCTGACGGGGAACCGGTTGGATTTGATCAGTCGCATTTCATCGTAGATGCGATAGGCGTTGTTGAACCAATCCAGCAGTTTCGCTTCATCCGTGATACCGGTTTCGGTGAGGTCCTGGTACTGGTCGAAGTTGATGTCGTCGTCGAGGTACTCGGAGAGATTGGCCTTCGGGTAGTCATCGCGGGACATTTTCAGTGCATCGACGATTCCTTGTTCGTCCGGCACACAGTCGATGGGGTTTGACGGCGCAGGCTGTTCCGGAGATTGCCCAGAAGGAAGTAGAGATAACCGAATGTCTTGTCGTCCTTGATGACTTCGAACAGCTCCTCACGCACGGCAGCGGCGATGTCGACCGGGATTTCATCGGCGTTCATCTGAAACTGCGCCGGTTCGTCCGTTTGCATGGCGTTGTTTTTCTCGTACAGGTCTTTTGCAAGGAGGTAGCCCTGGCGGCGAATGTCTGCAATCAGTTTCCGGTTGTAGTAGTCCACCGTCAACTGCTTGCTGGCCCGCAGGGGTAGCATTTCGTCAATGATCTGACGGATTTCAGCGTGGTATTTCAGCGTAGCCTCGTTCGCTACAATGAATTCTTTTGCTCTCATGATTTGTTCCCTCCCGTTCAAGAAAAAAGAATGAACAAGTCGAATAAGAAATTCCGATCAGATTCATTCTTAATCTATTGAAGGATAGCTTGTTCTTGCCAAATATTACTCCATGACAGATATCCCATTTTTTGATATTAGAGTATCGATGTCAATCATCGGAATAGGATACTTTTCGAGAGAAGTTGCTAATGTACGAGCATACACAATCCCTCGAAGAGAGCTATAGGCTGCGCCAAGAAGAGTGGGGAAAATATTAACCTTCATATTCAGTTTTTTATTCTCCTTATCCACATCCATCACCGCATCGAGTGAAAGAACGGAATAATTAAACTCTGCAGAGGATTCAAAAAGGACGGCCCCCTCGAACATATATCTGATGCTGGGAATAACGGTGATTGTATTCTCGGCAAATTTGATTATTGTTCCAATCTTGTATTGGAACTGCAAAGATTCTTCTGAAATAGAAGCGAGATTTGAATCTTCAGGAATCGCTGTGGTTTTCTCGTTAGAAATCGAGACAAGCCTGAATTTAATATTATTAGGATCTTCCATAATCATATCTTTTATATGCTGCATGTGGCCCAACGGGAATTCTTCATCGATAGTGCGATGGAGGGGAAAGCCAATGGCATTATTTCGTCAAAATCAATGTAGTACACCTTTTCAATAGAATAGGAAACAGGCTCGGAGTAGGATTCAACCAAATCTTTGACTCTTGCATAGTCTTTTCCCAGCTTTCCACGAGCATTCTCAATGCTCTTTAGAAGAGAAAATCTATCAAATAATGACGCCAGCCGCAAACCTATTGACAAGGTTGGCATTTCGCCATTTTCGTATAACCCATATTGATTAATACCGATTCCGGCTATCTTAGACATTACATGAGCAGAGAGGCCATACTTTTCGCGTAGGCTCTTTAAATCAGAAGGAGAGGGTATCCCATGCCTCTCACGATACTGGGCGTACAAATCTGTCATCACCTTATCATCGACTTCGGCATTGGAGAAAGTTCTTCCAGTATCGACACATTGATAATAGAATCTCTTGACTGTATACTTTTCATTCCTGAAAGTATAAGTCTCGTACTTAAAATGTTTCGTGACGTTTCCGCCGGTAAAAGGACTTTTCATAACGTTGTTTTATAAGGGAATGTCATTTCAAACTTTGCTATATGGAATGAGATACAATAATTGGGGGCTCCATTAACCTTGGTGATATAAATCTTGATATAAATCGGTATCTTTTTGCCCCGTCCTCTTTTCTTTATCCCGATTCCAAACATCCACACGTCGCCCTCTTCGGAATCGTAGTCATTAATATCTGGTCCTTGGTAATAATCCTCCGGTTTTAATGACAGGATGTACTCATCACGCTTGCTTGCAGGAATTTCAAGGTCAAATAGTGTTTGCTGGTTTTCCTCTTTATCGATGTTATAATCTATGCCGAACACTTTTGCTTTAACTTGAAACTCTTTCAAGAAAGCGTCAACTTGTTCTAATGTCGCATTGTTGTCGGCCATTGTTTTTATTTTGGGTTGCAAATATACATATAAACATACAAACAAGCAAATAAATCCATGAAAATCGAAACGAATTCGTTTTGATTATAGGGCTGGGATAAGATTAACTGCCTTGCGCTTGTTTTCATCCACGATCTTTGCATAAATCTGCGTGGTCCGCATATTGGCGTGCCCCAGGAGTTTTGAGACAGTGTAGAGGTCAGCACCGTATGTGAGTGTCAGCGTGGCGAAGGTGTGGCGGGCAACGTGGAAGGAAACATGCTTTTTGATCCCGGCTTTCTCGGTAAGCGTGTGCAGGCGGGCGTCTGCGTTTCCCACCTGATCAGGAAGTTTGTAGAAGATGCGGGCCTTATCTACGGCATCACCCCTTTCGGGAAGCCAGGCAATCGCGTTGTCTGAGAGAGGAATGTATATGTCCTTGCCGGTTTTCTTCATCTTGGTATCAAGACGCATCGTTCCGTCTGGCCCAACTGTCAGTTCGCCCCAGGTCAGTTTGAAGATGTCGGAGTACCGGAGACCGGTAAAACAGGCGAACATAAATGCAGGCTTGACGTCATTATCCGGCCGGTAGTCTGTATCAGCAATCTTCTTGACTTCCTCCAGGGTGAGATATGCCCGGGTTTTCTCCTCGGCACGAGGCTTCAGGTTGGCATCAATGGATTTGCCTGGATTCTTGAGTATAATGCCTTCCCGCTCCGCCTTGTTGAGCGCCACCATCACGCGGGCAAACAATGCTTCCTTGTACACTCCACTCAGTTTCCTAGGCTTGCAATCTTTCTTCTTATCACCTTTGTCAAAGTCGTACCGCTCGTTGTTGAGATAGTCGATGAAGCCAATAAGATATTCCTTGTTGACACTGCTGAAAGGAATGGCTCTGCCCTTGTAGTCCACCAACCGGCGAATACAACTGCGCATCAGAACACCGCAGGCGGTCTGGCCGTTCTCCTCATAATTTGTGGCCATGTTCTCGAGATACTGGATAAAGTTCAGTCTCCTTGTATTGGACTGAAAATGGTTGACTCAAAAAAAAGAGACAATCATCATGAAATTACGCTCAGAATTACAAAAGAAGT
>CAKQTC010000055.1 GCA_934274515.1 uncultured Clostridia bacterium
GATTGGGGCAACCTTTTCTTCAAACTCTCGCTCGCTGAAGCTCTCGAAGAAGTAGCCACGAGCATCACGGAAGAGACGTGGCTCAATAATGAGTACTCCTTCAATATCTGTTTTAACTATATTCATTGTTTCTAATATTCTAAATTCTTTCAACTGTATAGGTCGAATAAATTTATCGTTTAATAATCCATTGTTTTTTCTTTGGATTATATTTCAACTTATCTCGGTATACATCTAAAAGCATTAATGCTGAATCCAATTTTGGGGAACTTATATTGGTAAAGACTTGATTACCTTTATAGTTATAGTTAAATTGGATTTTATAATACTTCTCTGTATTTTTCAACAAAAGATTTTTAACCCATAAGCTATCTTCTATAGCAGAAAGTCTTGAGCCTAATTTATTGTATTCGTGAACCAAAGAATTGTATTTCTCGGCAATTTTCTTCCAATCTTCAGCATTACGTTGACTAAGATTATTATACTCTTTTATCAAGCTATCAGAAGATATTCGCTTCCCATTTTTGTAAAATCTATCCTCATCCTTAATATATGCAACATCATGTATTGTCTGCATTTTTTCAACTTCTACCCTTGTTTTCTTAGAATCCTTTAAGACAAAAGTTTCTTCGTTTTTAACAGAATCATACTTAACGTCAAAGTATTCTTTTATCAATTCATTACTATGAGACAACCTTTGAATCAAAGTATCGCGTTGTTCTATCTGACTCTCAAGTGTTGAAATCTGTTCTGTTGCATTATAAAACAGATAAAGAAGAGTCATAGATATTACAACAAGCCATAATAAAGCTAATTTAAAAAGTCTATTATTGTTCATTAGACCCTCCTTTCTTTGAACTGTCATTTAATTTTTCCTGCAATTCACGATTGATTGACTTTTGCTCCATCATCTGATTATTGAAGTCTATTTTTTGATCAGTTAGTTCCTTATTGTGCTTCTGATTCAGCAAGATTATCTCTTCCTTATGTTCCCTATCTGCAGTCCATCTTCCAACTGTATAAGCTGACCCTAAAAGAATACTAAGAAAAGTAACGACTCCAATCCAGAAAGTTATATTTTCTTTATTAGAAGAATACTTTTTATTTTGTGTTAGGTGCATAATCGTATTGTATACAAAGTGTAGATAACTTATAAATTAAGTTATCCTTCATAATCTGTTCCAAAGACATCTTTATAAAAAGCTAATGTTGCTTTTACACCAGAAATAGGTTTTGTCTGATTTCCATTTCTGATATATAAAGTATCGTCATATAACACTGGATTCTTATGAGAAGATAGTTCAAATACTAAAATATCATTATCACGATACTTAACCATCCTGAAGTTTGTCACAATTTCATTTATGACAGAACTTTCAACAGGAGCTTTTCTTATTGTTTTCAAAATTTCATTCTGCATTTTATCCCCAGAGCCACCATAATATTTTTTGATTTCATCTTGTATGCCTGTTATAAAAAAGTCTGTTCCTTCAAACTTTTCACCTTTACTTGTACCATAATGCTTTCTAAACATTTCAAAAGATTTCTCTCCTTCGGTGATTCCTACAATTACATATCCCTTTGTATTTGGTCCTTTATTAACCTCTGCAGTTAATATTTCTACTATTTTTTGCACTAACTCCTCATCAAACACTCCTGTACTCAAATTATGAAACCCCATTTTGAAATCATATTGTGTTCCTTCTATTCTAGACAATCTAATAATGTTGTCAAGTTCAAATATCCAATTCTCTTTTGCAACATCGCTTCCTACCTTTTTCTTAAAAAACGGCAACAATATTCCTTTCACTGCCTGTATCTTTTGATAGCGAGTGGTTGCTTTCCATGACGAATCGGAAATTCCTTTAAGATGATGCAAGGCTATAGAATCTAACGATTTCAGTAATTCGTTGTAATTACTTACTATCATTTTGTCTTTAATCAACAATTCAAACAGCGCCAAGAATACTACTTGATATGTACGAACCAAACCTTCCGAATAATCATCATTATAAACAAGATTTCTAAACGTTTTGTTTGATAAATAAAGTATATTTAACATTTCTGTATGAACAGCTTCAAACCAGCCAACAATTGTGTTTTCTCCCAAACGAGCTATTTCCGTTTCCATAGAAACAGCCAAATCACTATTTGAATCTTCATCATATTGATAAAGGGCATTCAACGCTTTAGATGAAGGTTCTACTTGGTTACCCAATACCATATAGCCCAAGAGCCAGGCGACAAGTTCCTCATCTCTTGAAACTCTCATATTCTGTATTGTTACTATTTTCTGTCTTACCCAAAAGGTATTTTCCATAGGAATACCATATTTTAGCTTTTTATTGGAAAGACTTATATCTTTCATTTTATTAAGCACAAGCAAATCCGGAGATATATCATTTCTAATTTTTGATGAAATTATTCTAACAAGGTCAGGAAAAGTTCCAACTGCTCCCGCCTGCCTAATTTCTTGATTGGACAATTGTTTACCAAAAGAATTGATTCTTCTAAAAATTGCCTCAATGCTTTTTGTATCAGCATTGATGATTGAATAAGGAAGAGGATAATTAGTTATATTAATACATACCTGTCTATCTAATATCGGTGTTTGCTGCTCTATGATGCCTTGGTCATAAAGGGATTTAGTAGAAGCCAATGTATTTAAATCAAAGAAACCTTTCTTTCCATTTATTTCAATTGGATATTCATTTTCGATAAACGACATGATAGCATTTAAACGCTGCATACCATCTATAATTTCATACTGAACGGTTCCTTGCTCTTCTTTAGAAGCAAAAAGAAACAATGGAACAGAATACCATTTACTTAAAGAATCTATAAAGGCAGCTTTTTCCTCTAAAGTCCAAACTAACTTGCGCTGATATCTACGATTGACTATATATTTTTCTTTCAAATAGTTCTCATAAGCCATTTGAACGCTTATTGTTGAACTTGAAATAGGATTATCATTCATCTTTTTAAAATTTATAATGTTATATAATCTGTAAACTTTATTCTAAATAGCCTTCACCAGCAGGACTGGCTGTTAGACTAGAAGTGTCAGTAAACTCACGTATTTGAGGGACTATATATGCCACCC
>CAKQTC010000056.1 GCA_934274515.1 uncultured Clostridia bacterium
GGTCACAGTGAACACAGCGCCGGGCAGACCCTTGCCGGTTTCACTGTCCGTTTTCACGATGCGGATCTTGCCCTGAATCGGTTTGTTGGTCACGGTGCGGGTGATGACCTCATCCATGCCCACCGTGATCTTCTCGCTCCACAGCGCGCCTTCGTAGCCTACCGGCAGGGAATGCTCCTGCACAATGTAGTCCGCCGGGAACAGATCGGGAGATTCAGCAATGCCGTCCTTGCCGGTCGTCATTTTAGCGACCAAATCACCGGGCTTACCGTCAGCGCCGACAGCGAAGATATCGAACTGCACATCGGCAATCACATGCTTATCCAGTGCATCCTGCTTGAGAATCTTGATGCGGCCAGGCGCAGGCTGGTTCTCAACGGTATCAAGCACCTTGGTGGGATTGACATAGGTGCCGTCAATGTCAACCTTCCATGCCTTTTCGGAAGGATGGTAGCCATGGGGGGCACTCAGTTCACGGATGGTATAGCTGCCATAGGGAATCCTGGTGAATACCACGGAGCCGTCCGCCTTGGAGGTAGCCTCCTGAATCTTGGTGTCTTTGACGTCGAACAAGCCGAAGACCGCGCCAGGTAGAGGCTCGCCGTTATCCTTAACCTTCTTCAACTCCACCTTGTTCAGTTCATCCCGGATCTCTGTATCACCGGTGACTTTGCCATCGGCAGAAACCGTAAAGGTCTTGATAGCGACATTCAGCGCATAACCGGAGGGTGCATACGTTTCTTTGAAGGTGTAGATGCCGGGCACAACGGGAATGTTGGGGATTTCACCCTTGTTGTTGGTGTATTCGCGGTAGATGGTGTTGCCGTCCGCGTCATACACTTCAATCAGCGCTCCAGGCAGTTTTTCCGCACCGGTAATATCCTTCTTGGTGATGGTGACAGGTGTATAGATCAGGTGATTCAGAATGGGATCTTCCAGATACACGGTAATCACATTTTCATTGGCTGCCTTATTGGCGCTGGCCAGCTTTACGGGATACTTTTCCGCACTCAACAGCCAGCCCTTGGGAACGGAGATTTCTTTCACATAGTAATCCCCATGCGGGAACATACCGGAGAAGGTCAGATTGCCCTTGGTATCCGTGGTGCCGGTTGCCATTAGGGTATTGGCAGGCAGCTTTTGGTCGTTGCCATAGGTGATGACATTGGTATTGTACAGGCCGAACACAAAGCCTTGGCCGGGAACCACTTCAATGGTCTGATGGATCATGCCTTCCTTGGTTTCGGTTATCTTGATGTTTTCCTTTTCCTTGCGCAGCGTCACACGAATAGGCAAATAGGTATTGGAAGCAGAAACCTTAACTTCAACGACCGCCGTCTTTTTGTCCACGGCAGCCAGAGTCACGTTATAAGGTGTGCTGTCAAACACATAGCCGTCCGGGGCCGACACTTCCTTCAGGTAATACTTGCCCAGGGGCAACACCTTGGATTTGACCGCGCCGGAGCTGCTGGTGGTCAGTTTTTCAACCAGGGCATCCTTTTTGTAAAACACCGTGCCTTCCTTGCCGATAATATCCTCGGCGGCGTGCAGCTCAAAGACCGCGTCGGCCAGGAATCCGTTCTGGAAAACAGGCTTCATGATGGTGTTGCCACTGGAGTCTTTTTCATCCGCAAAGCGAACCAGCTGCATACCGGTCTTTTCCAGCGCAACATCGCCGCGCACAGGCGTATTGGTAACATTCAGCGTAACGGTTACGGGGTCATCCGCTGCGTAAGCATAGGGAATCTGAAAGCAAGTCAGCAGCATCACCACGGCCAGCATCAGGTGAAGAAAGCGTTTCATATTGAACATATCTCGTATCCTCCTCAATTATTTGATCCAGACAGTGGTGGTATAGCCAGCATCCAGGTAACCATCCGGCACGCCTGCCTCGACGATCTTATATTCGCCCCAGGGCAGAAGGCCGGTTTCAGCGATGCCCTGCGCGTTAGTGGTAATGGTAGCGACTACCTTCCCGATGTCGGAAGCATTGTCCGATTCAGGCCCGGACAGCCTGGTCACTGTAAATACAGCACCGGGAAGGGGCTTCTCAGTAACAGAATCCTTCTTGACAATCCGGATACGCCCGGAAATCCGGTCATTGGTAAAGGTCGCTTTGGCAGTCACACCGGCAACCACAGAAACATTCTGGGAAGCAGACGCGAGCTTATAGCCCTGCGAAGCCGTCTTTTCCCTTACGGTATAGGTACCGGGCTGAAGGCTGGAAAATGTAGCCACACCCTTTGCATTGGTGGTAGCGGTAGCAATCACGCTCCCAGCACTGTTCAGAAGTTCAAATACCGTACCCTTCAGCAAAATCCCATCAGAGGATTTCTTGGTAACGGCAATCTCACCATAGCTCAGTTCAAAAGAAACGCTTCCACTCTTTAAAACATTGGGGGCTCCGTAGACAGGAACCAGAATCTTTTGAATAGAAACAGAAGGAACACCTACAAGGAAGTTGGCTTCTTCATCGGCGGAAGACAGGGACTCCATGGAAATGACAAACTTATTCTTGCTGGAAGTCACCTGGATCGTATCTCCGCTTTTTACGTAGTAGTAGCTGCTGTCAGATCCGCCGCTGTTGCCAGTCAGCGTTCCAACGGATTTGGGAATCCGAATCAGATCGGCATCCGTGGTCAGCTTGACCGTTCCGATATAGTTGCTGCCGGAAACGCTCAGGCTCTGGTTGGAAGCGGTAATGTTGCCGGTGATGCTGGCGCGGGCAATGCCGTTTGCAGCCAGCCATCGGGCATATTCCAAATATACGGCGGGCGCACCGCCGGAAAAGGAATAGAAGTTATCCATATCCCAATAGCTGCGTACATACTGCGCACCCTCCAGGCGTTTGATCACTTCACGCATGGCAAACTGTCCTGCAACCCGACTCCACACTTCGTTGTCGGAATCGCTGCGGTTCAGGGCCATGAACGGGTAAGTATGACGCAGCACCCAGCCCAGGGCGTGCATGGTACTGGCCTTATACCGGACGCCGGTGGTGCCGCCATAGCTGGGATTCGTCACAAATGTGTCCA
>CAKQTC010000057.1 GCA_934274515.1 uncultured Clostridia bacterium
TCTTCATCCAATCTGAGATAACGGTAATTCCCAAGGAACTGGAAAACTATATCACGGTATTTGATATCCCGCTCCCTTCCACAGCGGAGATACTGGACATCATTCATGGCTTTATCCGGGATATTGATATTCCCATTGAGAAGGATATCGTCAATGATATCGCGCTGTCCTTCAAGGGCCTGAATGAGTTCCAGATCAAGCAGATTTTGAATTTGGCGTATCAGGATGGCGGCTGCATCGATAAGGAGGACAAGCTCCTTATTCTGAAGGAGAAGGAACAGTTTATCAAGAAAGCCGGCATGCTGGAGATCGTGAATTTTTCGGAGACGGTGGATGACATCGGCGGTCTTGAAAATCTTAAGGACTGGCTGCACAGAAAGGCACACGTTTTTGCCAATCTGGACAAGGCCATCAAGTTCGGTGTAGATGTCCCCAAGGGCATTATGATCATTGGTATGCCGGGATGCGGCAAAAGTCTGACCGCAAAAGCGACTGCGAGCCTGTTTGAGATCCCGCTGGTAAGGCTCGATGTTGGCAGGCTGCTGGGAAAATATGTGGGCGAGTCCGAGCAGAATATGCGCAAGGCGTTGAAGCTGTCTGAGGCCATCAGCCCCTGCGTCCTCTGGATCGATGAGATCGAGAAGGCGTTTGCGGGCGTGAGTGGTGACGGCGGCGGAAACGAGGTCACGACCCGCCTGTTCGGCCAGTTCCTGACCTGGATGCAGGAAAAGGAGAATACGGTTTTTATCGTTGCCACAGCAAATGATATTTCCAGGATGCCGCCTGAATTTTTGCGCAAGGGACGCTTTGACGAACTGTTCTTCGTGGATCTGCCCAACGGCGAGGAGCGCAGAAAGATTTTGGACATCCACTTAAAGAAGCGTCACAAATGGAACAAGAACATTGACTCTATCGCACTCATTAAGGAAACAGAGGGGTTCAACGGCGCAGATCTTGAGGCGGTGGTCAAGGATACCATTGAGAAGGCTTTTATTGACGGAACAGATACGATCACCACAGAGAGCCTGATCGCAACGGTCAGGGATACCAAGTCCATTTCCAACACATTGAAGGAAAAAATTGATACGATCAAGAAAACCATTCAGAAAATCGATATCAAGCCTGCAAACCGGGCGGATGAACATTGAGGAGAGGCTGACAATGAATGAACAGTATGACGGTGTGCTTCTTCTGGACGAGGAAAGCGGCCCGATCATTCTCGAAGAAGAATGCGCAGAGCTGAAGCCCGTTCTTGAGGATTTCGTGAGTTTCTGGGCGGAGCATAACGATCAGCCCGCAGAGGAGTGGCTGCCGAAGAAGCTGGAAGAGTATTTGCCGGAAAAGTCTGCCGACGAGATTGCTGCGATCTCCAACGATATCATCGTGTCTATTGAAGCTGCCGAAAGAGCAGCAGCGTCTTTGGACGCCGCAGTGAAAGACGGCAGAGGTAAAGAGAGCTGGCTTGCATCTCAGGCGCAGAAAGCTGTCTCCGGTATGTCATCGCAGGAGGCTTCCCGGTATCTTGCCGATCTTGATACTGCTTTGCAGAATGCCAATGACTCCCTATACAGAACCATCTTGACCAAAGCGGGAACGGTCAATCAGAATCCGTCTCTGGATGGCCTCATTGCGGAGCAATATCATGCACAGACGTTTAATTTGAACGCAGAAGCGGCAGGAAGCCAATACCGTGCCAAAGTTCTGGAACCGAACGGGACGACTTACGCCAAGAATTCCGTTGACATTGTCATCGTGGATGGCAGCGGGAAAATCGTGAGAAGATACCAGTCCAAGTATTGTAAAGATGCGAAGGCGACGCAGGCGGCTTTTGAAAAGGGGGACTACCGCGGCCAGCGCAAGCTTGCGCCGGAGGGACAAGCGGAGGGGCTTTCGGTCAAAGCGGATGTTGTGATCGAAGCTCCCGATGGGACAACAAGCAGTGCCTTGACCAAAGAGCAGGCGAAGCGGCTGCAGGATGAGGCCCAGAGCGGAAAGTGGAATGAGCTGAACTGGAACGAGTATCGTGTAAAGGATCTGGCAATTGGCATTGGAAAGCAGACAGGGTATGCGGCGCTCCAGGGCGCGGCTATCAGCGTCGGCTTTGATATTGCTGCTAAACTGTGGAATAACGAGGAGATCAAAGGCAGGGAAGTCGTTGAAACTGCCCTGAAGGGCGGAACTGATTTCGGCATCAAGGCGGCAGCGGCCGGCGCAGTCAAAGTGGGCGTCGAAAAAGGGATTATTACAGTCATTCCCAAAGGAACACCTGCGGGCACCATCGCAAATATTGTCCATGTGGCGATCGAGGATATAAAGGTCATCGGCAAAGTAGCAGCTGGAGAGTACACCATTAAAGAGGGCCTGGACAAGCTGGAACAGACTACGATTGCTGTCGCGGGCGGTTTGGTCGCTATGGGCGAGGCAGCCGCGGCCGGAGCCTCTATCGGTGCGATCGCCGGCCCTGTCGGTGCGGCCATTGGCAGCTTTGTGGGCGGAATGGTCGGTTATATGGCAGGCTCCAAGGTGGGCGAGACCGTTGTTAAGGTGCATCAGAAAATCAGGGACAAAGCGATCGAAGCCGCCAGGGAAGCGAGAAATCGGATACTTGAAGCAGGTCAGATCATCGGCGAAGGCGTCAGGGAATTTGGTAAAAGCATGGGGCGCGGCTTTGCTGCAATCTTTAGGCCCTGATTTTACTGACAGAAGCTATGCTAACAGCCACAGATCATCACACGATGATCTGTGGCTGTTTTACCCCTTTTTCACCTCTCCCCCTCGAACAGCATCCGCGCCGCGCAGTCCCCCTTCCGCGGCAGGTAGCGGATGTGCTTCATGCTCTCAATGTAGTGCGCCGGTACGCGCAGCTGCTTGCGCAGATAGCTCTCGATCAGCTTCGGCATCCCCTGCGCGGCGTACTTCCCCTTCCGCACCTCCTCCGAGATGGCCCACGGCAGGCCGTTCTCCCGCCGCTGCTTGGGCGGCGTGTGCTGCCGCAGCAGCTCGTA
>CAKQTC010000058.1 GCA_934274515.1 uncultured Clostridia bacterium
TCAAATGCGTTAAACTTCCATCGGATTTTACAAATTTATTCACAGACATACAACCTTCTACAAGCAATAGTGAGCGTTCATTGTTGGCGACATCTGCATATCTCATTCTAAGTGATATTTGCAATTTGCAATGTCGTTACTGCTATTCATGTGCTTCTACCGAAGGACGGCTGATGAATCTCGAAATCGCAAAAAGCGTTGTACGATTTGTTGTTCGCAACGCAATCATAAAAAAGTTTGCCGGCGTTTCTCATGCGGTTGTTATTAATTATATGGGTGGCGGCGAACCAACCATTAACTGGAGGGTAATCGAAAACATCACTTCTTATGCACGCGACCTCTGCAAAAAACATTCTTTACCTTGCTATATTGGTATTCAAACGAATGGACAGTTGAACAGCGATGACCGTATTCATTGGCTATTTTCCAATTTAGATAAAGTTGGCCTTTCATTAGATGGTTTGCCCGATATCCAAAATATTCACCGTCCAAGATGCGACGGAATGTCCTCATTTCTACCCGCCAGTAGATTAGTTGATATTCATAAACAATATAAAAACGTGAAATTTACTGTCAGATCTACGGTTTCATCTATCAGTTTAAATCACCTTAGGGAGTTTTGTGATTGGCTTACACAAAATAATGTTTCCAAGCTTCATATTGAACCATTATCTATTTGCGGTAGGGCATTGAAAAGTGGAATCCAACCGCCGCCATACAAAGATTTTGTTGATGAATACGAACTTTTAAAAGAAACTTATGCGAACAATCTTAATATTTCTACATCTATGGATTATGACATTTTACATAATTCTTGGCTATGCAGTGGATATTTAGGAAACGCAGTATTTGTTAATACAAATGGAGATATGACTTGTTGCACGGAAGTCACTAACCCTACTGACAAGGATTTTTCAAGATATTGTATAGGAAAAGCAGATGAAGCAAATGTGCATTATTATAATGAGGCGATAAAGCTAATTAATGATATTAGCCTTGATAAATGTAAAGAGTGTTTCCTATATAACAGCTGTAATAATTGTGTAATCCGTTATGAAAGAGAAAAACATGATAAAAATGAAAACTACACTTGTTTGGTAAAACAAGAATTGGCCATGCGAACTTTTAAAAGATTACTTACTATGAGTGAATATGTTTATATGAAACACAAAATAGCGAAGATTGCTATCAACAAAGACGGCATAATTGATCTTTTTTATTTGACAAACGCATAATAAATGAAATGTGATAATGAGGACTTTAATATGATTATTAAACGCACTGATTTGATGGTTGAACAAATCGAAGACGAATATGTGTTATATGACCCCCTAGCGGAAGATGTTAAAATATTGAATTCTACAGCGTACCGAGTATTTTGTTTATGTGATGGTATTCTCTCTGAAGAGCAAATAGTTGATTTAATCATACAAGAGTTTTGCCCAGATAAAGAAATGCAAAATAATGTTCTGTTGGACGTAAGAGAATGTATTGAGGAATTGTTACTTCTAGGATTGGTAGAAAACAATGAATAACAACCTGTTATTAAATTATCATTGCACTGAAATATTTGTGTATAGTAACAGTGATTTTTTCGTTGATATTATTAGTAAATTATATGTAAATTTAGTGATTGAACCACATGACAAAATTATTTTCGGTTTTAATCATTCGATAAACATTAGCGTGGATAAATCAAATGTAATATTTACAATTGATAACCACGAAAAGATATACGGAAATAAAATTGGATGGATTAAACAATTCGATCAAATGATTCATAAAATGGTAATGAATGATAATGAAAATATGCTGTTCTTACATGCAAGTGCTGCAAAAGTTGATGATACGATTTTTGCATTTTGTGGGGAATCTGGAAGTGGCAAGACCACGTGTACATTGCATTTTTGTCTTGATGCTAACTTTCGCTTTATAGCGGATGACTTTTTGCCGATAAGCGAAGGTCTTGTTTATTCATTTGCTATGAATATTCATGTAAAAAAAGAATCATTGCATTTTTTCGATAGTACATCAAGAATGTCAGATTATGAAGAATATCGTTGCGGCATACGAGAAGCTTCTTATTATTTTCCAATCAAAGAACTTGGAATTAATAGTGCTGAAAATATCTCTAAAGAAAAAATCGTAATCGTTTTTGTTAATTATAATCACAAAAATGTTTTTGTCAGAAAGATTTCTCGTATAGATGGTTTTCGAACTCTTATCCTAAACACCTATAATAACAATAGTATTTCAAATTTAATTCGTGCATTGAACAATGTGTTTGCATTCTATGAAGTGCATTATACAAGCTTTGCCACATTAGATGATAGTATTAGACAAATAAGAGAATCATTAAATTGTAACACAAAAAATGAACTTAAATAAGTACTATAATGCGTTGTTTATAAAAAATGTAGTTTGATTTAGAAGTTGGCACGCCAATAACTAAGAATTTAATTGAAAGGGAGGTGTTTATTGTGTACGAAAAGCCAATGATTATCCACATAGACAAGACTGAACTACAAAAAGCAAAACTTCTCTGTGGCTCTGGATGTCGATGTGAATGTGAAGGTGTAACGGATGAAACCGGAACAACTTGTACTTGCAAACCAGACTAAAGGCAATTCCCCGCGCAGTTCAGTGTAATGTTGCCTCTGTTAAGTAGACAGGCAAAAAGCAAAAGAATTTATAAATTGAATAAAATTCTTTCATCTCCTCTTGTTGCGTAGCAGGGGGAGATTTTCTTCACGCGGAGGTGAGAAAGTAATATCCGCAGGGCCTTTACTTTAGGGTGACATTTTTTCGGGTACTGTCAAGTATTTTTCGCAAAAACGTCGGTACTGTCAAGTATTTTTCGCAAAAACGTCTCTGCAAAAATGAAGTTTTGCGCCGGGAAGTCCGGCGAGGGGGCTG
>CAKQTC010000059.1 GCA_934274515.1 uncultured Clostridia bacterium
TAATTCGACCTGCGAATCAGCATCACATCAAAACCACGAGACACAATGCGAGGAAACAATTCCTCGCAATGTGTCTCCACGCCACCCATGATATTAGGTATACCACGAGTACCTGTTACAACTATTCTCATAAGATCCATGTTATTTGTTTTGAATCACATCAAAATCACTCTTTGCCTCTTTATAAAAAGTCATCCATATTCCGTTAACACAGTATTCGTAAATGTACAAAACATAGGGGTTAACCACAATGAGACTTTAATTAAAAGTTATTTGAATGAAGACAATTTACTCGTAATCTTTTTAAGTATATAAAATTTCATGATATGTGCAAAGCAAATTGCCCCCCCATAACGAGGATAACAGTTATGATATACAGCATATTTCCATTCTTGACATACCTTTCAATATGTACCATTTCAACAGCTCTATAAATCATCATGTGCGACAAATAAATTTCCATGCTGATGCTGCTGAGATATTTTGTCACCTTATTGACTAATAATTTGTTGGTGGTTCCAATTGTCCAAACTATCCAAGACGAGAATAAACCCACCTCTGTTAGCAGGAGTTCAACCTTACCATCCTTATATAAAGGAAACACAAAGAACATCAAAGATATTACTGATACGATGATTCCAGAAATGACTTTCTGGCTACATACAAACTTTGTTATACTCTCTTTGTAAAGATAGCACAGACCACCACTTAGAAAGAATGGAGCGACCACCAAAATATTATGTCTGTCAATAGGAACATTTCCATATTTATCTGACTCAAAGTATGTCAATGCTATTATTGCTAACAATGTAGAGACACAAAAACTAATCCATGCTCGCTTCTTATTGTCCATCAAGAACACAAAGAAAGGATAAAGCATATAGAATACAAAGATAATACCCAAGAACCATCCTACACCAATCACCGTAATGGATCCATAATTCGGTAAAAATCCGAAGCACAAGGTTATATTGGCAAACAATTCGTAAAGAGAACTTATACTTGGGCTGACAAGCAAGTCCACCACACACAAGAAGGCAAAGAAAGGCAATATACGAATATACCTTTTCTTATAGAAATCATTCATGGAGATATTGCCACTTTTAAACTTCTCGTAATAACCGCAAGAAAGTGAAAAAGCACTCACTATCATAAATAGCATGACGAAATCACAAAAGAAAGGAATCAGCGATGTTGTTATGAAATTTTGACTCGTCTTCAATGGAACGTGTCCCAATACGTGCATCATCACTATGCCTATTGCAGCAAAGGCTCTTACCGCATCAAGAGAGTCATATCTTTTTTTTATTACGTTTACGTTCATTTCAATGATCTTATAAGTTTTTCTTGATTATACTTTAGACTGTATTTCTTTTTCATCATAGTCCTCGCATTTTCTGCAAGTGCATCTTTTGATGCCAGCAACGAGATTGTCGCTGCAACCATTTCCTCAAAAGTTGATACACAAATGCAATTCTCCCCATTTTTCATATCATCGTCAGTAAGTGCTTCTTTGATGGCTATGAACGGTACGTTTTGTGAAACAGCTTCTGCAATCTTCAATTTGAACCCTCCACCAAGCAATTCTGGTACCAATGCAACATCTGCACCCTTATAATAAGGCAAGACACTATCGACAGAGCCTGTCATCGTCACATGACTGTGTTTAGACATCACCTCTTTGATTGTCTTTTCGTCTGCATGACCGACGATAGTCACATGTATATCAGCATCTTTAAGCGTATCAAAGTTCTTGGCTGCCAGGAGCATTTTTAAGTTTTCCAACTTTGGTCCCCACATCCAGTTGCCACAAACAATCACTTCTTTTTTCTTTTTAGTACTATGGTCGTTTTCTGTTGCGATTCCTTGAATATCAACAATCGGGGTCAATAGGATTGTTTCTTTGTGTGTGGCATCTGAGAAAAACTTTCTATCCGCATCACAAATTGCCGTAATCAGGTCATATTGTCTGATATATTTGTTTTCGTAATGACGAACCTTGATATAGTCAAAGAAGTAAATGATCTTCTTGGCGATGTTTGCCATTCCCTGATATACTGACTTTGACAAATCTTGCTCAATATCGTGAGTGATAATGACTTTCTTTTGTGGATACCTTTTCAAATGCTCAATGATATAAGAAAGTTTGAAATGATTGACCACAATAATATCCACATGCTCGTTATCAAGAACTTTCTTCACCTCATCTACAAAGTGCTTGGAATATCTGTTCTCTATCGAAGCAGGATACTTAGACAAAACCATTCTTGCCAATGATTTTGCTTTAAATGGCACCACAGTTACTTTATCACAATAAGAACTCAGCAAAGAATTATTCTTGTCATATGGGTTATCCGGATCTTCCATCACAATCAAGTGTATATGAGTACAATCTTGCTTAAAGATTCGCAAGGTGTCCATAGAATACCTGTGGTCTCCACGATTTTCCTTCTCCGGATTGGCATAAGTTAAATATAGTATATTCATTGTCTTTATCTGCTTAGCATGTTGTTATATATAGTTTCCCATTTGTCAACGACTTTCTTGACCGTGAAACGTTGGCAGGTTTCCATGCCTCTATCTACAAGTCTATTCCTTAATGTGTCATCAGTCATCAAGCGTTTAAGTTTCTCTGTAAATTCACCAATGTTTCCATCCTTCACCAAAAGACCATTATCATTGTTGATAACAATCTCATGCAGAGACTCAAAACTATCCATTACAACAAGTGCTACACCATTCTGCTGTCCTTCTATAAGCGACATACTAAATCCCTCATAAGCGGATGTCATAAGGAATATTTTAGCTTTCTTATAATAAGGAAGAGGTTGACGGAAGCCAAGCATCTC
>CAKQTC010000060.1 GCA_934274515.1 uncultured Clostridia bacterium
GGGCTCTTACTAGGGGAGGCATTGCATGACGTTTATCTCGCTGCATAAAAGCGGTCAGCAGCGCTTGACTGCTGACCGGAAAAACTTTGCATTTTTCACTGCCCTTTTGACGGATAGTCGTTCAAAGATTAAATGGGTATCTTTTTTGTAAGCAGCGCATGAAAAGCGGGTAACTTAGATTCTAGGCATTAGGTAGTGATAATTAGTTTAAACAAATCCAATGCGGAGGTGTTATCCAGAACATTGCGGTATATCTTACGCAACATCGCGCACTCTTTGCTTTGTTTAAGAAAATCAGATTCCTTCTTAACACAGGCATTTAAATAGTTGCACAGGCAGCCTACTAAGACTTCGTCAAATTTGATGTCGTCCACGAATTGATGCAGTAGATTCCCGGATTCAAGGTTATACATTGCAGCACTCGCATATACTAAAATGTCACCAAAGGTATATGAAGCGCCAACAGGTCGTGCTTGAAAATTTTGCGCTTCTTTGTCATCAGATAGTGCCCATTTTCCAAATTTGCATAGTGTACGTCCAACAGAAAAATAACGCATCAATTCTGTTCGATCAGATGAATTTGCCTGATAGTTTTTTTTCGCCAGCACTTTCTAAAATATATAACGATAATCTGTAGGAGTCATATTAAAAAGGAGAATCATTTTCAAATCGGCATATGATTCCGAGAAAAGGTATTTTATCACATTGTCAAAATCTGCTTTCCAGCGTGCACTTGAATCGGTCAGAAACCATTTGAATGTTATCTTGTCAATTGCAGCACTATATAAATCGTAATCCCAGTTCTCTAATAAACGTTTTTTGACCTTTTCCCATGCTGTCACCGATAAGTCTGGGAGATCATCATTCTGTGGAAGAATATATGAATTAGGCTGGTATTTGAGCCAGATATTTTGGAATATTTCCTTTCGGATATCGTTATTATTAAAGAGTTTCGAGTAGATATTCTCAATAGTCGTTTTTAACTTGCGCAGATACATATCCTGCACGCGCTTTTGCGGTAAAATGGTTTCGAAATGTTCCGTTACAAGTATAGTAGAACATTCAAGTAAATCATTTTGACCGATGTGATTGCCCTCGGAAGAAGTTCCACATTCAAATAATAAGTCGAATAGCAGCATATAGGTATAATATATACATATATGCTGCGCACGTTCCAACCTGCATCGACCATTGTTTCCAACATAATGTGCCATTTCATGTCCTAGGACACAAATGGTTCGCTGTAAATCGTAAATCATACTCTCACTAATGTTGATGGAAAGAAACTGGTCTGGCTCAGTAATATCCTCTTTAATGAGAGATTCAACATTTAATTCATCTACAAGCTTAGGGGATAGCATAATTCCGTAGAAGATTTCTGGACTGTCGTTGAATGCCTTTGATATCATGCGTGCAATTTTTCCATAAAAGGCAATGATTTGCGGAGGCATTTCAAATGAGGTTATATTGCAGTGTGGGATTTGAACAAATTGTCTATTACTATGTGCAATGCTATTAATAAGCGCGGTTATATTTAAGTTAAACGAATTAATACAGTCATTTATATCATCGGAGTAATCGTAAGCATAGTCTTCGCTTGTTGACTGTATGGCTTTTCCTATTATTTCTAAATATTCTAAAAACTCTTTGTATTGTGGGAGAACACAACGGACAATGGCAGACGCTATCTGATTTTTTTCACCGTAGATAAGCATACACTTAATGCCTTCCAATATACTCTCAAATACGTAGTCATACTCAATAGTACATCTCTGGCAGATTTTCCGATAGGAGTATTTTGCCTTTTCAAGTAATTGATTCAACTCCTGTCCCAAACGTTCAGCACGCTCTGAGTTATCTATACTTCTAATTCCATTGCAGATAAGACTATTTTCTATAGGCTCACTTATGCCTATCATTATAGAAAGTTCGAAAGTTATGATCTTGTCATCCATTTCTTCTTCATGACATTTTTCGCGCAGACGATATAATGTTTGTAGATTTGTATGATTATACCAAAGAGCGATGTCATTGCGACCAAGAAGCCAACTTATTTTTAGTCCTTTTCCTAATTCTTTGTCCTTTTTCACATTGTCGATAAATTTTTTTATACAGGCATAATCATTTATGCCAAGTTTCATATATGCGCCAAACTGTTCTTGAGACAGGGATGTGTCGCCTGAATTTGATAAAAGTTTTTTTGCAAAACTATAAATTGTAATGGAGTCAATAATATAATTGTCATCCAGTGGGACCTTGTAGTTTAAGTCCATCATAAGACTTGCATATGCTGTAAAGCTTGTACCCCTATAGAATATAATAAGGCTACTACATTCATATGTTAGGTACAATAAATATTCTTTTCCGGCAAAAACTTTTTTTATCCGATTGATTGCAACATCGATGCTGGGACTCCCGTTTGTTTTGGAGTCCGAAAGGGCAACATTAATCATCGTCATAAAAAGCAGTGGTTTGCCGGCCTTGTTGCACCAAAAATCGTTAGTGCAGCAATTAGATGAACAACAGATCCCGTCCTTGTTGGTATCTGTCATAGCAAGGATTATTTGTTGAGACTGGTATTGCTTTTCTGATTCCTTCCTGATGCTTTGTATCTTATCATATGCAGATTTAAAGGGATGCTTACCCGTGTGTTCTACAGGGAATACTTCTATTGTGTCGTAATAAGAAAATGATCTGTACTGATTCGGGCTTGCTCCATCGATTCGTTCGGCAAACTTGTCAAACGTACGGAGTCGAATTATTCGAATATCTTTCATGCTAATCAACCATTCGGCCGCATTGCGTCCGCACAAATAGAGATGAAAGAGTGCAGACAAACGGCCACCTT
>CAKQTC010000061.1 GCA_934274515.1 uncultured Clostridia bacterium
TCCAGAAGCATTTCGAGAAGCTCCTTGCAGACGTCGGGATTTTCCTCGAGGACCTTGCAGAAGATAAAGTTGTTCGCAAGGGTCAGGCTGTTCCATTTTTCGAGCGGAGTGAGCTCTTTTTCCATTTTGTTCTCCTGTAAAAAAGTTTGCAACGCAAACTTTTAAAAAAATTGGATTTGAGGAAAATGAAGGCTTATTGATGATAAATGTTTTGATTTTTTCAGATTCGCTCACTATATATATTGTAAGCGGTTGTCAACTTTTGACATTTTTTGAGGAAAAAAACAAAAATTGCAATATCTAATTGCAAGCGGTTGTCAGTTTTTTTGATTATAACAGTGTTTCTTCCTCTTTTAGCAGGAAGTTTTTTCCAGCTCTAGCCGGAAGCCCTTTCCGCTTAGAACACAAATCATATTCCTATTAGAACAGAAAGCAAAAAATGCCGCATTTACGGAAAAACTTAGCCCGGATCGGAACGGCGCGGAGCGTTCAAAGGGCGGAAAAGTTTTCCGCCTTTTGAATGGAGCACAAGCGGAACCGTGCAGAGCCGGTTTGTGGCTGCGGTGCGCTCCTTTAAAATAAAAAAAAACGAAAAAATGGGCGCTTTATGTGAGCAAAACGCAGGTTATAAAAAGTTATATTTTGTCCAAAAAAAATTAAAAATGTAAAATTCTGCTATTAAAAATGTTAAAATATAATCATTTTTTTTAGGGTTTTTGTGTAAATAAGCATATTTTATAGTTATATCGGTGATATTTTATATAATGGATATTACAAATTGTTTTTTTTAGACGGAATTGGTCAAAAGTGTTGAAAATTTTTAATAAAATTACTCAGAACTTATATTTATGAAATTTTATTCACCGCTTAAAGTTTAATATAAGCGGAAATCTGCCGGCTGCTCGGTAGATTTTTTTTGCAAAAATGGAGGATTTTCTATGAAAAAAATTTGGAAAGCGCTGGCTGTTTTGACGGCAATCGCTTTATTTGGCTCTGCGTTTACTGCCTGTAAATCGGATGATGATGGCGATGACGATGTGTCGGTTACGGGAGTTAGCTTAGACAAAACGAGTGCTAAACTTAAAGTTGGCGATACTCTTACACTTACGGCAACTGTTGCTCCGACTAATGCAACAAATCAGAATGTAAGTTGGAGTTCTAGTGACGAAAACGTTGCAACTGTTGCAAACGGTACTGTTACTGCTGTAGCTGTTGGAACTGCAGATATTACTGTAAAAACAGCAGATGGTGGAAAAGAAGCAACTTGTACTATTACTGTAAAAGAAAAGACTTCTGGAAGCGAAGGTGAAGGCGGTTCTTCTGGTGGTTCAGACGACACTGGCGACATGAAGGTTGAAATTAAGTTTTAAAACAAAATCTGGAGATAAATAATGAAAAAACTTTTGTCAATAATTGCTTCTGCGGTATTGCTTTTTTCCGCGGCAAGCTGTTCATTTTTGGATACTGCGGAATCTAACGAAACGCAGACAGAAACAGAATACGGACGAATCGCTTTTGACACAGGCGACAACGTTCTTACGGACATTGTTCTTAAAGGAACTGATGCATCTGGAACTGAAAAAACATTTGGTACTTGGGCAGACAATGCTGACCTTAAAAACGCAGCAAGCGTAAAAGTTCCTGTAGGAAACTGGAACTTTACTTTAACCTTGAAAAAAGACGGCGTTTTGTACAGCGGAACTGCTAGCGCGGTAATCAATAAAGGCGAAACTGCGAATGTGGTTTTTGAGATGAATAATATAGAAAAGGCAGATTATAAAATCTCAATTCCTTTTTCAGATGTTCCTGTAATTGGTGAAAGTGCAAAGGCTAAAATTTACAAAGATGATGCATTGGTAGATGAAATTTCTGCATCTAATGAAAAACTTTATGCTATTAACGGTTCAAATGGTGCAATTGGAGAAATAAAAGCCGCTGATCAACTTCTTATTGTAGATGGTAACAATATTATTGTTGTTCCTCATAATGATGAAAAAGGCTATTCAAAATTAACTTCAAATTCAACATACAAAGTTGTACTCGAAGGAATTACAGGAACGCCAGTATCAGCAGATTACACATTTACAACAAAAAAAGCTCAGCTTATCTCTGATAATACAATTAATGTAGGTTCTGCAGAATCAGACAATTTCTATACAATTCAAGGAGCACTCAACTATCTTCGATTGTTAGATGCAACTGGCGAGTGGACGATTAATGTTGCTGCTGGCAAATATCACGAAAATCTTTTCTATTATGGTGCTGCAAATGTAACAATTGCTGGTCCTTCTGATTTTGATTGGGGTAATGCTGATTCTTCTGCTGCATATGTTTATTGGAGAAATAGCCAGAACATTGGTAATGGCCAGCGATCTCGTCAGTCATTTATTTGGCAAGGAACTGGAAATCTTGTTCTTAAAAATATGTACTTTGAAAATACAACAAATCGTGCAGTTGAAGGAAATACAAACGTTCAGGCTGAAACTCTTTATTTTGATTCTGCCGCAGATTTAATTGTTTATAACTCAAAATTTATGAGTTATCAGGATACTCTCCTTATTGGTACATCAAACTCTACTACTGGTTATGGCGGTCGTGCATGGTTCTATGATTGTCAGATTGGTGGCGATGTTGACTTTATTTGGGGTTATGCATCTGTTGCTCTTTTTGAAAAATGTAACATTATTTGTCGTGCAGACGGTGTTAAAAATAGTGCAGAAATTTTTGCTTCAAGAACTGTTCCTACAATAAGAAGTTGATCAGCGGCTTTTATTTCTCCAATTGCACCATTTGAACC
>CAKQTC010000062.1 GCA_934274515.1 uncultured Clostridia bacterium
CATGACGTCGGCGGAGTAGTTTTTATTTCCGACCTTGATCAGAGACATGTGCTCGATGAGGTTCTTGAGCCTTGCATCTGTCAGCTTGTTTTTGTCGGTCCAAGTTGCGTCATCGAAGCTACTGAACACGCCTGCCAAGCTGTCCGGGTTCGCTTTCTCGATACCGCTCATAGCGTCCGAGATTGCTTTGCCCACATTCTGACTGACGTTGCGAACATCAGGCCAGTGGCACCCTTCCGGTATTACGAAGGAGTGCATCTCTTCCGCTTCGGCGTACTCTTTGTCGCCGCCGGAGAAGTCCAGCGCTTCCTGGTACTCTTCATCGTAAACATCGGAGATTCTCTTGAAGAACAGGATCGGGGTGACGTAGCTCTTAAACTCATCCTGGTTAATCGGACCACGAAGGATATCGCAAGCACCGTAGAGATGCTGATAAAGCTGCCGGCTTGTAGTGACGTCCGGAGAGAAGGTGGCCGCGTCTTCGTCTTCTTCTGCGGCCTCTGTTGCGCTCTCCATCATCTCTTCGCGAGTTCCGAGCTCGACCTTACGATCTTCGGGGCGTTCAACGGGAACGCTGACCTTGTCCGAGACTTTCTTCTCCATGACTGGCGGATACTTATTCTCGAAGGCCAGCAGGAGCGAAAGCTGCTCCTGATCGAGGAAGGTAAGCGCGTGTTTGCGGAGATCGACCGGAATGCCGTAATACGCCTCTGCGATTCCACCCGCTATTGCTGCGATCGTATCGCTGTCGCCGCCGATGGAGATGGCGTTTCTGATGGCATCTTCAAAGCCGTTCGACTCGAAGAATGCCTGCAATGCCTGCGGGACCGAGCCTTGGCAGGAAACATCAAAGTCGTAGTCCTTGCGGATCTCGTCCAGCGTGAAGTCGATCTTGTAATACCGCCGGCAGATGTAGTCCTGGATTTCCAGGATGCTTTTCCCAGACCGGGCGAGGAAGATGGCTACCGCTGTTGCTTCGGCACCCTTGAGCCCTTCAGGATGGTTGTGCGTGACTTCTGTGACCTTGCGGGACAGCATGATGGCTTCGTCGAGGCTCGTAGCGGCAAAGCCTGCAGCGCTAACCCTCATCGCAGAACCGTTACCATAGCTGTTGTATGGTTTCGGGTCGTCTTCGTAAAGCCATCCTCTGAAGCGTCCGCCATAACCGGCGTGCGGATACTTCTGGCCGAGTCTCTGCATGCATTCCACTGTGTTCTGAGACAGGTCACTATAGTCCGGCTTGCTGACAAGGATCGCCTGCGCAACAGCCAGTGACATCACGCTATCATCCGTGGGCTTGCACTTGTACGTGAGAAGCTCGAAGTCCTTGCTTTTCAGGTTATGCCATTCAAATCGGGAACCGGCGATGTCGCCGATGATTGCTCCTAACATTAGTTCGTATCCTCCTTAAAGTTCATCCTGCAGGCGGGTCAGCACCGAGTTCCACCGAGTTTCGGCTTCCCGGATCCCATCCAGATATATTTGCAGTTCTTGTTCGTACTCATCAGCTATGGCGTTCTGCCGCTCGATTTCCGGGAGAGGAATTTCGATGTACTGAAGGTCGCGGTAGCTGATGTTTATTACCGAAGTCCCTTGCTGGGCCGAAGAGAGAAGCTTTGTGCCCAGCGGACTGTCGAAGAACACCTTCAGATAAGTGCTGTTCAAGAGGTCCTTCCTTGGCCTTATGATGATGAGGTTCGATGAGGCGATGCATGAATATGGCTGCTTTTTGAATACTGCGGTCCTCAGTGCCGTGCCTCTGGCCGGAAGAAGGATATCGCCCTCCTCAAGAATATAGCTCACGAGTTTACGCTCCTCGCCGGAGTAGTGATCGAGACCGTCATAGTCGATGGTGTACTCTTTAAGGTTGGAGATGTTGATTACGCCGATGTTGCCGGTGGGATCCTTCTGCGGGATGTTCTTTCCTCTGAATACCTGGGCCACATCGTTTAGAGCGATCTTCTTTACATCCATGAACTTCTGCCAGTCAGCATCCTGCGCTGCGAACACTTTATCGATGTTCCAGTCGCCTTGCTCTGCAAGTTCGGACGCCATAACAAAGGTTTCCTCGCTCAGCTTCAGTTCTCTCGGAATCCTACCTGCTGAGCCCGTAACAGTAGATGCGGCTATGTATCTTCGTACCGTCACATCATCTGTGGTACCGGTGGCGATGGAGAAGAGGTAGGTCTTGATCCCGGTTCCGTCGAACGACCCCACAGGGAGCTCGGCGATTTCTTCAAGTCGGTACATCTCCTGGATGAAGTCTCTGAGCTGTTTCACATCGCCAGCTGCATAGGTCGCTCTTGCGGGGAGTACTATCATAAGACGGCCGCTACGATTTAAGTGGAAGAGCAGGTTTTCGGCGGCTACCAACTCAAACTCTCGGCACATAAATTTCTGATCAAGATCGACAACCAGACGTCGTCCGAAATTGGGAACAGAGAGAATCAGATCGTAGCGGCTGTTGGTGAAGCCGTACGAATATATGTCGGTGTGAAGGACGGTGACGTTCTCTCTGCCGGCGAAAGCATACTCGAGCATGGTCTTGTATGCTTCGTCGCCTGTGGTGATGGTATAGTCTGCCTCCGGGCTCGCATCGACGATATCGTGCAGGTAAGGGGTAAACTTCTCGCCTTCACAAATGAGGACGCTTTTCATGTCCGGTTCGATCTTCTCTTTGAAGAGAGTAATAATAGTATGTGGGACGTGCATCAGGCCTCGCGTCTGCGAATCAAGTGCCCCGAGAAGTTCTTCCCAGTCGACGACATCGATGTCACGCA
>CAKQTC010000063.1 GCA_934274515.1 uncultured Clostridia bacterium
GTACGCTTAATGTTGAAGTTCTGAGAAAATGTCAGCAAATCTTTTGCCTCAATGAGCTTTTCTAAATCCATATTTTCAAATCCCTTGTAAACAATACCTAGAAACTGATTTTTATTTGTTAAATAGCTGTCTTCATTTTTGTTGTTATCACCTTTGGTTTTTAACAGCATTTCGGAATCATCATGCATTATACTTGAGATTCTGTGAACCGTAATATGATATTCGAATTGTCTATATGCAATAACATCCCCTACTTCAAGCTTTTCATAATTGTATTTATATATTGTCACAGTCTCGCCGGATTTTATAAGTGGATACATACTATTACCTACCAATGTAAAAGTTGCTTTTCCCACTCTTTCAATAATTCTGCTTGTCATCATTAACAATGCGCGATTTATATCCATATTGATGCCCATTCTTGAAATTAATCTAGATTGAAGAACCGGTTTTTATTGATTTCGGATGCTCTCCGCAATTGATGTTTTAAACAGTCTACCATATGTAAATAGCATCTCCAATACATTATTTTATAAAATCCATCTCGAAAAAAACACAATTGTCACTAATAAGCATCGGCTCAAAGCCAATGCATCATTGATAGACTATAGCAAGGTGATATAGTAGGACTTGAAACCACGTAGCACTGCTACTGTGGCATTCTAGAATTTTCTTATAACAAATGCATTTACACCATAATGTAACTGCTTAAAATAAATCCGGCAAAGAACAAGCATATACAATTATTATCCAAGTTTACATGCACATTATATCAAAATGATGAACAAAAGTCAAGGTTAAAAAACAATTTGATGGGGTTCCGGAATAATTTAAAGAGCAAGTAGGAATCACACATACATAGCAAATCACAATAATTATATCTTGACAGGCAGAGAAATGTGTGCTATAATAATGTCGATAATGGCAGAAAAATATCATTAATAACGGAAGTAGCTGATGAATGGGAGACTGTTGGTGCAACATGAATGGTGATTTTTTATTTAATTATGAATCTGCGTCTAGATTTTCTTTGGATTTCTTGTGGAGCAAACGTTCAAGTGTTGATGATATGGTAAACAAAATATCGGTAAAAGAAATGCTAACGTTGCAACGTCTTGCAGATGAAAAAAATATTCGCATCGCTTTTTTCAAAGGAATGATCGAAAAAATTGACACTTATGATAATGCAAATATACGTAGATTGCAACATGATATTGATGTTTTGGTTTCTCCTGATGATGTGTTGGATTTCAAAAATATTTGCAAAAGTGCCGGCTTTAATATCTCTGAGTTAGGTGAAGAAATATCAGACGAATGGGTTAATGATTCTCTAAATAATGAAAATAAACATCACTTACCATTAATTCTAAAGTATTTCTTTGGGCGAAGTATCTGTTTGGGCTTGGAAATACATGTCGCAATAGATTCCATGTGGAGGCGTAAAGAGATAAGTAATTCTTTATGCCGTGAAATGTTATCTAGACGAGTATCTATAACGAAATCAATTCCACTATATGGATTAGATATTTATGATAGATTAATTATATCGATGCATCATTTTGCAAAGCATTTTTTGGCGAATTGCTTGACATATTATTATGAAAAGACAAAGCTTTTCGAATGTAAAACATTATTGGATGCCTTTCTTATTATTAAAAAGTATGCAATTTCTATTGATTCGGAATTATTGGCATTGAGGGCTGAACATTATGAAATGTTAGAGCATGTTAAATTTGCCTCAACGGTTATGTCACAATTATTTCATTTTGATGTCAATGAATTAAGAATCTTTGAGAAATTATACTGCCACAAATATAAAAGAAATATTGCCAATATACCTGCTGCTGATAAAGCAGATCTTGTGTTAAGATGCGCCACAAAATCGGTTGGCAATCTGCTCGTTTGTAGTGACATAGATTTTTATAAACGTTTTATTTTCAATTGCTTGAATCAAAACATACAAGTAGATGCATCTAATGCAAAAAAACAATGCTCGCTTCCTTTAAAATCGTTTGCCACTTCAAATGTTGAGCCTCAAACGGAAGCGACTTTTCTTTGGGATGATATGGTTGCTACGTTTGCTTTTTCTTTTGAACAACCGCTTAAGCACCATAATAGCAATAACAAGTTTAATGACGGTATTAGTATACGTTTGTATAATCCTAGTTTTTCTTTCGAGAAAGATAATGCAGTTCGGAATATCTTGATTTGTGCAATTAAAAACGAATCAGATAAAGATTCTATAATTGCAACTTATAATGGCGTTGACTCTTTTAGGATTGGGGCACGCCAAATACCGTGCAAATGGATGAGCAAAAATTCATTGAACTGTTTTTCAGTATCTTTTGATTGGAAAGAATTGATGATCGATATAAGCGAGAACTCATACATTGGCATTGAATTAATGATACAACGAACAAGCAACACTGGCAATGAATCTCCACAGTTATTCTATTTTTCAAATTGCGTTTCACCGCATCACAATCCTGCGAAATTTGGATTGATTAGACTCAAATCCAAAGATGCACTCTGTTGAATTCTATTTAAACGTAAGGTGATACATGAAATATTATCATTTATTTGACAACTATTACTATATACCTGATTTCAAGTGCTTTGTGTCTACCAGTTTGCCCATCAAATGCGTTAAACTTCCATCGGATTTTACAAATTTATTCACAGACATACAACCTTCTACAAGCAATAGTGAGCGGTTCATTGTTGGCGACATCTGCATATCTCATTCTAAGTGA
>CAKQTC010000064.1 GCA_934274515.1 uncultured Clostridia bacterium
ATCCTGATTCAATCCATCCGGACCCGAATGTCTGATCCATTACCGCAACAAAAAAGCCGGCAAATGCCGGCTTTTTCCTTGGTTTTGCATTATTAACTTTTTCCCAACGGACCAGCGCACTTCTGAAGATGAATCGAAGCGGCGTACCTATCAACTGCAGCGTAGGAAGGCTGAGCCAAAGAGAGAAAGTAAAATTCTACTGAAAGACGCGCCCCGCTTTTTCCTGCTAAGTGGTTAAATTCATACCAACGAATGGCTATACTATCCGTCCTGCGGCACTTTTACGATGCCATTTCTAATTTTTGCCACCGTAACCTTGCAAGTTTCTGGATTTGCGTGCCCAAAATCGTTGGGATTTAACCGTAAAAAAACGCACTGTGAGCAAACCTTCTGCATTTTGCAGTCAATACATTCCACAGGAATCACGAAATCTTTCGAGATTTGTGTAACTCTTTCCCATGCTGCTTTAAAACCGATTTCAATGGCATTCGGGCAATCATCCAACTCCATAATACAAGGCTGCATAATGCCGGTCCATTTGATCGTGAAGGAAGAGCGGCCTGCACTGCATCGAAGTGATCTTGCAACCGTCCCATCTGTGACTCGTTCAGGAATTGCAGGAATCGTGCCGTTATGAAAAAGTGGCTTGTTTTCAAGCGCACGGATCTCCAAATATTTTGATGCAATCTCATCGGCAGAGAGATCGTATTCGTCACGCGAACGCCCAGTTTCCTGTTCTGCATCGTACATCGCCATATCAATGATGTAAGGAATATGATTGTCGAGTGCAAACCTCACGATCTCGGTTGCTTCCGTATAAAGCTGCCTAGACACCGTCACAGAAATCTGCAAATTCAGCCCCGCAGCCTTTAGCTTCAGGATGTTTTCTTTTACAACATGATACAGTCTATGACCTGTAACATTCTCATATCCGTCTTCCGTGATCCCGTACAGTGAAACCTTGACCAGGTTTGGGGGGTTCTTCCGAAAGAAGTTTATATACTCATCGTTTAATAACGTTGCATTTGTGTTCAGCGTAATTAATAAACCTTTTTCCTTCATATGAAGGTAAATCTCTTTGAATCCTTTATGCATGAGGCATTCACCACCGGTCAAAATAGCAAAAAGCATTCCGGCTTCATATGCTTCATCAATCAATTTAATCCATTGTGCCGTACTCAATTCACGACTGCCGCTTTCTTTCATTTGACGGTCCGTCAAATGAACATAGCACATTTTGCAATCAAGAGAGCATCTTGGTGTAAGCTCAAAATAACCGGATAGCGGATGCAGCTTTGCCCTGCAGTCATACATCAGATCGTCTAATGCTTTTTTGGGTTGTTTCATCGAGTACTTCTCTCCGTCTCATATAGATTTGCCCATTGGCACTGATTTATCAGTGCCAATGGGCATTGGCTAAGAATTAGCCTGCGCAATCATCGAGCAGATTGTCAGCAGCGCTGCCAGTGCAGCTGCCTTCCATGATGTAACCGGCCTGGCTGACTGTTGTCTCAGGTCCACCAGAAGTGGTCAGGATGTCTTCAGCAGAAAACATTGTGACATTCATTACGGGTTTTTCAAATTTCATCACTCACTAACTCCTTTCTAAGAATTAACAACACACAAAACTGTGATATTGTATGGCTCACTGACCGGAAGCAGTCAAGTATGCGGCAACTGCATCGCCGTAGATCAGGATCGCATTAAACAGCGCGATCTGATTTGCGTCGGAGGCGGTGCTGCGCATATAAGCGACATAGCTCTCAACGCTCCAGGTCACAGTCTTGGAAACTGCGGTATCTCCATCATAGACGGTGAAATCGTACAGCGTGCGCATTGCGCGTGCGCCGACATCGTCGAAGGAACCCTGATAGTAGACTCTCGTGCCTGCGGTCTTGCTTGTCAAGGGGATCTCGGCTTTCACACTGCCGTCAGCATGATCCGTCACGACAAGCTTCACATTCTCGCTTGCGGTGCCGTACATACAGGTCAGCGTCAGGATGACCTTACTCTTGACCTGAACATTGGTGTTCATTGCAAGTCCGGTGCCGTTCGAGGTAATGTGGTTCACGGCCTCGGGGATCGTCTGCGTACCCAGAGCTGCCTGCTCCGGCGTCAGATCCGCATTGGCAAGATTGTCGGTGTCATAGCCCAGATAGGTCTGCGCTGCTGCACCGTAGTTCAGCATATCGACAGCCATTGTCTTCTGCGCGGCAATTGCGGTAGTGTTGTTGATGATAGACGTCAGGAAAGACTTGATAGAGTTCGCGTTGGTCGCACTGTAGTGGATCACACCGTCGCTGCCGACCGCGTACAGGGTCGCTCTGAACTCATCGCACATTTCCTTGGCGTTGATGCCGGTATACGTTGCACGGTATGCAACGACGTTGGAACCGGCCGAAACGGGAGCGAGGGCAGGCGTGCCGCCGATCTCATACCGCGTTACCACGGTTTCTCCACCGGCAACGTCTTTTTCGACCTCGAGATAGAAGCTGTCAAACGTGGAGACCTTGTTCTTCATGACCGTGTACACGACCTGCATTTCTGCGCCGACCGTGATGTTCATCATAAAGGTCAGGTTGTTGTCCAAGACCATCTCAGGCTCGGTCGCTTCCTTCGCGCCGCAGGGGCAGGTGCCTTCGACATAGACGTGGGCCTCGGAGGCGGTGATGG
>CAKQTC010000065.1 GCA_934274515.1 uncultured Clostridia bacterium
CTTTTGCAAAATGCTCATCATCTTTATAAGCGTTATAAGCATTTGCTATTCTAGAAATATGTCTGTCTTCAAGATAACTTTCTGCATTTTTTCTTGTTGCTTCGTTTACTGCATTTATAAAAAGTATCTGTCCACGTTTAGAAACTTCCTTGTTCTTCTTACAAATTAAAATACAAGCTTCCATTGGCGAGTTATAAAAAAGATTTGCAGCAAGTCCAATTACACAATCAATCAAATCTCTTTTAATAAGTTCTTCACGAATAGTTTTTTCTTCATCACGAAACAATATTCCATGAGGTAAAAGGACAGCACAACGACCAGTATCATCTTTTAAGCTTTTAAGAATATGCTGAATAAAAGCATAGTCAGCTCTTCCTTGTGGTGGAGTACCTAAAAAGTTTCTGCCGTATCGGTCACTTTCAAAAGCAACTCGGTCCCATTGCTTAATTGAGTAAGGAGGATTAGCCAAACAAATATCAAACTTTTTAAGCTGATTGTTTTCTAAGAAAGCAGGACTTTTTAATGTGTCATCATTAATAATTTCAAAATCTTTTATGCCATGCAAAAAGAGGTTCATTTTTCCAATAGAAGCAGAAAGAGCATTTATTTCTTGACCATATAATTTTACGTTTCGCCATTCTTTTTTATTCTGCTGCAAATATGCAATAGAACTAATAAGCATTCCGGCACTACCGCAAGTTGGGTCATAAATTGATTCCCCGCTTTGTGGCTTTAATATTTCTGTCATTAAATGAACAACAGTTCTATTTGTATAAAACTCCTGTGCAGTATGGCCTGAATCATCAGCAAATTGTTTAATAAGATATTCGTAGCCCTGACCAAGTTCATCTTCCGGGCAGTTTTCAAGAGTTAATGTTTTACTTGAAAAATGCTCAATTAAATCTTTTAAGAGTCTGTCAGGTAATCTGTTTTTATTAGTCCAGGCTGCATCACCAAAAATACCTTCAAGCTTTTCAGAGTTTGCATTTTCTATTGCTTTAAAAGCTTCAACTAAAGCTTTACCGATATTTTCAGATTTTGTGCGGACATCATTCCAGTGATATCCTTCTGGTATCATAAAGTTATGATATTCAGGAAGGCTTGCAAGTTCTGCATCTCCGTCAGTTTCCTCCAAAGCCTTTTGAGTTTCTTCATCATATACATCACTCAAACGTTTAAAAAACAAAAGAGGAAAAATATATTGCTTGTAAGCACCTGCATCAATCTTAGTTCTAAGTAATACTGCAGAATGCCAGAGATATTTTTCAAGTTCATCAAGGGGGATTCTATTTGTTTTCTTAGCCATTAATAAATCCTCCCTCAATCAAAAGCTTCTTCATTTTTTCTTCGTTCTCTTGAACTTCTTTTACAGCTTCAAAGTATTCTTTTTTCACTTTTTCAACATCAATTGCTTCTTCAGGCTTTTTTTCAATGTAATTACTAACGCTAAGCGAATAATCTTTTTGCCTTATTTCATCAAGATTTACAACTTTTACTTTTTCAATTACATCTTCATATTTTTTATATAACTCAAAAACTTCCTGAATATTTTCTTCAGTCATTATGTTCTGAGCACGCATTGGTGTATAAATACTTTCTGCATTGATAAGGCAGATTCTTCCTTTATGAGTATGTTCCTTATTATTATTCAAAAGAAGAATACAGGCAGAAACACCAGTAGAATAAAATACGCCACCAACAAGTGTAATTACACATTCAAGCTTATCACTTTCTATAAGGGCTTTTCTGATTTCACCTTCTTTTCCAGTACTTCTAAAAAGAACTCCTTGAGGAAGGACAACAGCACATCTTCCGTTTTCTTTATTCATGGATGCAACCATGTGCTGAAGCCAGGCAAAATCTCCGTTACTATCACTTGGGCAGCCCCAAAGATTTCTTCCATATCGGTCATTTAAGAAAACTTCTGCTCCCCAGTTTTCAAGAGAGAATGGAGGATTTGCAATTACACAGTTAAAGGTCTTTAATTTGTTATTTTCAATAAACAATGGAGTTCTAAGAGTATCAGCCTGTCCAATAGTAAAATCTCTTGCTCCATGTAAGAAAAGATTCATTCGTGCAATAGCAGATGTAGAAAGGTTGTTTTCCTGTCCAAAGATTTTTCCATAAGTCTGTTTGTTATTATTGATGTGATGAATAGCCTCAATAAGCATACCACCGGTTCCACAGGCAGGGTCATAAACAGTTTCCCCAGGCTTTGGATCCATCAACATAACAAGCAGCTTTACAATAGAACGAGGTGTATAGAATTCACCAGCATTTTTCTTGGAAAGGTCCGCAAACTTTTTGATAAGAAACTCGTAAGCATCTCCCATTACATCAGCAGAATAATTATTGTTTCCTACTTTAATCTTTGAAAAATGCTCAACAAGATTTTTGAGTCTGGCATCATCAAGCTTTGTTTTATCAGTCCAGTTAGCATCATCAAAACTACTGAACACTCCAGAAAGAGTATCAGGATTATTCTGCTCAATGCCAGTCATAGCATCTACGATAGCTTTACCAACATTTTCAGACTTTTCCCGAACATCATTCCAATGGCATCCTTCTGGAATTACAAAACTATGATATTCAGGAAGTGAAGCCAGTTCTTCATCGCCTTCTGTTTCTTTTAATGCCTGTACTGTTTCTTC
>CAKQTC010000066.1 GCA_934274515.1 uncultured Clostridia bacterium
TTCCTTTTTCTTATAATCATACATGATTTATATCTTCTTGTGCTATAATGTTTTTAACAAATATCTATTTATCATAGAATTGAGGAAATGCTTATGCAAATTCTTTATGCACACGATCATGAAAAAGACGAGACATACATGGACTGGCTGGCTCGCAAAAGAGAAAAAGAAGGTTTTGTTCTTTCAGTTTCAGATATTTCTAAACGGTTGTATGTATCCAATACTTGGATTTTCAGCATGTTTCACGAAGATTTGGAATATATCAAGGTATCAAACCGTCTTTTTTATTCTCAATCTTTAATAGAAGATTGGCTTTCAAAGAACTGTCAATTTACCATGCAGACGCGCACATTGAACTTATTGGATTTTTGTACGGCTGAAGCTCTGTTGGCTGCCGAAAAACAATGCGGAGAGCAGCATGGCATTTTTACGGAAATGAACATTGACGGTCAGCCAAAACATAAGCGAATGCCAGGTCATATGCCCAAAAGATTGCTGCAAGTCTTGCATCTTCCACTTTATTCCATGAATTATTTCCATCGCCCACAAACAAAGCCTGTTTCTATTCCCCCATTTCCTTTTTTAGATAAAAAACTGTTAAGTCCTAAAATGGCCGGGCAGGATGGCTGCGTCGGAGAACGAAAACATCGGGAACAGCTTTACCGGGACGCTTTCATGATGGGCTGGCTTAAAATCACCTGCGGCAGACAGAAAACGCTTTGGATTCCCCCGCGGCAGAAAGAGCCTTTTATTCCCTGGACCATTCCCGCTTCTGTGGAAAAAATCGGGAGCTTGTCTCTTCCTCCGTTGACTGCAGATTATTTTTTATCGGAGACAGAAGAAATCCCTCTTGTTTCTCTTTTGGATCATACGATTCAAAGAAGGTCGCATGATGCTTCATAAGGAGCCCAGTTATGAAGATTTCTTCTAAAAATAAGTCCACTTCTTCCTTTGAGGTGTATAAACAATTTGCGAGGGATATGCTAAGGAATGAACGTCTGTCAAATTCTTTTTCTATTGCGTATCCTGACAAGCCGCAGATTCAGCTTAAAGCGACTGACCCGAAACTTCTTGCCTTCTATTTGACGCAGTATTATCCTGATCCGCACAATAATGCCTGGTGGGGCAAAGGTTCCACAGAATGGACCAATGTGTCGAAGGCAGTTCCTCAGTATGTGGGACAATACCAGCCGCGTTTTCCGGGCGAACTGGGATTTTATGATTTGCGTATCAAAGAAAATATGCTGCGGCAGATTGAACTGGCTCGGTTTTTCGGCATATATGGCTTTTGTTTTTACTATTACTGGTTCAATAAAATTCGCCTTTTGGATGCTCCTTTGACCCAGTTTGTTGAAGATGATTCCATTGACTTTCCTTTTGCTATCTGCTGGGCCAATGAAAGTTGGTCAAAGCGCTGGGATGGCGGGGATACTACTACACTGATAGAGCAATCTTCTTCTGCATTGAGCTATGGGATGTTTATTGCGGATGTCATTCCTCTTTTCCAAAAGAAAAATTACATCAAAGTCAATGGGAAACCCCTCCTCTTGATTTATCGTCCATTTTCTATTCCTTCTCCGCATGAGGTCATTCTCTTCTGGCGTCGTTTCGTGAAAGAATTAACAGGCATGGACTTATATCTGGTTGCGTGCATCCGGTCCAGTTATAAGTATGATTTTTATTTTGATTATCAGTCACTGGGATTTGATGCCTGCACGGAATTTGCGCCTGACCCGCAGCTGCCCTATATGCCTGATGTGACTGCCAAGAAGTCTTTTGTCTGTGATTCTTTTACAGGTCATGTCAAGGATTATGAATCTTTTGTGAAAAAACGGGGCTATTTCAGCGGGAAACGGGATTTTCTATACCGGGCAGTGGCTCCTATGTGGGATAATACCGCTCGCAGGAAAAATGACAGTCTAATTTTGGATGGAGCAACGCCAGATTTATATAAATCCTGGCTTTTGGATGTTATCAACGAAACCAAGTATAAAGTGGCCCATCAAAAATTGGATGATTCTCTGGTATTTATCAATGCATGGAATGAGTGGGCGGAAGGCGCTTATCTGGAGCCTGATTTGCGCTGGCATTATGGTTATTTGGAAGCTACGAAAGACGCTTTGCTTGCGGCTAGATTTTGTTCGGATTTTTTATATGAGTAAGGAGGTTTTCTTATGGATGCGTATCAAAAAGGATATTCGGATGCACAGCATTTGATTGCTCAAAAATTTGTGAAGCAGGTATTAACGGAATATCCGTTATCTACAGAATGGGAACGGGTGGCGTCTGTAACGGGGCTGACAAAAGAAGAAGTCATTGCTGCGATAAAAGAAGGAAAGGAAGAAGATACCAGCCAGCTTTTGCAGGAATGCCTTACGGAATCGTCTTCGCTGGATGAAAAAATTGTTCGTATGCTGGTGGAAGGATTTACGCCCTATTTTATTTGTAGAATCCTTGTTATTTCTCAGTCTCGAATCGATTCAGTGATGGAGAGCCCAGATGTTTCCCGTATCCTTGGTTCTGTCTATGAAACTTTATTGGCTAAGGATGAATTCAATCAGAAAGAGCAGCAGTTTATTCATTATTTCCGTCATGGCGGGAGGTTCTTCTTATCAGATTTCTGCAATAAGGTAGCGGTTAATCTGTATACC
>CAKQTC010000067.1 GCA_934274515.1 uncultured Clostridia bacterium
GTCTGTAGCTCCACGCCCTTCAAATATTGTGTCACAATTACCATAAAAGAATTCCGATGAGTTATAATAGGAATTTTCTGGAATATTTTTTGAACCTATTTTTGAATAATCAAGTTTGTAAATGATTTCATGTAGTTTTGAATGGTATCTTAACTGTGGCATATTCATCTCCTGTATTTTTTTATTATAAAAATGGGCTTTGCCATTTCTAGCAAAGCCCATCTTGGTAACAACTATTCTATTCTGTCTTCATAATATGTAATTTCAACAGTATCTTTATCTAATGGAAGTTTATACCACAACCCACCATCAGCACTGCCATTACCAATTGTTGCTTCAAGTTTAAAATTAGCACCTTTAGGAGCTTGTTCTGCACACCAAGTACCTGTAATATCATAATCTTTTGAAATATAGAAAATAAGTTTATGATCCTTTATTTTAGCTTCTTTTCCAAGAGTATCAAAGTTTGTTTCATCGATAGACCATGAACCTGTTTTTATACCACTCCATGAAATATTCGAATTGATTTTTATAGAGTCGTTTTCGTTGTCCTTAAATGTCATGATAACTTTGAAATGTTCTGGAATTGCCACAATCACTCTTGCAGAAACAGTTTCTTCTGATACAGTCAGAACCAACTTAAAGGACTTTCCTATATCAAGCCCTGAAATAGAAATACTTGTAGCTTTATTCTCAGAATCCAAAGTTACATTTTCCGGTGTATCAGCTTTATAAGAAATTGTTCCTTTGTAATACTTATCCTTGCTCCATATAGTCAATGTTTCAGAATCACCAGATGCTTTAAATTCATAAGTATACGAAGTTCCATCATATTCCATCTTTTTTAAACCCGTTGTTTTGTCAAGAATATAGAAATCAGGAACATTGGAACCAGCAAGTTCTACTTTTACAGAAACATTTGTTTCTGCGGGAATGACAGTCATCTTGTAATTATTTCCAGGAGTCTGCCCTTTTACAACAGCATTTCCGCCATTGTTTCCAAGTACAGTTGCAGTTTCAGCACCGACTGTAACTGATGTACCATTACAATATTTTACAGACCAACCTGAATTTGCGATTGCAAATTCATCATCTGCTGCTTTCGCTGTATAAGTAATACTGTATGAACCATCTGGATTGGCAGTCATTTTTCCATCTTCTATACTGTCATTTGCCCAATTGTTCATATTTCCACGCAAGTAGAATGTTGACAAATCTACTATAGGTGATTCATCATGGCTTGTTGCGCAGCTTGTAACAGTCATTGCGCCTGCTGCCACTAAAAGAGCAGCAAATAAACTAATTATTTTTTTCATATTATTTTTCCTCACTACTCAATTAGAAATCGAAGCTAAGTCCTACACGTACCGCAGCCTGGTTAGCAAGTGATTTTGTTGCAGTGATGTCGCGGTCGATGATGTAGTCATCAAGTTTAAAGTTGCACCACTTGTCACCAAAGTCGTTGAATGGATTGAATCCGTACAAGAACTGCGCAATAAATGTTGTAGAATACTTCTTGCAAATCTGCTTGTATGTTCCAAGTGCAAATCCTGCAGGAAGAACACCTGTATCTTCAAAATCCTTTACATCAGCATATTTAGCACGAATTCCAACACCAGCCTGAAGATTCCATCCGTTTGTAAGTCCTGCTTCTGCGAGCAAAGAATGTAATGCATAGCTTGTTTCATCAGTATTTCCGTCATAACCGTAGATTACATCAAGTTTTGCGAGTGGACTGTCTTCAAATGTTGCGGCAAATTTCAAACCAGCTTCATTGAATACAAAGTTCTCTGTGTCTGAGCCACGAACAAACTTATCTTCGTCTTCTGAAACGTAAGAAACTTCTCCATAACCATCGATAGACATATTGTCATTGAATTTGAATCCAACTTTTGGACGAACTACTAAGAGCATTGTATCCTTGTTCTTGAAGTTGTGAGCACTGTCGTTAGAGTTAACATCTTTGTTGAACTTTGTTTCAAGGTATGGAATAAGTCCAATAGAAAGGGCTTCAGTAGGATTTGCTTTAATGTCTGCGAAGAATCTCTGGCGGTTAAGGTAGCCAAGATTGTCCTGCAAATGGGTATGGTCATCTGCATTAGCATCTTCTACATACATCATGTTAGCCTGCGCACCACGGAATCGGTAACCAACATTTGCTGTGATAAAGTCGTTGCTGAAAGTAATGTTTGCATTTGCGGCCATATTGTCCTGCTTGTCATCAACATTATCATTTACAGCACCAACGTCGGAAGCAGCCGGGTTAAAGAATGCTTTATATTTCTTTCCGCCTACAGTAACTTTTTCTGAACCATAAAGGTTAAGCAAATAGTTTCCATTGAATGTTACAGGACCGAAGTTTCCTTTATAACCAAAAATAAGGTCATTCTCGTAAACTTCGTCAAGAACTTCATCAAACTTTGTTCCGTAAGCACCGTTGTACTGTACATCAATGTAATGGTTTCCGAATAAAGTTGCGTTTGCATAAGAGTAAACACCATAGCGGTTACCAGCACGGTCTGCACTGCGGTTTGGAGCAAACACTACGTTCAAGTCTACATTTCCATCTGTAAGATTCTTAAGCCATTCATTGAATTTTGCGCCGGTTGCAAACTGATTGAATCCACCAAATCCTGCGTAACCTGCTTC
>CAKQTC010000068.1 GCA_934274515.1 uncultured Clostridia bacterium
GCCCTTGATTCCATCAGAGACTGGTATAACTATACCTACGACTGGTTGAAGGATAACCGCACCTTGAAGGAGGACACCGGATATAATGCGGACTACGTGAACCATATCTGGGATAAGGAGAAGAGTGACAAGCAGGCTTATGCGATGTATGTGGAGAACCGCCAGCGCACAAAAAGCCCTAACGAGAAGCCGAGAACCATCAGTACCCTGATGGAGGGTATCAGCGTGGGACTTGCGCCTAAGACTACGGATATTACGAAGATGATGGCTTACTACAGCAGAAGCAATATTGAGGCTTGGGTTAACAAGACGATGCTGCAGGAGTTGAGCGGACTGAACGTGATAGAGAGGAATGAGGACGGAGAAATCGTTTCTTCTGACCCACTACTTTCTTCTACGCCTCCTTTTAACCTGGAGCAGTATAAGTACTTTGAGATTCCGGGTGTGGGTCCTGTATGGGTCTATAAAGGAAATGCAAAGGATTATACTATACCAAATATCATAACAGGTAAAAAAATCCTTCTTTATCGCCAGAAAAGTGCTGCAAAACGATTTGGTGTTGTATTTGAACAATATGAAAGTTCACCATTTTGGGAAACCGTTGACACTTTGGCTTCAAGTGCCAAGAAACTGGAGTTGGGCTTTAGTGGTTTCCATGCCGGAGCATTGACGGAGGTTTATATGGTGCAGAACATGGTGGAGTTTGGACCCAAGAAGGCTATGGCCAACTTTATGAAGTATATCTTTGCAGATACGATGAAGAATCATCAGTTGCCTTGTTTTGCCAATCCGCAGGATTTTCAGGAGGCTGCTTCGCATCTTGTGAAGTTTGGAGCGACTAATGACTATGCTGCTGCTGATGTGCAGAACATGTTTGATAATTTGCGTGATGCGATGATGAAGGTGCAGGAGAAGTTGAAGGACGGAAATGGAATTTCCGGAACGGTGGCTGTGGCTACTATGCCTTTGAAGGTGGTGACTCAGTTGCTTTCGCTCATCAACAAGGGCATGGATAGGGCTTTGTGGGATTTCCTGCATGACGGACTGAAACTTGCGACCTACCGGATGAGGGCTGACAAGACCAAGGAGCGTGCCAAGAAGAAGGGATGGACCGAGGAGGAGCTGAGCCGGGCTTTGGATGAGGACGGCCAGTTTGTGAACGATATGTTTGGTGGTCAGCACTGGGATGTGTTGGGAGTCAGCCATAGAACCTTGCGCTATGCAGGGCGAGTTCTTCTTTCGCCAGACTGGAATGCTTCTACTACCCGCCACTTTCTGGCATTAACCGGATATGGCTCTATATGGAATGAGGCTACGTTTGAGAACTTCAAGCAGTACTATCAGAGACTCTGGAATAAGGAGCTTACTCCGGAGGATGAGGGCAGAAGAGGCAGACAGATTTCGGCTCTGCCCTGTTATGGCATCGGATTCATGGTGTTCTATGAGGCTTTTGCGAATGGCGTTAATGCTGCCTTCCGTGCCATGGACGAGGAGAAGGAGCGCAAAAAGGCTGAGGAAATGAGGAAAACCAACCCGAACTATAAGAGCATGTATGAACTGGCTTATGGTGACGAGGGTATGAAATGGTATGACTATCTGATGCGAGGAAACAGTCTTGGCCAGCAGAGCAAGATCTTCTTGGGCAGATATGCAGACGGAACGGAAACGTATATCAGACATGGCAAGCAGTTTAGGGAGGTTCCTGAGTATCTGTTTAACCATAAGGGTGAACTGGAGTTCCCTGGTCCGATGGTTCAGAGAATGATAGGTAAGGCTAACCCTATGGTGAGAATGACGCTGGATGATATTAATTATCTGAGCGATTTCCAGGCCAGTCATGCGGATCAGGAGATTCAGCGCAAGTATGGCAAGAGTATTGGACTGCTTTATAAGGATGCCTTGTACTGGGCACCTTTCCTGATTCCTAGCCAGGAGAACAAGGAGTTTAAGGCGGTGGATTTCTTCTTCCCATCTAGTAAGGGCTTTTCGCCATGGAAGGCTCAGAGTTACTTTAAGGATTTTATCCTTAGCGGTGACATGGAGGGCGTGGTGATGACTTATCAGAGCTGCAAGCGCAATGGTATTGATGCTGAGGCTCAGATTAAGGCTGCCATCGGAAGCGTGAAGGCTCTGGAGACTGCTGAAATGAAAGATGGCGTGACTTCGCTGCAGGTGGCTTGCCAGCGTTTTGATGCGGCCAAGAGTATCACGGAGAAGAAGAAGATGCGCCAGAAGATGAAGAAGTTCCTCTCGATGAGTGACTACAAGGCTTTTACCCAGAAGGAGGCTTTGGACATGGTGCAGGGCTATCTGAATGGTGAGGAGGACTTGAAGGAAATGGAGAAGGCTGACAGCAAGTATCTGATGGCGGCTAAGGCTGAGGACGTGACGGAGGACTGGAGAATACAGAATGCCTGGAACGGAACCATGGAGGCTTATGAGGAGTATCAGCGTTTGAAGGATATTGATAAGGCGAAGGCGAATGCCTTTAAGAACAGCAAGACCAACAAACGACTGTTTGCGGCCAGAAAGGCTATCTCTGCTGCCAAGAGGAAGATGAATAAGGCTAAGAAGCAAATGGATGGTACAAATG
>CAKQTC010000069.1 GCA_934274515.1 uncultured Clostridia bacterium
GCGTGGCGTTGAGCAGGGCAAGCCGCTCACGCTGCAGCCCTGGCAGATTTTCGACCTGGGCTGCCTGTACGGCTGGGTGGACATGCACGACGGCACAAGGCGTTTCCGCAAAGCCTATAACAAGCGTGCCCGAGGCTGCTTTAAGAGCACCGAGAAGAGCGCCCAGTGCCTATATCACATGTGCGCCGATGTGCTTTATCCGCCGTATCAGCCGGAGCTGAAGCAATTCGAGATGGCGCCGGAGGTAGAGTGCGCAGCCGTTGACCGTGCGCAGGCGATGCGAGTTTTCGGCGACGCTAAGGCGATGGCGCAAAACTCCCCCAACATCGCAAAGCGGCTCATTATCCCGAAGGCAAACCCCGTGAAGCATCGAACCCGTGGCGGCTTTATGCGGGCACTGTCCAAGGATACCAAGAACAAAGACTCCGGCGCACCGAGCTATTTCATCATCGATGAATACCACGCACATCCGACCTCGGCTATTCATGACATCGGCGAGAACTCCTTCGGCAAGCGTGCGCAGTGTCTCATGGATATTATCACGACGGCCGGTGACGATGCGCAGAGCAAGCCCTGCTTTGCAGAGGAGCAGTTTGCAAAGGACATTCTCGACGGCAATGCCGTGGACGAGACCTACTTCGTCATGATCCGTGAGCTTCCCGACGGGGCAAATCCTCACGATGAGAGTCTGTGGGCCATGCCGTATCCCTGCTTCAGATACCCGAACGATTATTCAAAATACCTGCTCAAAGAGGTGCGGGCTGAGCATGATGCCGCTTACGCCTCGAAAGATCCCAACAAGATACGCTCATTTCTCACCCGACGCATGTGCCAATGGCAGGCAGGCTCGGTCAACCGCTATCTTGACGAAAACTGCATGAAGCTCCTCCGGCAGGCGCAGGTCTCAAAGGCCGAGTTTGCGCAGCTCACCGATGGGCTTGAGTGCTGGACCGGCTTTGACCTCGGCAAGCGCATTGACCTTAGCGGCGTCGGCGCAGTCTTTCTTCTGCCGGATGAGCGGGTCGCCTTAAAGCTTCACGCATTCATGCCCGAGGACGGCGCTATGCGGCACGAGCACACCGACCGTGTCCCGTATACATTCTGGGCAAAGGACGGCTACTGCACCCTCACGCCCGGCGGCGTGACCGACAACAGCTATGTTGACAACTGGATAGCCGATGGCGAGCGCAATCACGGCTGGAAGGTCGTTGAGTGCGACTATGACGGTCACAACGCCACCGACCTTGCGATCAAGATGTGCGAGGAGCGCAATAACGAGAACTTTTGCGTGGAGATCTCTCAGACCTGCGCCGGTCAAAACCTCGCCGTCAAGGGTTTTCGTGAGCTGCTTCTTCAGGGGCGCATAGTCCTTGAGGAAAACCCGCTTGCGATTTGGTGCTTCGGCAATGCTGTCGAGATCCAGAACAACTACGGCGACATCAAGCTGTCAAAGAAATTCAAGAACGATACTGAGCGCATCGACCCCGTTGCGGCGGTCATGAACGCTCTCGCCCGTGCGCTTATCCGCCGGAACAACCCAACGCTGGGCGACCGGCTCGACTCGGGCGAATGGACAATGTAATGTGCCCGAATCGGGCACCGGAGGAAATATGAAGCTTCTCAAATGGCTGAAAAACGCTTTTCCGACGGCACTCTGCGTCATCGGCGCAGGCTGCATCGGCTACGGCGTTATTATTATAAACTTGCCTGCAGGCATCATCATGACCGGCATTTTGCTCGTCTGCTTCGGCGTGATCCTGATAAGAGGCGGAGGTGATTAAGTATGGCAAACAGATTTGAGCGGGGGCTTATGGGCCTCAGCTCCCCACCGCATATCCGCAACGACACCACCGTTGCAACGCTCTCGGCGGCCTCGGCCTTTGCCGCAGGCGACTGCACGAGCGCAAGCTCGGCAATGAAGCTTTCGGCGGTCGACCGCTGCATAGAGCTAATATCCGATTCCATCGGCAAGCTGCCGATCTACATTCAGGACAGGGATAGCCGCAATCGGGTGCAGCACGAGCTTAACCGTCTGCTTACGGTGCGGCCGAACGAGGCGCAGACGCCGACAGACTTCAAAAAGCATATTGAGGCAAACCGCCTTGCCGGCAACGGCTATGCTCTCATCGTTCGTGACCCTGTCACGCTGAAGCCGCAGGAGCTCATCTCTGTTCCGCACGAGCTTGTCTACCCTTATCTTGATAACGATGGGCATGTATGGTATCGCCTCATTCATCCGTTCACCGGCTCTGTGAGCACAGTGCACCGTGCCGACATGATCCATGTCATGGCTTATTCGCACAACGGATACAAGGGCATATCCGTGCTTGAGCGGGCGTCCGAGGTAATAGCCGCAGCGAGGGCAAGTCAGCAGTACAATCTGAACTATTACGCAAACGGCGGTCAGCCGGGCGGCGTTTTAGAAACAGAGGCCGACCTATCCGGCACCAAGACCATTACCCTTGCAGACGGGAAAGAAATCTCCGTCAGCAAAAAGGATCTTATCCGCCGTGAATGGGAAAAGCGCCATTCCGG
>CAKQTC010000070.1 GCA_934274515.1 uncultured Clostridia bacterium
CTCGTAGAAGTAAACGCCGAAATCCGCAACCACCCGATTGAAGTTGTAGGCCGCAAACTCCGCGAGTATATGACAGCAATGAAAGCAGTAATTTAATCATAGATTAAATTACTGTGTCTAGTTTCAGTAAAACTGAAACTAGCGGTTGTGTGATTTTATTATAAAACAGGCAGGCACAGACAAATAAATGAAAGTTTTAAAAGACTTTTCCGTCCGTGCCGTATGACCGCAATGAAACCTGTTTTGTAATTCAAAGTTTACAAAACAAGTTTATAAACTATAAACTCCTTGAAAAGTTTTAGAACTTTTCAAGGAGTTTTTTATTGATTTTTACACAATTTCGCCGCAAAAGTGGCATTCAATTCATTTTATATCTTATATCGTACAAATTGATCCATATCGGCTAAAAACCAGCAAAAAAGGCCTTTATTTTTTATTTTTTCCAAAAAGTCCGCCGAGCGAAAATCCGCCTTTTTTACTTTTGTCATCTTTTTTTTCAGCGGTGCTGTCATCTGCAGTACTGTCATCTTCGGAATTTTTCTCATCATCGCCAACCATCGAAATCGAACCTACAACAAAGCCCGATTTTTCCGCCTTAATCTGAGTTTTTTCTGCGGAACCTTCGCTTTTTTTAGAGTTTTCGTCCTTAAACCGGGTCTGAACCGTCATTTCAGACTTGATTCTGTCCAGGGTTGGATTAAAAGCCCTCAAAATATTTTCCATAACAAAAAGAACTTCTTTGTCAGCATCTTTACATTCCACAAGCTTCTGATAACTTTCGTAAATTACGATATAAGCATGATTTAATTTTGTATAATCAGAATTATAAACTTCAGTTTTTGTCATATAGCCTCCAAAGAGCCTAAATTTTAATCTATTATCCCAATTTTTGCTATATGCCCGGTCGAGCTGGACGCAGAATTCTGATTTTCAGCCATTTTTTTATTCTGGGCGGCTTTTTGCCCATCTCCGCCGCAGCGGATCCGAGCAAAAAACAGGCTTTCCGAGGTTGCGGCTTCCGCCTTCATTCCTGCGCTGCGCTCCGGAACAGCTCCGCTGCCCCTCCAATCCTTGCCGCAAGACGATGTTCCTTCAATTTTCAGCACAAACTGAACAATTCTGTCCTCAAAAAACATAACTTGTGATAGAATGACCGTGCCGGGCACATTCCGTTCCGGCAGGGAGCGACTTATAAAAAACACGACAAAAATGGAACTTGCGCCGCGCTGGCAGTAAAGGCGCAGTTTGAGTTTCAAAGGCTTTTACTGCTTGTTCAATTAGAAAAATCTTTTTGAAAAAGCGTCATAAAAATGAACTACGTAAAAGCGAAAAATGTTCTTCCGCCCGAACTTCTTGAAAAAGTCCAGGAGTACGCGGCCGGAACTTATCTGTATATTCCGCAGAAATGCGAGAACCGCAAAAACTGGGGAGAATCAAAAGATTCAAAAGCCTGGTACAAAAGGCGGAACCGGCGGATATACAAAAATTACAAGGAAGGATTTTCGGTCAGAGAGATTTCACAAAAATTCTTTCTGAGCGAAAAATCAGTCTACAGAATCATCTTGTGCGCAAAAAAAGCGGAGACAAGATGAAAATACGGCGGATACGGCAATGAATTTTGTCTGTCCGCCGTTTTTTTTTACCCGAACGGATTTTCTCATTTTCTTTTCTGAACTGTCTTTGAGGTAGGAAACTGCCGCGGCTCGCCGTATTATTAAACCATACAAAAAAAACTTTAGAGACAAAATGAAAATGAACAGCAAAATCGACATGGAAAAAATCACTTTCAGGAACGAAACTCCTGCGGACTATAAGGCTGTCGAAAACTTTACGCGCGAGGCGTTCTGGAACGTCTACAAGCCCGGCTGCGACGAGCATTTTGTGCTGCACAACTTCCGCACCCGAAGCGACTTTGTGCCGGAACTCGATATTTTAATGGAAGAAAACGGAGTTTTGGTCGGGCACGTGATGTTCGCAAGGGCAGAAATCAAGCTGAACAACGGCGGAATTCTTCCGATTATGACATTCGGGCCAATCAGCATTGCGCCGGACTTCAAGCGCAAAGGCTACGGAACAGTTCTGCTCAGGCACGCAATGCAAAAAGCAAAAAAGATGAACTGCGGCGCGCTTGCAATCACCGGCAACATCGGTTTCTACGGAAAAAGCGGCTTTGTCCTGGCAAAGACAAAAGGCGTCAGCTACCATGCCGACCCGGACGCGGACTATTTTCTGATAAAAGAGCTGATTCCGGGCTTTCTGGACCAAGTGAAAGAAGCTGGCGGCGGAACATTCAAGGAGCCGGACGGATACTTCATCGACTCAAAAAAAGCCGAGGAATTCGACAGCCAGTTTCCGCCGAAAGAAAAGCTCAGTCTTCCTGGACAGATTTTCGGGTAAGCTTTGGATTTCCGCTCCGCTCACTACCGAGTTTTTGCAAGATACCTTGCATCTACTTTAAGCCGCGCAAAGCGCGCCGAACGGAAAGGAAGAAGAAAAGGATTTAAAAAGAAAAAAGCCGGCAGCTACCTACTTTC
>CAKQTC010000071.1 GCA_934274515.1 uncultured Clostridia bacterium
GCTGTGTTTTACCTCCGGCCCATTTCAAAATAGGCTTCAAATTCTTTTGTTGCAAGCGTGTCACCTCCTTGATCGCATCAATGTAGTATAATTCAAAAAAATATTATACCACAACTCTCGTCAAATTGGAATAGGTATCTGCAAATTTATACTTCTGTTCTTTTAGGATCCTTGATTTAAAAGCATCTCTCTTTGTCGATCTAACAATATACGAAAAATATTATAAAAATATTCTAGAAATACTTGACAAATATTTTATCGAGTGATATCATATAGACAACGGAGGTGTCGAATTATGGCTGTAGATAAGAAAGCAAATTTTATTCGTATTGCGGAAGCGAGAACGAATAAGATCATAGAAAGCATTACGCTGCTGGGTAATCTATCAAATACCTCTTACTATGAATATACGCCAGATCAGATAGAGGCTATGTTTTCGGCAATCCAGGAGGAACTGGATAACCAAAAAAAACGGTTTGCAGATAGCGGACCCAAAAAGAAAAAGTTTAGACTCTGAGGAGGTTTTGTAGATGGCTGAGCAAATGTGGAGATTCCCGGATAACAACTACACAAGTGAGAATGGTCTGGACACCAGTGATATGGAAATGTTCAAAAAAGACCCTGTTTCTTCTTTAGCGAGAGAAATCTGCCAAAATTCTATCGATGCTGCTTTTGGTGAAAAACCTGTGCGCGTTGAATTCGGCTTGTTTCAGGTAGCAAGAGAGGAAGTCCCTGGTATTGATGATCTGGCGGCACAAATTGATGCCTGTTATGAATATAAGAAGGACTCTCTCAAAGAAGAGCCTGCCCTTCGAGAACTAAAAAAGAGCATTAGCCGTGATACGATAACCTGCTTGCGCATTAGTGATTTTAACACATCCGGCATTTTTGGCGTGAAAGTCAACAAAAGCGGAGTCCCCTTTTATGACCTTACAAAAGGTTCTGGTGTAAGCAACAAAGGTGGCAGTAGCGGCGGTTCTAAGGGCATTGGTAAGTTTGCGTCCTTTGTCGTCAGCACAACAAACACTGTCTTTTATTCTACAAAAGCCAATGATGGAACATCTGGTTTCATCGGCATCAGCAAATTGCGTTCAGCACCGATATCAGGGAATGACGAGAACCTGTTAACGATCGGCGTTGGCTACTATGCTGAAACCGAGAGGAATCTACCTATTTTGCGCGAACTGCACCTTGATAAAGAGTTTGTGAGAAGTGAGAACCAGTATGGTACCGATGTCTTCATTGTTGGTTTTAATAACTTTAAGGGTTGGCAGTATGACATCATTGCCAAGGTGCTCGAGAGTTTCATGATGGCAGTAATGCGTGGTGAACTGGAAGTAATCGTAGACGGCATTGTTGTAAATCAGAATACTGTCAGCGGCATTATCTATGACGAAGCATTCCAGAGTGGTCGCGGCAAAATCGAATACCGCGAAATTCGTGCTCAGTATGAACTGTTGCAGGATGACGAATCTGTCATTGTAAAAGAACTTCCCATTGATGAGAATAACACTGTAACGGTGTATTTGAAGCAATACGACCAGCAGGACGAATGTAATGCAACAAAGCATTGTGTTATGGTAAGATACCCCTATATGAAGATTACCTACATAAGTCCTGGTGCATTTTTGCCATTTTCTGCACTTTGCGTGATTCATGATAACGAACTCAATAAAAAACTGCGTGCAATCGAAAATCCCCAGCATACCGATTGGGAGATTAAGCGTTTGAACGATTTCCCCGATGAAAAGCGCACAACTCGCAAAATGAAAAAAGCTTTAGAAACTGCTGTGAACGATTTTATCAAAGAGGTTCTTCGTGCAAGTTCCGGTGAAACCACCGATATCGAGGGGGCAGGAGAGTATCTTCCCTCGCAGGATGAGGTTGGTGGCGCATCCGGCAGTGCCATCTCAACCGAGCAAGTATTGATTAAACCCATGACGATAGTTAAGCCTCAGACACCAAAAACAGCAAAAGCTGGCGAAGCCGGCGAAACGTATGAGTTTGGAGAAGGTGAATTGGTCGAAAATGGTGAACCCGGTAAAAAACCGAAAAAAAACAAGCCAAAGCCTCAGCCCAATCCCAATCCTAAGCCGGAGCCTAAAGACCAGACAGAGGTCGGTCCGGGCAAATCTCCCGTTTTGAAAAAAGTGCCGTTGAGTGGTATGCGCTACCGTACTGTGGTTACAAACAAGGCAACTGGTAAATACGATTGCATTTTCACATCCCAATACGATGAGAACGACTGTGAATTTGCTATTCGCCTTTGCGGTGAGGCAGCAGACAAATATCCCATTGATATCCTCTCAGCATCCATCGATGGTGTAGAATGCACTGTCCAGGACGGTAAAATTATTGGAATGAAAATAGAAAAAGGTAAAACCTATAAGATTTCTTATTCTGTCAACAGCACAGAGATGTTTGCAAGTGAGGTGATTTTGAGTGCATATCGGTAATAGAATCTTTCCGTATCCTGTTTTGAACAGAAACGAAGCGCTTTCCGACTATGTTAAGG
>CAKQTC010000072.1 GCA_934274515.1 uncultured Clostridia bacterium
GGGGCAAGGGCAAGGCATCAAGACGCGTCGAAACAGAGGCAAATGGGGTGTTTTGACGCATCGTGTCCAATGCGTTCTCCCCATGGAAAGACTATGCAACACCCAATGCAAATTCCGCTTTGATGAAGCGTGTCTAAGCAACCCACACGACATCGCCTGCTAGCCGTTTCGAGCTGCCATTGACGAGAACATGGTCCACAAGATGGGGACGCATCACAAGGCCATGATCACATGGAACACATCCATTGCTGTCCGTGCAACGAAGACCCACACGGGATCACAGAGGATGCTTCACACACCCCTTCCGTCAAAACATCATTCGTGTTGCGTGTTGAATTCCCATTCCGGGGCAAAAACTCATTGGACACGAGGGGCCTCAACGCCCCCATTCGTCTCCGTTTTGATGCCTCTGATGATCCATGTCTTGACCATCCGACACACCCCCGTCCTGGGCTCTCACCACCCCCTTGACGCCCCTCACACCATGTTCCGTCGCCCCCTATGTCGCCCCCATTCAAGTGTTCTCTCCCTCTTTCAAACAAGACAAAACAATTCTGAACATTCAATGAACCATTTCCCAAATGCCTTCCCATCCACACGAACGATGTGTGGTTCCCGAAATCCCATTCCATCCGGCGTGGCCATTGTCCTATTGGCGAGGGTGGTTCGGAAAACTAGACGAAAGAGAATGCGGGTATGGTTTCAGAAAAGGAAAAGGAATGGAAAGGGGTATGGTTTTGGAAAGGGAAGAAATGGTTTTGTCTCGGTCGAGGAGTCGGATCGGAAGGAAGGGGGAAGGGCCAATCAAAGGGGAGTAGGAAAACCCCATAATAAAGGGACCGGGGTCTGTGTGGCGGGGATGATGAGGGGACGATATGTAGGATGTGAGCCCCCCATGGCGCCTGGACGGTCCCACATGACACTGACAGAGGTCAGTGGGTGATTGTGGCAAACCGGGGAGGCCTAATGTAGTTGTTCAACTAGGTGGGGCTCACACTTTTTGCACCCCTCCGCAACATCATCGTCACAGCACGCTGGACTTCACATCCCGTCACCCGTCGACATTTGTCCCCGCCTCAGATCACCACCGATCCACGACCCTCCCGACACCGTCCCGTGCAAAAACATTCAATTGATTTCTTGTCCGTTCCCGTCTTGTGCCTTCCGACATCCCACCAGGCCACTTCTTTCCCCGAAATGTCGCTTCAATCGACACTTGTCAAAATCACTCTCAATTCGCCCCAATTCGCACGCTTTTTTGCATCGTCAACAATCGCCCCGTGTCGTTTCGTTTCCATGGGCTGCTTACTATCCCACAATGAGGCTTCACAACACATCACTCAACCGCCTTGACATTTCCTAAATCCACGAACCATCCCCCTTGTCATCTGAGAGGACACAGCCCACAATTTGTGGAAAACACGCCTCGCCTTCAAACCGCGGATGAGGACGCTTGTCCCATCATTCCACGCGTGTGGGTCGAGTGGAACGTCACCGCTCAAGGTGCGGTCCGTTTTCATCGGACGAATGGGAGAGGACGATGGGACAAGTCAGAGAAAAGGGAAAGGAAAAGCATCAGGGGAGGAAGGTGTAAAGGAAAGGGCCATAATAAAAGAGAAAGAAGAATGTGGGACAGAAGTGGAAGGTTGAGAGGATGAGTGAGAGAGTGGTCGGAAGGTGTTTGAAAGGTGTTGAGTCAAGGTCATGTCTGTCTCGTGTGAGGCAGAGACGGGGGTGGAGAGACGCGTCTCAACAGGGAAGTCTGGTTGATCCTCGTCGGAAGAGGAAAGCAAGGGAGAGGAAAGGGTCGAAGGAGTCTGGGGAGAGAAGGAGAGAAAGGTGAGGGATGTGAAGAAGGGGATGGGGTGGAGCAAGGGAGGACATCAGGTGCAGGCAGCAATGACGGCGACGGTGGCACATCAACGGCACCGACGACGGTGCTTTCTCACACCCGCCGGAGATACATCACCACACACCTCACCACAGAACGTCATTTCTCGAAACGTCACCCAACAACTCCATCGGGAACGAGAGATCAACAGGCCGTGCTCCACACTCCATCTGGGGGCACATCGCCTTCGGCGAGGCGCTGTGGAAGACGCGACGACGTGTCTTCGTCCCCATTCCCTTCCGACGTCACCTGACTCACATCCACAACAAAAACATCACCACAATCCCCATCCGTCACCTCATCCACGCATCAACAACCAGACATGACACTCCCGTGTCTTCTCCCGTTCGTCCAAGCAAACGGATCGACCCGTCCCACGACGCCTAATTGATCGACTTGTCCCGTGTTGTTTGCAGAACCAACATGCACGTGGAGGGTGTCCAAACAAGTCAGATGAAGACGAAGGTGCACAACATTGCCGGCGACGCAACATGGGGTGAGGGGCGTCAAGGCAGGGCTGAGAGCCCAGGACGCGGGCGCATCCGGGGCAAGGGCAAGGCATCAAGACGCGTCGAAACAGAGGCAAATGGGGTGTTTTGACGCATCGTGTCCAATGCGTTC
>CAKQTC010000073.1 GCA_934274515.1 uncultured Clostridia bacterium
TTTGCAGACAGGTATCATGTACGTCATTATGGAATATCGATGCTCATGGATAATTATTGTGCAATGACGCTTGGTCCTGTATGTTCTAAAACCTATGATATAATCAAAAAAGGTCTTTATTATGACGGTTTGGGAGAGGCTGATAAATTATTTATAGATAATAATCTTTCTTGTGTAAATGATTCTGTTTTTATAAAAGACATTGGCTCAGATGAACTTTCTGTATCAGATATAGAAGCTTTGGATTTTTCAATAAAAAACTTTGCACAGTTTACGTCGTATGATTTAAGTCAGATTACACATGCATATCCTGAATGGAGTCGTTATAAGTATGTACTTGAAAATCATATTTCTGCTTCTGAAAATATGAATTATAAAGATTTTTTTGATGACCCGGAAGATGGAGACGAATATATTGAAAAATATCTGAATGGAAAAGACCCTTTTGAAGATGACAAAGAACTTCTTGTTGCAATGAAACAGGAATATGGCGAAAGTTTATAAACATTTCTGTAGATCTGTTACAAAAGTTTAACAGCTTAAAAGCCGGAAAAGTTTTTACGGTGAACTTGCAAAAGATGGTTCTACTCATGCAGCTGTTGTAGTTACAATCCATAATGGAATGGTAAACTACTATTGTTTATACTTCCCAAGAACTTACTATAAAACGTTATAAACAGACTGCCCCCTTGGCAAGTGTAAAACTTACAGAAATGGAAGCAAGAAATATATTCCCAGATTCTTTGAAAACAACATACATTTATTGTGGAAAAAGTAATTGGGGAAGAATTCCAGAAGACGAGTTTTTGAAAAAGCTTTCAACAGGAGTTTTTTCTTTAAAGTCAGAAATTCCTGTCGAATTGTTTGAAAAAATAAAATCTGCTGTTAAAAACAGTAAGACTATGACACCAAAACTGATAAAAGTTTTGGGAATCTAATTTTCTTACTTAAAACAAAGCTGAATCACTCTGTTGATTTGGCTTTATTCATATTTATATTTTATCCCAATAGGAGTCTCTCTTATGCAAGATTTTTCACAAATCACAAATTACATCAAATCATTGTACCCGGAAATGGATCCGGTTCTTTTGCACTGTCCACAGTTCTTGGGTAATGAAAAAAAATATTTGAATGAATGTATTGATACAAAATTTGTTTCATATGTAAGTCACTTCGTTACTGATATGGAAGAACATATCAAATATATTACGGGTGCAAAATATGCTGTAGCGATGGTTAATGGTACAGAAGCATTACATATGGCAATTGTATCTGCTGGTATTAATCCAGGTGAAGAAATTATTACACAATCATTGACTTTTGCTGCTACATCAGCTGCTATTGTTCATAGTGGTGCAAATCCAATTTTTATTGATGTAGATAAGGATACAATGGGTATGTCCCCAAATGCATTAAAAGATTATTTGGAAACTCATACAGAACAAAAAGCTGGAAAATGCTATAACAAAAAAACTGGAAAGATTATTTCTGCTTGTATACCTATGCATACTTTTGGGCATCCGTGTAGAATTGATGAGATTGCAGAATTATGTAAAGAATATAATATCATTCTTATAGAAGATTCTGCTGAATCAATTGGTAGTACATACAAAGGAAAGCATACAGGTACTTTTGGAAAAGTCGGGATATTAAGTTTTAACGGTAATAAGTGTGTTACAACTGGTGCAGGCGGTATGCTTATTACAGATGAAGAAACAATAGCTGAAAGAGCAAGATATATTTCAACAACAGCCAAGCGTCCTTCAAAATGGGAGTTTTTTCATACTGAAGCAGGATATAATCTTAGAATGCCTGGAACTTGTGCTGCTATTGGAACGGCTCAACTGGAATATTTTGATGAAACCATAAAAAATAAACGTGAAACAGCGGAACTATATCAAAAATTTTTTGCCGAACATGGAATTGAGTGTATTAAAGAACCTGAAAATGCTCGTTCAAATTATTGGCTTAATGCAATTGTCCTGAAAGACAGGACAGAACGGGAAGAATTTCTTGAATATGCGAACAGTCATGGAGTTCAGTGTCGTCCTATATGGACATTAATGCATAAAATGCCTCCTTATGAACATTATGAACGAACTGAACTTCCTGTTTCTGAATGGCTTGAAGACAGGATAGTGAATATACCATCAAGTGTAAGAATAAGTTTATAATCTTTTAAACCCCATCTATATTATTCCCTGATGTTAACATCGGGGATTTTTTTCATATCTTTTTATATAAGGAAAAATCCATGCAAGACAACATTCTCTCTCTTATTGGTCGTACTGTACCTTTATTGGAAACAGACATCCAAAACAATGAAAAAACGCTTTCAGAAATTGTACGTAATTCTCGGTTTCTCGTAATTGGCGGTGCAGGAACAATTGGTTCTGCAATTTGTAAGGAAATCTTCCATAGAAATCCAAAAGTTCTCCATGTTGTTGATATATCTGAAAATAACATGGTTGAGCTTGTACGCGAC
>CAKQTC010000074.1 GCA_934274515.1 uncultured Clostridia bacterium
TGACTGCCGTCACGCTGCTCCGCCGAAAGGAAATCATGGGGCTTTGGCATATCGACACCCTCGACTTCGGGAATATCCAGGACTTCGAGCCGTCTGCCACCGGGATTGCCGTTCTCGGCTTTCTCTTTGACAGCGGTTTTCTTCCTTCCCGCACCGGGTCTCGCGCCGCCGCGCCCGCCTGTGTTATTCGATTTTGTCGGCACTTTTTCACCTCCAATGCCCCGAGTAGTTTAATTACCCTTTTGAAATCGCTTTTTTCGCACAGAAGACCCCGGGCCGTTGCCCGAGAAGACAGTCGTAGAGATTTGACCCGCCCCTCCGGGCTGCCTATCTGTCGCCGAGGTCGTGATGGAGCTTCGTGTGGCAGGACTGGCAAAGGCTCATAAGATTGTCCCTTGCGTGTGTGCCGCCCTGACTGATCGGAACAATGTGGTGTACCTCCTGAACAGGAGTGAGCCTGCCTTCCTTCAGACACATCTCGCAGAGAGGATGCTCCTTTGCATAGCGGTCACGGATGCGTTTCCATGCTCTGCCGTAGGTCTTGTTGACCTCCGGGGCGCGTTCATATTTATCATATTTTTGCCGTGCCTCCTTGCGGTGCCGCTCACAGTACTGACCGTCTGTGAGGTTGGGACATCCGGGATATGAGCACGGACGTTTCGGTCTTGTCGGCATTTTCTCATCTCCTTCGGGCATAAGAAAAGCCCCGGAAGATTGCTCCTCCGAGGCCGCATCCTATGCTACTTTCCACGATACCATTATAGCAGGACCGCACAGGAATAGCAGTGATTTCAACTGCACTCTTTGGCACCAGCCGCTTTCACTTCAAGTATCCTGTCTACCGCAGCAAGAGCGCGACCGTGCATGGTGTAGGTCCAGCGGAGACTGTAATTCATCTCACGTGCGATGTCCTCCCACTCTTTGAAGCACAGATACCGGAGCTCCAGAAGGCTGCGGTAGTCTTCATTCTCCACGCTGCGGATGACGTCCGTGATCTCCGTTTTGATGTCCACGAGCCGGTCGATTTCCGCGTTGATGACTTCTTCAAGGTCAACGATCTTTGCGACTACGTCGGCAAGACGAGAAGGAGACGGACTTGGATTTCTCGGCATACCCGTCAGCGTTCCCGAGGCTTTGGTGGCGAGGTTGTTGAGGGAATCGACCTGCTGGATCTTCCAGTCTATCTTTTTGTCCAGGCGGTATGCCCGGGAGAGAAATTCTTTAGCTGTCATTTAGGATATCTCCTTTCGCAGATTGGTGATCAAGACTGCCGGGTCAAGCTGGGTGAGGCAGCCGAACCACGGAGAGCGGAAGAAGCGTTCTACCTCCGCCTTTTCCCGTTCGCCGCCGCTTCGCCAGTCTTTTACGGCCTGGAGGATGATTGCATTTGCGAGTCTTTCATAAGCAGTCATTTATGCACCTCCAGGTTCGCTTTGACCGCATTGATGAGATCGCTCTGCACCTTTTCCTTGCGCTTGAGGACGGACATGACATCTTCATCAATCGTATCTCGGCAAACGATATGATGCAGGACAACGGTTTCTTTCTGGCCCTGTCTCCACAGCCTCGCGTTCGTTTGCTGATATAATTCGAGGCTCCAGGTAAGGCCGAACCATATGAGCGTGCTGCCGCCCGCTTGGAGGTTGAGCCCGTGGCCGGCCGACGCCGGATGGATCAGCATCACCGGTACCTCACCGTTATTCCATCGCTCAATGCTGTCTGAAGAATCAAGCTTCGCGTACGGTATCTTGAGCAACTTCAGCCTCTGTTCGATGCGGGCAAGGTCGTGCTTATACCAGTAGGCAACGAGAACGGGTTTCCCGTTTGCACCTTCGATCAGGTCTTCGAGCGCGTCCAGCTTTCTGTCATGGATGTGGTGGGAGAAGCCCTCCTCATCGTAGACAGCTCCGTTTGCCATCTGAAGAAGCTTACCGGACAGGACCGCAGCGTTGGCGGCGTCTATTTCTTCGTCTTTCAGCTTCGTGACCATATCCTCGCGGAAACTGTCATAAACGGACTGCTCTGCAGGAGTCATGTGCACAGGGACTTCGTTAATAACGCATTCCGGCATATCGAGGTAGTCCACGCTCTTCATGGAGATGGTGATGTCAGATATCTTGTCGTATATGGCGTCTTCCGCTCCGGGAAGAGGCTTGTAGCTGAATACGATCTGGGCGTTCCGCTTGTCCGGCGTAAAGTATGATAGGCGGTAGCGGGTAATGTATCGGCCGAGCCTTTTCCCGTAATCCAGGACTCTGAACTCCGCCCATAGGTCCATGAGGCCGTTTGAGGAAGGCGTGCCTGTGAGCCCGACCATCCTTTTAATGAAGGGCCTGACTTTCAGCATTGCTTTGAACCTCTTAGCGCCATAGGACTTGAATGAGGACAGTTCATCGATGACCACCATATCA
>CAKQTC010000075.1 GCA_934274515.1 uncultured Clostridia bacterium
AGTCAGCCCCTATGTTTCTGAAGATGTTGTCTACGCTTTCATTAAGACGCTGATGGATAATGTTGGTGAACTGGCGAACTATCATGCCAACGGCGCTAAGATCAATCCCGACACGATGTGCCTCGGCGTGTTTGCCGGTTACAAGGTTCATCCCGGCGTTGCCAAGTATCTCAAGGAAATCGGCAAGTGGAACGATGCTTGGGAAATCGGTGAAGTTTTGAGCAAGTAATTCAACTCTTGTGTAGTGGCGGAAAGGTCACACTTTCCGCCACTATATTTTATTAGGATATTTGCGAAAGAAAACGATGAGGTGAAAAATGAACTCAACTGCTTTTGAAAAAACGACAAAGGTTTTAAATAAGATCATTTATATTGTGGCTGTTGCCATGGGCATTTTTCAGTTGGCAACTCAGCTATTCCGCATTTTTGCGCCAACGCTGCTACAGAATACGCACCTGATCTTTGCGTATTTTCTGATTTTTACAATGGCGATCCGCGATAGTATTTCCAAAAAGCGCAGCCCTCTGATCACGGCATTTTTCCTGATTTGTCTCGCTGTAAGTATGTGGGCACTGTTCCACATGGAGTTTAATTATTCCAAAATTATCGATTCCATTGGACACCACGATACCATCACGATTGTGTGCGGTGCCTGCTTGATTGTTATGACTATTATCGCTGCGAAGATGACCTTCGGCACGGCAATTCCGGCATTAGGTCTTGTTGGCGTGGTGTATATGTTTGTCGGGCCTTATCTCCCCGGTATTTTCCGCCATGGCGGTTTCACATTCAAACGCATTATTGCAACTCTTTCTGTAAATTTTGGCGGAATGTATGGCACGCTTCTCAGCGTTTCTGCAACATTCCTTGCACTGTTCATGATTTTTGGCGGTTTACTCAGCTCCTGCGGCGGCGGCGAATTTTTCATCAATTTTGCTTTGGCCATTGGCGGCAGATTCCGTGCCGGTCCCGCTTTGGCGGCGGTCCTTTCCAGCGCTTTAATGGGTTCCATTAATGGTAGCGCAACGGCAAATGTTGCCACTACAGGTGTTTTCACAATCCCGCTGATGAAAAGCAGAGGCTATTCCAAAGACTTTGCTGGCGCGGTTGAGTCGATCGCGTCTACCGGTGGTATGATTTTGCCCCCTGTTATGGGTGTCGGCGCATTTGTTATGGCCGAAATTACAGCTATCCCATATTCTACGATTGCACTTTCCGCTGCGATTCCCGCGATCATTTATTATCTGCTTTGCGTATTTATCGTTATTCTGCGTTCTGAAAAATTGCAGCTTGAGTGCCTTCCTAAGGAAGAAATTCCGAAGCTGTGGCCGGTCCTCAAGAGCGGGTTTTACTATTTGCTTCCAGTTTGCGGCATTGTTTACTGCATGATCGCAGGATACTCTGTCTCCCGCGCAGGACTGATCGGCATTGCATTGGTTATTTTGGGTTATTTTGCCAAGCTTGCTGTCTATGATCGTAAGACCCTTTTTAGCCTTACTCCGCTCAAAAATATCGCAAAGGGCCTTTATGACGGCATTATGAGCACCCTGAATGTGGCGGCAACGCTCGCCTGTATCGGCCTGTTTGTTGAGTCTATTACCGCAACGGGACTTGCGAACCGTCTCGTTACGCTGATTCTGAATCTCGGCGGCGACAACTGGTTCCTTTGCCTGTTTATCACCATGATTGTTGCGCTTATCTTCGGCATGGGTGTTCCCACCACCGGCTCCTATATCATTCTTGCGGTTATGGCGGCGCCTGCGTTGGTGAAGATTGGCCTTCCGCTGCTCTCTGTTCACCTTTTCATCTATTACTATACCATTCTCGGCAACATTACGCCCCCTGTCGGAAGTGCCTGCCTTGTTGCTTCACGCATTTCGGATGGAAGCTATTTCGGTACCTGCTTTGAATCGATGAAGATGGGTATCAGCGCATTTATCCTTCCGTTTATTTTCGTTTACCAACCGGCATTTTTAGGCCAGGGCAGTGCTGCTCAGATTGCATTGGTTTCTCTGTCCGCACTTCTTGGTATGCTTTCTTTGAGTTTTGTGTTTGAAAGATATGCCTTTACCAGACTCTCGATCGTAGAAGCCGGTTTGTTCCTTGTTTGCGCAGTTGGACTGGTGCTTCCGCTGAGCATCATCCCATCTCTGACTGCCGTGGCTGCCTTTGCTGTTTTGGCATTCGTTAATTTCAAAAAGCGTAGCAAAACAACAGCGTAACAGTATAATTAAAAAGAGGGGCTTAGAGATTAGGCCCCTTTTCCGTTATTTTTCACAGCATCCAACAGAGTTTTATCGGAGGAAAAGGAAATGTCACTTAGAATTACAAAAATTGAAACGACGAATGTTCGTATTCCGCTGAAAGATCCGAAAAGCATTTCGACAAAGAGCTATACCTATCG
>CAKQTC010000076.1 GCA_934274515.1 uncultured Clostridia bacterium
GCGCCGCACTGCGCAAGGCACTCGGGGCTATCGGCTATGCACCCGAGGATTTCTGCGTCCTGGCAAGCGTTGCCGGCGCGGGCGACGGGGCGGTCGCGGTGGGCGAGGCCCTGACGTGCGACCTGTTCCGCGAGGCGCTCGAGACCTTGGACCCCGAGGCGGTGCTGCTGCTGGACAACAGCGCGGCCGACGTCATGCGTGAAACCTATGCCGATATGCTCGTGGCAATCGACGACTTTGACACCGCCATGCTCAAGCCCGGCCTGGTCGCCCACGTGCAGGGGCGTCGCGTACTCGCGCTCGACGGCTTTGAGGCGGCGCTGACCGACAAGGCCGCCAAGCAGCGCATGTGGGCCTACATCAAGCAGCTGACCCCGGCGGCCGCTCCGCTGTAGCGGGCCTGAGCCTTTAAGCTAGCCCTAGGGGCCAATTGCGTCAGTCGTTAATCACAAGTCGCATTCTTATAATCGCGTTGCAAGGCTCTTCGATTTCTGCTGATGCGCAGCGTGGTTTTCGCGCATAAAACAATACCCATAGTGCTCCCGGATGTTTGTGGCGTACGGGGGCTATTTGCTACCGTCTACCGATTAAAAAATTGGCAAGCGAGGGGTTTGATATTATTTTGAAACGCTATACGCGCGAAGGCAATGTGTCGGGTGTTGGGGAGAAGTGAATATGAGAAAACGTTTGCTGCCGATTTTGTTCTCGGCCTTGGTTGCATTTGGGCTGTTCACAACTGCTGCCTATGCGGATACGGGCGTCGCAATTGATGCGGCGAACTTTCCCGATGATCAGTTCAGAACGGTCGTCAGCGGCTTCGACACCGATGGCGACGACAGCCTGAGCGACGATGAGATCGCTGCGGTCACGAAGATCGAGATTTACGATCAGCACGTCAATGATATGACCGGCATCAAATACTTTACGGCACTCAAGGAGTTCAACTGCAGTGCAGTGTTCTGTGCCGAGCTCGATCTCAGCAGCAATAGCAATTTGGAAAAGGTCTCAATAGACAGTTTTTATCTCAGGGATCTTAACCTGGACGGCCTCGCTAAACTCAAAGAGCTTATCGTCATGGGGACTCGGCTGACCGCACTTGATTTGAGCGGGTCTCCGGCGCTTGCCAGGTTGACGCTGCGCCGCAACAGCAGCTTGACGTCGCTTGACGTCAGTAAAAATACCGCTCTAACCTACCTGGACTGCGGGATGACGTTTATCGGTACGGGAGTTGCCGAGGGAAACGCCATTACCAAGCTCGATTTGAGCAACAACAAAGAGCTGACGATTCTGAGCTGCGTCAACAACAATCTTACCGAACTCGATTTAAGCCACAACACCAAGCTGAAAGAGCTGTGGTGCGAAGGAAACCGGCTGATTGACCTGGATCTAAGTAAGCTTTCGGAGCTTAATCGATTCGATCTCGGGTACCAAAGCTATACCGTGGAGCTTGGCGAGGACCGAACGTTTGACCTTGCGACGCTGTCGAGCTCGTTCGATCCGAGCAACATTGTGGCTGGATCTTTAACTGGCGGTACGATTGACGGCGCCGTTGTGACGTTTGATGAGGGCTCGGACTCAATCGACTATCGCTATGACTGCAACAGCCAGGCGATCAAAGGGGCTTTCATCTCTGTCATATTGAAAGTGAAGCCGCAGCACGTACATCATTCCGCTGGTAACTGGTATAGCGATGAGAAGGGCCACTATCATTGGTGCTATGACAGGGAGTGTCCCGGCAGGCGTTATGATGACGAAGAGCATACCTTTGCGTGGGTGATCGAGGATAAGCCTACGACGGAGGAGCCTGGCTATAGGGTTCACAAGTGCACGGTTTGTGACTATATCGATCAGGATGAGGATATTCCCGCGCTCGCACCTTCTATTATCGAAGGTGAGAACCAGACGGTGAAGGCCGACGGTGCGACTGACGCAACATTCCGCTCAAATGCTGCATGCGATGCATTCGAGAAGGTGTTGGTTGACGGCAAAGAGGTCAGTCCTTCCAACTATACGGTTCGCGAGGGCAGCACGATCGTGACGCTTAAGGCTTCGTATCTCGCCACGCTCAGCTCGGGAAAGCACGAGCTGTCTATTGTTTCTAATACAGGCACGGCCACGGCTGCTTTTGAGGTAGACGGTGGCAAAGTCGAAGAAGACAACAAGAAGCCCGCGAGCGGAACCACGGTTACCACGACGACCACTGTTACGGTGAAAAAGACGGGCAAGAAGGGCGAGTCCAAGACGGCGGCGTTGCCGACGACGGGCGATGCAACATCTGTTGCCGGTATCGTCTGCCTCCTTGTTGGCGTGATCGGCGTTGTCGGTGGA
>CAKQTC010000077.1 GCA_934274515.1 uncultured Clostridia bacterium
GGGTAAACCTTGCCACGTTCTCCGAAGCAACGGATCTGTTCCGGTTCCGGACGATCCCCGACGTGACCGTTACGACCGGCCAGTACATCCTGTGCGACGGCGAACGATTCGATATCATTTCGGTGGAGAACGTTGGCGGCAGAGGCATGTACATCGAAGTGCTGGCAAAAAAGGTGGTGAGTTCCCGTGGCTAAAGCAGATATCCAAATGCCGGAGAACTTCCTGAAAAGCATCCGGCGCCTCGGCTCCGAAGAGGACCGGATCGCAGAAAGCGTTCTGGAAGCCGGTGCCGAGGTCGTTGAAACGAACGTCCGTTCCCGGCTTTCCGGGGTGATCGGCAGCGAGACGAAACTCCCCTCCCGGTCAACGGGGCAACTGCTCTCTTCGCTTGGCGTTTCCACAGTAAAGCTCGACCGCAGCGGGAACCACAATATCAAGGTCGGCTTTGCAGAACCGCGCTCCGGCGGCAAGAGCAACGCGAAAATCGCAAACATTCTCGAGTATGGACGTCATGGGCAGCCTGCAAAGCCGTTTCTGAAACCGGCGAAAACGGCGTCCAAGGCCGCGTGCATCGAGGCGATGCGGCAGAAGTTCGACGAGGAGGTGCAGAAGCTATGAGCATTCTGGAAGACTTGAACGCTCTGCTACCCGTGCTGGATGTCCCTATGGAGACCGGCGTGTTTTCCAACATGGCTCCGGATCAGTACCTTGTGATCATGCCGCTGTCGGACAGCTTTGACCTGCACGCGGATAACGAGCCCGGCGTGGATATTCAGGAAGCGCGGCTTTCCCTTTACTCGAAAGGCAGTTATACGGCTGTGAAGAACCGGCTGGTCCGGCTGCTGGTCAAAAGCGGATACACCATTACCGACCGGCAATACTTAGGCTTCGAGCCTGAATCCGGCTACCACCACTACACCGTGGATGTGGCCCAATACTACGAATATGAAACGGAGGAACGATAAATGGCAACAATCGGCCTTGATAAACTCTATTACGCACCGATCACGGAAGACGCGAACGGTGACGAAACCTACGGAACGCCTGCGGTCCTTGCAAAAGCGATCTCGGCAGAGCTTTCCGTTGAACTGAACGAAGCGATCCTCTACGCGGACGACGGTGCTGCGGAGGTCGTGAAAGAATTCAAGTCCGGCACGCTCTCCCTCGGCATTGACGACATCGGAGCGGAAATCGCAAGCGCTCTTAGCGGCGCTACCATTGATAAGAACGGCGTAGTCATCTCCGGCTCGGACGATGGCGGCGATCCTGTCGCTGTGGCGTTCCGTGCAAGGAAATCGAACGGAAAGTACCGCTATTACTGGCTGTACCGCGTCAAGTTCGGTATCCCGGCCACCAACCTGCAGACGAAGGGTGACTCGATCAGTTTCCAAACGCCTACCATCGAAGGCACGATCATGCGCCGCAACAAGGTGGACTATAACGATAACCATCCTTGGAAGGCTGAGGTTACCGAAGGTACTGAAGGCGTAAGCTCGGCAGTAATCAGCTCTTGGTATACAGCAGTGTACGAGCCGGACAACCCTTCCCCGGCTTCATCCTGAGTTGATGGAGGCAATATATGGAAAACGATCGCAGTGCATTCATTAACATTGGCGGGGATGAGTATGAGCTCATTCTGACTACGAAAGCCACCAGGGAGATCGCTGGCAGATACGGCGGTCTTGAGAATCTCGGGGATAAGCTTTTAAAGGGCGAAAACTTTGAGATGGCGATCAGCGAGATCGTGTGGCTCATCACGCTTCTGGCCAATCAGAGCATTCTGATCTACAACCTGAAACATGCAGATAAACCGAAGCATGTCCTCACAACGGACGAGGTCGAGCTTTTGACGGTGCCTTCCGATCTTGGCGAATATAAGACGGCCATCACGGAAGCGTTATATCGCGGCACGAAACGAAACATCGAAAGTGAGACAAACTCAAAAAACGCGCAAGTCGGATAAGCGACGAAGAGTTGTTTACCCGGCTGCTTTATTTCGGCATCGCTCAGCTTCATCTGACGCAGGATGAGGTCTGGACGATGCCTTTTGGCTTATTGCTGGACCTGTTCGAATGCCACAAGCAGTACAACGGGCTGGCGGAGCCCAAGCGGGAGCATTTCATTGACGACATTATCCCGGACGGGATCTAAGGAAAGGAGGCGGTCCATATGGCGGACAATTTCGGATTGAAGATCGGTCTGGAAGGCGAAAAAGAGTTCAAGAAAGCGCTGGCGGACATCAACTCCTCCTTCAAGGTCCTCGGGTCCGAGATGAAGCTGGTCGCGTCCCAG
>CAKQTC010000078.1 GCA_934274515.1 uncultured Clostridia bacterium
CAATAGTACTGCTCGATATAGCTGTAGGCTTTATCAAAGACTTCCTTGTCCTTGATCTTGTATTTCACCCATACGACGCTGCGCAGGGCTTTCTTGACTTCCTGTCTGCCGGCGGACACGTTCTGCCATCCGTCGAAGCGGACGATCTTGACGATATCGTCGATGTCGGCTACGACTCTTTCCACGATAACAGGGGTGTTTTCATTGCGGACGCCATTGAAGAGCTCTGTGAGCGCCGCCTTGCCCTTGTCGATCTCGTCTTCGGGCACAACTTCTTTCTCCGCCTGAGCAGCATCTCTGGCCAGTTCAAGCAGCATCTTCAGGAACTCGATGCTGTTGATGAGACCCTGTTCGTGCTTATCACGGAGTTCCTCAAGCTTCTGTCCCAGTGCTTTGAAGCGGGGATCGTTGCCGTGCTGCTGGATTCGTGCGACCAAATCGATTTCGATGCGCTTCGTGGTTGGCTTCAGATCTCCCTTGTGGGACTCGATGAAGTCGTCGATTAGGTCTGCACTAAGCGACAAGATCTCCATGTCGTCATGGACTTCGCCGACCTCGATGTTCTCATGAACAATCTCCATCGTCTTTGCGCCGAGAGCAGCCCAGATAAGACCACCGCCGCCGCCGGCAGGACGTACGGATTCGTAGACCTTAGTGAGCCAGACATAGTCCTGCTTGAATGCGCCGAGGAAGGGATCCGGAGAGAGGCCGTTCCAAGCACGATTCAGAACAAGGTAGTCCGCGCCGAACTCATCCTTTTCCTTACTGGTTGGCAGGCACTCCTGCGCTGCCATGAGGCCTTCCCAGCCACCAACGGTCCTGTCAACGCCCATGAAGTAGCTGAGGCATTTCCTGAGCAGCGCCGGGAACTTCTTCTTGACCTCCTCGATGTTGGTGACGATCTTCTTCATGCTGGACTCGTCGAAGTTCAGAGCCTTCGCAACATTGTCGAAGATGCCGATGTAGTCGACGATGAGACCGAACGTCTTACCTTCGTCGTAGGTGCGGTTCGTGCGGCAGATGGCCTGCAGCAGGGTGTGGTCCTTCATCGGCTTGTCCAGATACATGACCTGAAGGATCGGAGCATCGAAGCCGGTGAGGAGCTTGGAAGTCACGATTACGACCTCCAGCGGATCCTGCGCATCGCGGAATCGGTCGAGAACCTTAGCCTCCTCGTCCTTGCTACGGCGATACGGCTTATACATATCTGCCTTATCGTCATTCGTGTCCATTACGATGGTCACATGTTCTTCGCCGAGGAGTTTGTCCAGCTCGGCCTTATACTTGAGGCAGCAAGGTCTATCGTAAACAACGACTTCTGCCTTGTATCCGTTCGGGCGGATCTTCTCTGTGAAGTGCTTTGCGATATGAGCGCACACCTTATGGATGCGCTTCTCATCGTACATGATGGCCTGCATGTTGACGCGCTTTGAAAGCTCTGCACGTTCTTCGTCAGAGAGGCCTTCTGTAAGCACATCGAACTCGCGGTCCATAGTGTCCTTGTCGACGCGCAGATCGATCGGAACCGGTTCAAACTGAAGCGGAAGCGTTGCGTGGTCGCGGATAGAATCGGAGAATGAGTATTTGCTCATGTATCCGCTGCGGTCTTCCGTTGCGCCGAAGGTGGCAAAGGTGTTCTTGTCGGTGCGGTTGATCGGGGTGCCGGTCAGTCCGAAGAAGAACGCATTCGGAAGAGCCTGGCGCATCCTGAGTCCGAGATCGCCTTCCTGTGTTCTGTGGCACTCGTCAACCAGAAGGATGATGTTATCTCTCAGGTTGAGGTTGGGTGCCGCATCGCGGAAGCGGAAGATGGTGGTGATGATGATCTTACGGATGTCCTGCTTGAGCATCAGGTTGAGCTGGTCAATGGACGCCGCTGTCTCAAGGTTGGCCACATCGGAAGAGTGGAACTGCGCTGTGATCTGTGACTCCAGGTCCAGGCGGTCGTCGACAACGATGACGGTCGGGCTCATGAGGTCGGGAAGCATGCGCAGCTTCACAGCAGCAAACTCCATGAGGTAGGACTTGCCGGAGCCCTGGAAGTGCCAGATAAGGCCTTGCTTCGGATAGCCGGCGCGAACACGATCCACGATCATGTTTGCGCCTTCATACTGCTGGTAACGAGCTATGACCTTGTATTTGCGGTACCTGTTGTCCGTAGCATAAAGGGTGAAGAACTGGAAGATGTCCATCACCTTATAAGGGGTGATCATATCCTTTACGCTGACCTGGACGCTGGCAAGGCTGCCTTCGCTCTTATCGTCTGCCGT
>CAKQTC010000079.1 GCA_934274515.1 uncultured Clostridia bacterium
CTGCTACATTCTGGAGTTTCAGCTTGAGAGTCTTGGCATGATCCGTGGCTCCTATGCGAAGCCGAAGTTTGCTATTATTTACTCCGACGAAAAAGGTGACTATGACTTTTACCCGAACGGCAAGTTTGGTAAGACCAAGGATGAAGTCTTCCCTAACGTCCGCCAGGAGATCGTAAACCTGCTTGCCGCCGGAAAGAGTGATGATTATCCCGCACTCGACAGCAACAAGCTGTCGCCGATGTTAAAGGCTAAGATTTTCTATGTTTACTATCCGGAAAAGGCGCTGCCCGTTTACAGCGAGCCTCACGTTGATTTCTTTATTCGGGCGCTTGGTATTCCCTGTGACATCGACAAGACGGGTGCATTTGAAAAGCGGCGCCTGATTGTTGAGTGGAAGAACAACTCTGACGTGTTTAAGGACCATTCTACGCTGGAGTTCATGAACTTCCTTTACAGCAGCTATGGTTTCAAACGCGACACGGATGTTTTGAAAGGCAACCAGAATCAAGACCAAACTGATAGTGTAGAGGTCATTCAGGGCAAGGACGTTATTGATCGCGTCGTCAAGCCGAGCACGGCATCCCGCAGGAAGCCTAACTACGAGGAGATCAACCGCAAGAAGACAGCTGTCGGAGCCGCCGGCGAAGACTTCGTTCTGGAATACGAAAAGAAGAACCACAAAAAGTATAGGAGACGGATTGTTCGCGTCTCCCTCACTGATGATTCCCTCGGCTACGATATCCGCTCTGTCGATGACAACGGCAATGAAACGCACATTGAGGTCAAGACATGCACGCAGGGCGACGTGAATAAAGTTGACTTCTATTTGACCAGCAATGAGTATGAGAAGCTGCAGTCGGATCCGGCGTACAGGATCTACTACGTTTGCGGTCTGAATCGCAAAAACAAGAAGATCATCATCCTGACGCATGCAAACCTGGCGCAGGTCACCTTCGAGCCGATTGCCTATAAGATCATGGCCAAAGTAGAAAAATCAGAATAATTTTTTCCGGACCCGGAAGAATTACTTCCGGCCAGAAACGCCTATTTCAGAGGGCTCTCGTTATGAGGGTCCTCTTTTTTATGCTTTTTTGCGGGGAAAAACGGAAAATCCTCTTCCGTTTTTATCGCAGAAAATCCTTTAAAGTAAGACCCGTAAGGTGGCCAGCCGTACGGGGTTTCCCAGGCACCTTATAAAACAACTTCATATGCAACCTCGAACCGGGAAGCGGGATTGCAGCCAGACGGAGTAATCCGAATCTGCTGCCTTCCTTCTTCCCTTGGGGTGTTTGTAGTGATTGCAGGTTCTCTGTCTGGCCCCGGCCAGAGGAGGGCCTGCAATCATGCTTTACAAGTATCACACCGCCATCGAGACCCTGTCCATCGACATTGACGAGGAATGGATCAACATCCTTGAGGATCTGGACCGCGAGATCGAGAACAACGACCACAAGGAGCGCCGCCACTGCTTCCATATTGAGGCCAACACCTACGAAGGCGCTGAGTACGGCTACATCGACCAGAACCTCGAAGCGCTCTTTGAAGAACCGTCACTCGCGGAAAGACTGCCGGCCGCAATCGCAAAGCTTCAGCCGCAGCAGCAGGTTCTCATCGACCGCATCTTCGTGAAGAGGGAAAAGAAGTCCGACATTGCCGCCGAACAGGGAGTATCACCCGCAGCCATCAGCGACCGTCTGAAAAAGATCTACAAGTCGCTCGAGAAAAAACTCGCCCAAGGGGCTTAAAAAACGCCTTGCATCTGGCTGTAAGGCAGAGGGACACATGAGGCCCCTCGGAAAGGACGGTCAAGATGCAGAACCTCAAAATCAGCGTAAGCAAGCAGCCGAAGACCGACGGAGTTGTCTCTGTGAAGAGGACCTCGATTCGTGAGCGCTTCCTCAGAAAACTCCTCGGTCCGAAGCTCAAGGTCATGATCCTGGTCCCCGGCGACAGCGTAAAGGACGTGACCATCGCTCGGGCAGACGAAGGAGGCGGTGATGAGTAAAATCAAGCTCCTTCTCGATGTTGTAACTGACATTCGCAGCCTGGCGGACAGCCTTGAGGCGCTCGCCAACGCGGTCATGGACAGCGACAACACTTCTGCAGAAGCATCCGAGGTCGAAGCTCCTGTGGTGACATTGGAACAGGTACGAGCAGTGTTATCCGCAAAGAGCTATGCCGGCCTCACCGATCAGGTGAAAGCCCTGATCAGCAAGTACGGAGCAACGAAGCTCAGTGCGGTCGATCCGAAGC
>CAKQTC010000080.1 GCA_934274515.1 uncultured Clostridia bacterium
ATCTAGTGAATAAAGGTGTCCTGAAAAAGAATGACGAAGGTGGCCGCAGCACGAATTATTCGTTGCTTGATTGAATAGGGTGTCCTGTATTATATGAAATACATTTCTGAACCGTTTGTGTATTTTGTAGAATACACGCATATTTCCTCTAAAAAAACTGTTTCTTTCTTATGGGGCGGGCGTAAAAATCGCAGATTTTTTATGTAAGTTTGCTAATATTACTGAAAAATAGAAGAATCCTGTTGTCCAGAGTAAAGTGAGGAGACAGGGAGCGATTTCGGGTCTTTCCTGTTTTTGGGGAAAGAATTGGTCATTTGTTTCCTTAGTTTTAGGGAATGTCTATTATTGTAAAAAATGAATCGCTATGTTGCTGCAGACATTTCAAAAATTTTGAAAAAGATGTGCATAGTTGGGATATTCAAGAAACAGACCCAGTCCAGTTTGTGGAACAGGACCTCATCCTCGTAGGCTTAGATGCTGTGTTTCACTTTCCAGTCCAAGGAGTTCACGCCTTCTTTCACTGAAAAGTTCATGCCCACCTTCACGACTTCCTTTCCCCTCATCTTGAAAGCGTCAGCATAGTGTTTCGCCTCTATCTGATTCAGAGCATCTTCCGCACTTCCGTCAAACTTCAGTTCCATCACATAGACTGTGTCCAAGGTCTCCAATGTGATGTCAATCCGGCCTTTGGCCGTGTGCTGCTCAACTTGAATGTTGTAGTCTGTCAGCAAAGCGAAGATGATGTAGAGCATCTGTTGGTAATGCCCCTCGAAGTGGATATTGTCGCAATAGGGAATGGTCTGAAGAAAGTCGCTCAAAAGACGCATCGCCCCGTCTGCGTCCCTGTCATTGAGGCATGCTGAAATGTCAGCTATGACAACCCTTCCCGTGTCCACCTTCGAATCCAGATAGCCAGGCAGAAGGCTGTCGAACAGTCCCACCCTGATCTCATTGTTCGGAATGTCGAGAGTGTAGACATCCAGCCTTTCGTCATAGTCTTTGATGGTGAGGTAGCCGCTCTGGTAAAGCAAAGGAACCAGCGAGGTCATGCTCTCGGTCGCCACATCGAAAGTGGCCTTCTTCGCCCTTACCTTTCCCAATTGCGACGGCTTCACTCCGAATTCCCTCATCTTGTGGATGAGATAGGTCGGGGTTCCGGAGCCGAACCAGTAGGAGTCCATCTTTCCATCAGCGAAACAATTCAGCAGGCTGAACGGATTGAACACATCTGGTGAAGGCCAGCAGAAATGGTAACCGTCATAATGGTCCTTCAGTTCTGCTATGGTTTCCTCACGACTCAACCTCAGTTTCCCGGAAAGCTCGTCCATGTCTCTACCCATCTGACCAAGCAGTTCATCTTCGGTGATTCCGCAAATGCCGGCATAAGGCTCGTCCATGCTGACGTTCTTGATGTTGTTCAGCTCGCTGAAGATGCTGAGTTGCGAGAACTTTGTGATTCCAGTCAGGAAAACGAAGCGGAGCATCGGTTCGCAATCCTTAAGAGGAGAGTAGAAGTTGCGCATCGTGTTCCGCAAGACATCAAGATTTTTCCTTTCATGAGCCACGTCAAGCAAAGGTGCGTCATATTCATCGATGAGCGCGACAACCTGCCTGCCGGTCTTCTGATATACGGTCTTTATCAGGTTGAAGAGCCGAACGTTCGGATCGGGGGAGTCGCATTCGACACCGAAACGGGTCTCATTGTCGTTCAGTATAAAAAGCAGATAGCGCTCCAGCTGATCCTTCTCCATGTGCTTGCCACCGGCCAGGCTGAAGTGCAGCACAGGATACTCCTTCCATTCACTCTCCATTTTCTCAATGGCAAGCCCCTTGAAGATTTCCTTTCTTCCCTCGAAGTAACTCCGGATGGTTGACACCAGCAGCGACTTGCCGAAACGGCGCGGACGACTCAGGAAGAAAAACTTCCCGTCTGTGTGCGCCAATCGGTAGACGTACTCAGTCTTGTCGATGTAGAGGTTGTCGAGCCTGCGGATTTCCTCAAAAGTCTGTATCCCGATAGGATATAATTTTCTTGCCATAACCGTCACCTTTTGATTGCTTTCGTAAAAATATAACAAATAAACGAATCCGTCAAATCCAAGCAATTCCTTAGTCCAGGTACTCGATCTTGAAGTCGTAGTCCCACTGGGTGTAGTAGAGGTTGCCTTTGGACCACTCGACTTCGCCGCGCTGGAAGTCCACGGTGTCGCTGC
>CAKQTC010000081.1 GCA_934274515.1 uncultured Clostridia bacterium
CAAGGAGTAACAATAGGCCAATTGAAAACAGATTATAGGTCATTGCAGCGGTTGGACTGAAAAGCGTAAACAAGTCAGGTTTAAGTGAAAAAGTTGCATATGGAAAAAATGATAAGAGAAGAAAGGTATTGCAAAAGGGGATAAGGTGACGGGGGGTATAATCTTTCTTGCAAAGTGAACATTCTATACTTAAAACGAATGCAGCACTGATACCCAAGTATAGGAAATCAATATCACCGACAACGATAGTAATTAAGGGAGCAATTCCAGGAAAGTTTTCTGCTGTTAATGGTTCGATATGTTTAAACAGGATGGGAACGGCATTAATAGGGAATGTAATAATCCATAACACGAAATGGTGAATAAATTGACCCCATTGAAATTTATATCTCTTCATATTTTGTATACACCACTACTTTTCTATACGTAAAGCCGCATATTATTATGTGAGTTTCCTAAAATCCTCTTGATTCCATTTCGCATTCCGGTGTCATTCGGAATAGATGGCGTAGGACCATAAAAATCTTATAGATGGAACATGAGGATTTGCTGTTACCAAAATACCACAAGGTTTCGATAAGAGCAATAGTTTGTTCGTTGAATGCCTAACACATTTTGCAAAATCGATGCAATTCTTGCTTTATTAGATATAGGCGGGCGCATCAAATGGGTAGACCGCTACTCAGCTGGCGCTACCGTCATACCACAAGTTGTCAGAGTCTCTCATACCCATGTCCCCATATCCATAGGTCCCCGTTCTTTTGAAGACCCATTCCATGCATAAAGCCCGCAGCCATCTCCGCAGTATCGTACATGACAAGTTTTGGCTTATAGAACGGAACGGAACATTTACCAAGGCCGCATTGTCCATACTCATTTGTGCCGGAGGAAAATAAACGGCCATCCTGCATTTTAATCAGAGAATAGTATTTACCGCAGGCGATATCATCAACGCACTCAAGAACTTTGATTGGCTCCGCGCCCAGTTTATTCTGCATTCGATTGGAGACCAGTGATCCCGGAACGCACGCACCATAAGAGTATAGGTCTCCATTCTGCAAAAGGATAAATCCAAAGCCATTCGCCGTGTCAACATCGGTTACACACTTTTTGACATGGTCGCATACCTTTTGCGGCTTGCCTTGACGAAGGCGGAAACAAAGGTCACTATTGTCTTTTCCCCAGCCCCAGAGACTACCGTCTGATTTGACTACATAAGTTGTAAAACCATTTGAGGAAAACGAGACGACGTCGTCCATGATATGGACAGGCTTCGGACAATAATTTTGGGCTGTCAGCATGGCATTTCCGGTATTATCACCCCAGCCCCATAATGAGTGATCACGCTTTATGGCGCACGAAAAGGAGATGCCAGCGTATGCGGAAGCAACATCCTCCATAATGCAAACTGGCTCTATGGTTCGTGATAGGTCATTCACACCCAACTGTCCCTGCTGATTATCGCCCCACCCCCAGAGGCGATGATCTCCTGTGATGTATAGCAGATGCAACGGTCCCATGCTGCAGGCGATTACATCATCCGCTATTTTTTGCGGACGGTATTCCAACTTCGGAAGGACATCGAACGACCATTGAAAGTCAAATGTCACACCCAAGGCATGTCCTCCCCATATCCAAAGAGCTCTGTCATGATCGATTGCCCCGTTGAAGTGGACACATGCGCTGATGCTCTGAATATTGGTCAGGATCTTATAGGGTCGCGGTGTCTCTCCACAATCCTCTGCTTGTGTCAACGGAAGGTCTGACAAAAAGGCTGTGCGAGGGGGGCGAATATGCGCGTCAGGCTGGAATACAGGTACTTCAAAAAGCGGAGGAACGTGAGTATCCTGTTGGTAATTCAGCAAATCAGAGAGCATATATATAGTATCCTTTCTTATGTCAGGGAGGGAGAGTATCCCTCCCTGACATAACTACTATGTGCCAGAAAATAGAAGGGAGATTTGTGGTGCAGAATTAATAAGGTTCTGAACTCTTTGCCCTACTTGGTAAATTACCTGACCAGCTGCTGCACCAGCAGATGCAATTTCTATAGTAGCATTTGTTGCTGCGCTTGTTACCCAAGCTGCGACGCTCGGACCGACGACATATAAGGAGATTCCGGTTACAACGCCTGCCACGATAACACCAGTAGTAATAAGAAATACGGTATTTGCATCTACATTCTGCATAGAGGAATAT
>CAKQTC010000082.1 GCA_934274515.1 uncultured Clostridia bacterium
TGACAGCAGAACTTTTCAATGTTATTATCCTTATTTAGAGGTGAAACACAAATTATATAAACTCACCTCTAAATAAGGAAGGTAATATGATTGGTAGAAAAAAAGAAATTGCTGAGTTAAACAAACTTTACGATAAAAACAGTGCTGAATTTGTTGCAATTTATGGACGTCGCCGAGTAGGAAAAACATTCCTTGTTGATGAAACTTTTTCTGGCCGTATAACATTCAGACATGCAGGCCTTGCTCCAAATAAAGATGATGCAAAGGGGCAGTTAAAAAAACAACTTGAGCATTTCTATAAATCACTCCTTCTTCATGGGATGGAGGAATGTGATAAACCAAAAACATGGCTTGATGCTTTTTTCCTTCTGGAAAAGTTTTTACAAAAAATTGATAACGGTTCCCGACAGCTTATCTTCATAGATGAATTACCATGGCTTGATACTCCTCGCTCAGGATTTTTACAGGCATTTGAAGGTTTTTGGAACACATGGGCCTGTCACCGTAAAAATCTTATGCTGGTTGTTTGTGGAAGTGCAAACTCTTGGATTCTTGATAAACTTATTAACGCACATGGCGGACTTTACGATAGAGTTACTCATGAAATTAAACTTTCTCCTTTTACTCTTTCTGAATGTGAAGAATTTTATAAATCAAACAATGTAAAACTTTCTCGGTACGATATTGTTCAAAGCTATATGATTTTTGGCGGTATTCCATTTTATTTGGGTTATGTAGATGGAGAACTCAGCCTGGCTCAAAATATTGATAATATTATCTTTGCAAAAAATGCAAAATTAAAAGATGAATATGACCGTCTTTTTGCCTCAGTATTTGAAAACCCGGATTTTGTAAAATCAATTGTTAATCTGCTTGGAAAAAAGAATGCAGGTTATACAAGAGCGGAAATTATTGAAAAGTTACATTTAACCGATGGTATAAGCATTACAAAAAATTTAAATGCACTTATCACAGGAGATTTTATTGTTAAATATGTTCCATTCGGTTTTAGCAAACGCGAATCTCATTACAAACTCGTAGATCCATTCTGTTTATTCTATCTTAAACTTGTAAAAGATTTGAAAACAACAAATGAAAAATTCTGGCAGCAGAATACAAGTTCACATTTACTATCATCCTGGAGAGGAAATGCTTTTGAAAATGTCTGCTTTAATCACATTGAACAATTAAAAAAATCGCTAGGAATTTCTGGTGTAAATACTTCATCTTCTGCCTGGTCAAAAAGACCTGATGATGAAGAAGGAACTCAAATTGATTTGCTTATTATCCGAGACGATAATGTAATTAATATGTGTGAGCTGAAGTTTTACAGCGGAGAGTTTGACGTAGACAATAAATATTATAAAACTCTGATGGACAGAAAATCTCTCCTACAGAAAGAGGTTTCTCCGAAGACAGTAATCCGAAGTACCTTAATAACAACCTTTGGATTAAAGAAAAACGAATACAGCAGCGTGTTCTCTAATGTCATTTTGATGGATGATTTATTTAATTAAATTTAATTTTTTCAGCTTAACACATCAGATTGGAGAACACGTTATTTTGTGTTTCTTACGAGAGCGGCGTTGCTAAACGGATTGAGAGGCTGCTCTTTTAAGAGTTCTCTTTTTCCCCTAAAATCATATTCTTAGTATCTTTTACAAGCTTAACAAAAGCTTTTACTGATTTATCTTCAGTATGCTCAAAATTAAGTATAAAACCTTCAGTTCGCAGCTTATACCTTTCAAGTTCTATTTTTTCGAATTCTGTTTTAACCGGAACAATTGTATTTGTCTGAGCTTTGTTTCTTAGCTCTACCAAATTGAGAGCAACAAACTTTGAATATCTTTTAAGATACTTTTTTGCTTCAGGTGACAAACTTGGATTGTATTTTAACGGCTTGTTCTTTTTAAGAGCTTTTCTAAAACCTTCCCAAACCTTGATTATTTGGTTAGCTTCTGAATTGAACAATCTATAATCCATATCTCCTGGCAAAATAGTTCTAATAAACTCTTCAGCAAGACTTAACTGTGCTAATATAGCCAAATCATCCTCCGTATAAAACTCCGCGTTCAGCGGCGATGCACGAGGCATCGAATCGCAGTTTTGCCAACGGCAAAATCTGA
>CAKQTC010000083.1 GCA_934274515.1 uncultured Clostridia bacterium
GAAACATCAGTATCTGCTTTTCCAGTACCATATCTTATAGTAAGACCTTTTACTCTTTTTGCAAAGGTAATACAAAATGTCGAAAAAGCAACTGCTTGACTTAACTTCTTTCCTTCTAAGCAAGGCGACGTGTCACGAGCGTCCTGTTTCTCTGTAAGCCTTAGGTGTACAATTATATTTTTTGGAAAACTCCCTGAAAAAGTAACTTTTATTGTTGAATCCAGAGTCGTACATTACCTCAAGGACAGTAAGTTCCGTGCTAAGCAGCAGAGAGGCTGCATGCTCAATCTTTACGTTTCTGATGAACTCACCAGGAGTCACATCTGAAATCTCCTTCATCTTCCTGTAGAGTTGCACCTTGCTGATGTTCAGGCTTTCGGACAGGAACGAAGGGGAAAGGTGCTCATCCGTCAGGTTCTTCTCCACAAGATCTGTAATCTTCAACATAAACCTCTTATCCTCTACATTCACGGCTTTGTCCTTATAGATGTCGGTAGACGAGCGGACGGAACTATAATAATCCTTCAAAGTGTTTCTGTCTGAGAGGATTCGATAGACGACCGATTTCAGATATTTAGGATAGAAAGGCTTAGGGATGAAGGCTTCACCTCCGAGCTCAGAACTGTTGATCCTCATCTCTATGTCATCCTTGAAAGTGAGGAACACTATCGGGATGTGTTTGGTAAGTTCATTAGACTTGATGAACCTGGCCAGTTCCGCGCCATCCATCCGAGGCATCTCCATATCAGTAATGACAAGATCCACAAGAGTTTCCTTGAATATTTCCAAAGCTTCAACTCCATCTGAAGCCTCAAGGACATCTAACCTGTCGCAGAAAATGGACTTGATCATGGAACGGATTTCCCTGTCATCATCCACTACAAGAATCTGCTGACGCTGCTGAGACACATGTTGGTTCTGTTCATCCTCAGCAGAATCCGTCATCTCCTCCAACATTTGTTTCTTATCCCCGGCCAAATCCTTTCCGGCTATGAGATCTTTGGACAAATACGGATGTAAGAAACTGAACATCGTGTAGTCATTAGGCACGCTGGCGACAACGATATCTCCACCAAGAGCCTTCGACAGATCCAACGCCAAAGACAGACCTATGCCGTTCTGAAAAATCCGTCCCTTGGTGGCCTGACGCTCAAGATTGTCAAGAATAGAGAAACGGTTGAACACGGTTCCGATCTGTTCCGGTTTGATTCCTTTACCTGTATTTCTAATGTCAATTGTTATGCCTGTGTCCGAACCAGAAAGGCGCAACTGAATGCTTCCGGACTCAGGAGTGTACTTGAAGGCGTTAGACAGAAGATTGCTCACGATCTTCTCAAATGCGTCAGGATCAGTGACAAGCACTATCTTCCCGGAAGGTATCTCGGACTCAAACCGGATGTTCTTTTCCTCGGCGATCTCGGAAAAATTGTCGATGATGGAAACCAGCATCTCATTGACACAGAGCAGAGAGTGCTGCATTGGCCTGTGTCCTGACTCAACCTTTCGAAAATCCATCAACTCTTGGATCAGTCTGTGCATCCTTCCGGCACTGTTCTGGATTATCGCAAGGTATTTCTTATCATCCATCTTCAATGACGCATCAGCGGCCAGATGGCCACACGACCCGCTGATGAGCGTCAGAGGGGTTCCAAACTCATGAGCAATGTTGGTGAAGAAGTTCAACTTGGCCTCATAGGTCTCTTGCTGCTGACGTTTGGCGGTTTCCGCCTTTTCGGCTTCCATGCGACGCCTTTCCCTTGTCTTGAACACAATATAGATCAACCATGCCGACAGGCAAATAAGGACAGCATACAAAGCATACGCCCAACCAGTGCTCCACCATGGTCTCCGTATGACAATCCGCACAGAAGCAGGCTCAGGATTGATGAGTTTGTCACCGTTGGTTCCTTTAACCTTGAAAATATACTTTCCGGGAGGCACGTTCGTGAACACGGCGGAATGCGAATTTCCGTTGGGGATCCATTTTTCATCGAAGCCTTCCAGTATGTAGGAATATTCACAATTGGCGTTGTCTATATCAATACTACGTTAAAAATTTAAAAACACTGTGGCATACAGTCACTTACGTATACAATAGCCCGTTAAGGGGT
>CAKQTC010000084.1 GCA_934274515.1 uncultured Clostridia bacterium
CTTGAAACCTTTGGATTTCTGTTTGAAGCTCTGGTGGAACGCGATCTGAAGATTTATGCCGAGTCGTTCGGGGCGAATCTGTATCATTATCAGGATTATAACAATAAGGAAATCGACGCGGTGGTTGAATTGAAGGACGGAAAATGGTGCGCGTTTGAGATAAAGCTCGGTGCCAACCAAATCTATAAAGCCGCAACAGAACTTGTTGCACTTCGCAACGATATTGAAAAGAACGGAGGCGTGGCTCCGTCGGTTCTTTGCGTCATCTGCGGGCTCTCCAATGCGGCATATGTCCGTCCCGACGGTGTTTTTGTCGTCCCGATTACGGCTCTGAAAAACTGAAACCGGCGGAATTTTGAGCACAAAAGGTATGCAACAGGGCAGAAGGCATTGCGCCTCCTGCCGACAGATTGCTGACGAAGGGATTAGGACGAGAATTCTGAGCCTTTTGTCGTCTTTGCAAGAAGGGACAAGTGTTGTATAATATAGGTAAAAAAGAAGTGCGGAGGAAGACAGATGTTTATGGAAAGAAGCGGAAAGCAGAGCAGACTTGAAATGGCAGTACACAAGCAAAATCTTTCACGACAAACTGATTGCCGCCAACATGCGGCAGAGTTTGTCACGTGTCGGCGGATGCATTGATAGCGTTCCCATGGAGGAATTTTGGGGTATTCTCAAATCCGAAATGTACTATATTCAGAAAGTTTACTTCGCGTGACGATCTGATTTCGGCAATCGAGCGTTATCTCCATTTTTACAAAAAGCATTACCAGCAGGGTCTTAAATGTTTATATTTTTTCGCTGTCTGCTTGACAGGATGGCTGCTCACCGCTTGGGGCTTTCTCAGTAATCTAAACGCGGTGAAAAAACCGTGTTCTTTTTCTGTCAGGGTGTTGACAAAGAGGGACGTTTAATTTATACTTATATTAGACTTTTTTAGCGACTTCTGAACAGGAAAGAGGAACTTTATCGTGAAAAGCAAGAGAATTATTACATGCATTATTGCAATCGTCATTTTTATAACCTGTGCGGTTTCGTCAGTCTCATTCTCAGCAGTGCATGCTTCCGCATATACAGAGCAAATGCCGTGGGATAAAGAAGGTTCTAAACAGCCTGAGGATTATACATGGGAAGAGTTTGAAGCGCTTACACCCGTACAACAGGAATATTTTCTGAATTCATTTACGGGAGACGGCTTTATGCGGTGGTATAAAACTGCCATGCAGAACACAATGCCGTGGTCCCAACCCGGTGCAAAACAACCTAAAGACTATACTTGGGAACAGTTTGAAGCGCTCACCCCCATGCAGCAAGAATACTTTCAGGATTCATTTACGGGAGATGGCTTTATGCAGTGGTATAAAGCCGCCATTCAGAACACAATGCCGTGGTCCCAACCCGGTGCAAAACAGCCGAAAGACTATACTTGGGAACAGTTTGAATCTCTCACCTCAATGCAGCAAGAATACTTTCAGGAATCATTTATTGGCGACGGATTTATAAAATGGTACAATTTTGCCGTGCAGAGTACAATGCCATGGTCCAAACCCGGTGCAAAACAGCCGAAAGATTACACATGGGAAGAATATCAGGCGTTAACACCCGAACAAGCGGAGTTTTTTCGGGACAGTTTTGGCTCGACCGAAGCTTTTGTCGAATGGATGAACAAACCAATCGAATCATCGCTCCCATGGAAAAAAGCGGGAGCAAAACAGCCGAAGGATTATACTTTTGAGGAATTTGAAGCGCTTACCCCCATGCAGCAAGAATATTTTCGGAAGTCATTTGTTGGCGATGGATTTATAAAATGGTATAATTCTGCCGTACAGAGTACAATGCCATGGTCAAAACTTGGTGCAAAACAGCCAAAGGATTATACATGGGAAGAGTTTGAAGCGCTTACACCCATACAGCAGGAATACTTCCAGGAGGAATTTTCCGGTGACGGATTCTTCAACTGGTATAAAAAAGCGATGCAGAATACAATGCCATGGTCCAAACCCGGTGCAAAACAGCCGAAAGACTATACATGGGAAGAATACCAGGCGCTGACACGTGAGCAGACTGAATTTTTCCGTGACTGTTTCGCATCCGCTTCAGAATTTGAAGC
>CAKQTC010000085.1 GCA_934274515.1 uncultured Clostridia bacterium
GGCAAATGTGGTATTCCATTTTCGTATTCTAAGATACAATTATCATCCAAATAAAATGACCATTTCCCCACATCTCTGAATTTTATGTAGAAATTTCCGCAGGTAGACGATTTTACTTTGCCAAGCCCAAAAACAGCATCCGAATCTGATATCAGAAAAAAATCATTTCCCGTTGTTTCAAGAAGTTTTCTGATGTGTCGGCTTTCACCAATAGGAACAGGATTTTTATATGAAAGAATATATCCAAAATTTTTTCCATCGCCAGGAAGTTCATAGGGAGCATCTATTTCTGCCTGTATACTTTCAGAATCATATATAGCCTTATTAATTTCATCAACAGTTTTTGAAACAGGTTCAGCATCTTTTTTTTTTGAAAGTTTAATCAAATTTTCGATTTGTTCGGACAACAGTTTAATCTTATCAGGTCTTGTTCTTTTTGCAAACAAGATTCCGTTATTTCCAATCATTTTCTTTTCATAAGACAAATAAGAAATCTCATTAATTGCTTCACTCAAAGAAAAAAAGGGAATGTTATTAAGCATACAAATAGCAACGGAATTTAACACTAAAGAACCAGCATTCCGAAGAATATTTAAGGGATCATTTTCAATAGCAATATTTGTTTCACCTAACTTTTCATTAAAAATATAACCCTGGAAATTTTTAATAAGGCAATCAATCACCTGATGTGGTAAACAATCAGCAGGTTCGTATCCAGAATAATGTATCTTAAAAAATGAATCATAAATATTTTTTTTTACAAAAATTACAAATAACCATGATTCATTTGTACTGTTATTATCATATATATTAGCAGAAGTGAAACCATACAAGGAATCAAATGGAATCATTTGATTAGGGGGAAAAATACCTTCAACTGTTTCTTGGAAAACACAGTTATTTATACCTTTCCCAAAGTTTTCTTTTGATTTTTTTGCTTTATAAGAGAAATTATCACTTATTCTTACAAAACATGATGAATCATATAAACCTGGACATAATGCATCCAGTACTATATTTACTGAATAATCAGTCCAAAAAATTCGTTGTTTAATTATTTGATTAGACTTATCTTCTTTCATAATAGCTATACGAGAGATTTCATTAAACTCTCTTACATTCTTCCATCAAGGAACTTGCCAGTTTCCTTGTGATTGAAGTTTGGAATCATGTAATTAAACAAATCGATAAGTTCACCGCGAGTCCATTCGCCTTTTTTCTTCATGGCTGCAATTGTATTTGTAAAATGCTGAAGTTTTTCTTCTTCATAATTTATTTCATTTTTAATTACACCAAGAGAATCAAATTTATCCATTACAATCTTTTCGTTTGCGGTATAAAATTCCTCAAAATCTTTTTCACCAGTTGTGTCGCTCTTGAAGAAATAAACTGGATATTTATGCTGAGCCTTCAGTTCACCTACTCTTGCACGAGCTTCATCTTCCGTTGCACACTGAACTGGTTCATACCCAAGATTCATAAGATATTTTTCAGCAATACTAGAGAAAGTGATAAGATTCAAATCATGATCCAATTTTGGGAAGAACAAATCTCTGTTTTCACCAAGAAGACAGCTCATAAGGCAAAGTTCACCGGCTTCTTTTGGTGTTACAAAATAACGACGAACATCATTTGGTGCCGAAAGAGGCTGACCTTTATCAAGACGACGGTTAAATCCGTACAGAAGGCTTCCGTCACTGAATGCTACATTTGCAAAACGAGCCGTAGATACCGGCATTTCTACAGAACGACGGTTAAGATAGAACTCCATAATGCGTTTTGAAGCTCCCATCATATTCACAGGATTTGCTGCCTTGTCTGTTGATACACAGAAATATTTTTTTGCACCACATTCTTTTGCCATAATCATAGTGCTGTCTGTATTGAAGATGTTTGTATCAATCATGCGCATAAGTGTGAACGGATCTTTTTCCGAACGAACATGTTTTAACGCTGAAGTATTGAAAACATAATCATAACCACCAATGCGTTTTTTTTGTTCATTAATGAAAGCACGAAAGATTTCGCTTCCACAATCTAAAGCAAAGGTTGCAAACTCACCGTCACCATAACCAATAGA
>CAKQTC010000086.1 GCA_934274515.1 uncultured Clostridia bacterium
AAGAGCGGAAAACATAAAGCGTTGGAGCAGTTCTGGATAGAAATGCGTAAATGCGCATTCCTAAATTTCGCAACATGTATCTTGATTACATCACGGATGCCGAATATGAGCTTATAAAGCAATATTTAGAGCAGCTTCGTACTTCATCGGAAAAAGGCTGCTAACAGCACAGTTAGTCCTTGATTTCCTTGTCTGCAATTGTACAGGCAGGGATTTTGCAGTCAAGGGCGACCGCTTGCGGTCGGTTTTTTGCTCGCAAAAAACTTGAAAACCCTTGACAGCAAAAGTCCCTTGCCTGTTATGCTCCAGACAAGGGATATCAAGGACGATATGCAAAAGTTGCGTATTTATGCGGTTTTTAGTAAAATAAAAAGCAGACCAACTGCAATTGGTCTGCTTAATGTCAAACGAGGGCACGTTCGACAATATGTGCGTTTAAAACGCATTAATTTAGCGACTTGATTATAACATAAGCGCATCTAAATCGCAAGATTTTAGCATAATGCGCATGAAAACGTCGGGTATAATACCGGTTCCCTGTCTCGCTTCAAACAACGTGCCCTCCAGGAATGGAGGTTTTTTTATGTCCGAAAGCAGAAAAACAATTCAAAAAAGAGCAGACGCCAAAAGGGCGGGCACAAGGGCAAGAGCTTGGACTTGCCTAGTATATCCGGATAGTGCTCCGGATGATTGGCAAGATATTATCCGAGAGCAGCTTATAGAGTGCTTAATTTCTCCGCTTCATGATAAGGACGTTTGGACTGACGCTGATGAACTCGAAAATCCTGAACATAAGGCAGGAACGCCCAAAAAGGCACATTGGCACGTGGTTCTGTCCTTCAAAAATCCCGCTACTAGCGAGAAAGCGCAAGAGATTTTTGCAACTGTCAACGGAGTTGGTTGCAAAAAAGTTAAGGATTTCAAGCAAATGGCTAGGTATCTTTGCCACTTGGATCAGCCTCAAAAGCATCGTTACGCTATGGACGATGTTGTGTCGATTGGTGCTATTGACTATCCATCCCTTGTCATCAGCGGAGCCGACGAAGACGAACTGCTTGACGAAATTTTTGATTTTATTAACGTCAACGGCGTTAGAAGGTTCTGTGATTTCATCGACCTTGTTCGTTTCCAAAAACCCGAATGGCGCAGGATTGTTTATAGGCAATTTCATAGTTTGATTAACAGCTACATTTCCGACCGCCGACAGGACGAAATGGAGTCATTTTACTATCAAAAACCAAAAAAACACCACGAAAACACCACGGATGACAACGAAAACACCACGGATGACAACGAAATTTGTTGCCCAGAATGTGGGTCTAATGAATTAGCCAAAGACGGCAAAACGCAGGCAGGCTCGGGCCGTTGGCGCTGTAAAGCTTGTGGCAAACGGTTCGCTTGACCACCACGAAAACACCACGACCACGCGCTACTACGACCTACGCGTGGGAGTTCCAAGTTCCAACTCCAACTTTTTCACAAATTTGAGGGTGCAGCTATGACAAAAATCGAAGAGATGATTCGCTATTGCGAGCAGGAAAATATATATTATTTTTGCGACTTAGTAAAATACGCAATCGAAAATCGCAAAGATTGGTTTAGAACTGTTGTTACTGAAAATGGTTCTCGGATAATGTTCCAGTACCTTGCGGATAAAGCATATCGCGCTGGTAAAATTACAAAAGCGCAATACGAAGACGCAATGGATAATTAAAATTTAAGCTCTCTAAACGCTCAGAATTCGTTTCTGAGCGTTTTTTTGATATTCCGAAGGGGAAATATCGTATCCGTGATTAAGAAACTGTCTGAGAGCGTTTAAACGCTTCTGAGGATACTTCCTTTTAGGCGCACTTACGCGTTTCCAATACCAAGGCTTCGCCTTAGTGGAAACGCAGTGCTTTTTTTTTGCGCACCGTTTCTCGATTTTCGAGAAACGCGGAAGTGCGCCTAGCGGATTTTTAAAATCCGCAGGAACCCCGCTCGAAGAGCGGAAAACATAAAGCGTTGGAGCAGTTCTGGATAGAAATGCGTAAATGCGCATTCCTAAATTTCGCAACATG
>CAKQTC010000087.1 GCA_934274515.1 uncultured Clostridia bacterium
ACCGATCTGTACGCCCACACAAGCAACGAGGATCGACGTCAGCTTGCGAAAAAAGTGGAACAAAAATTCTTTCGCCACGAGAACACCAAGTCGAAAGAAAAAACAGCCGTTGATGAAGCACAAAAAGCCTATCAACTGCTGTTGGAAAAGCCTGAAATGGCTAAATTGATCATTGCGATGATGGGTCAAAGCTCAACCTAAACGACGACTGTTGGAAAAAGTGTTGGAAAATCCAACATTTCGCCCCTGCTCGTAAAAAGCAAAAAGCCCGTAACCCCTATAGTTACAGGCTTCTTGTGGAGCTGCTGGGCGGATTCGAACCGCCGACCTCATCCTTACCAACCACCGTAGAGCCTTCCAGCCCTTGCTGTATAAGGCTTTCGGGCGCTTTTCGCTCCAAGAAGGATGAGGTCGTGGCCTGTTCGTTCCATTGTTTCCGTCCGCTCGTTTCCCCGTGTGGGTCAGCGTGTGGGTCACATGACATTTGCGGGCTGAAGATAGAACTCGCTTTCAGCGACACGTGTAACAAAATCGTACTCCAGTCGTGTTGCCCTTGACGGAGAGATATTATAACGCTTAAAGACGGAACGGAAATATGCGAAGAACTCCTTATCCTCCTGTGTCAGAGATGCAACCCATCCATTCTCCGCGCCATGCGCTTCAATGTCCTGAAGATACTTCTTATCCTGTTCGCTCATCTTTCTCCCTCCTTAAAACCGGCAATAATGTCTTGCGCTGCATCTTCCCAAATAACAAGCCGATAGGGATCATAATGTCCGACCGGCGTAGCGCCAAATTCTTTCATGTAGTATTTGCGCAGTTCATCTGTTTTTGCCTTGAAATATATGACACCGTCAAATCCGGCATCTACAGAGACCTGTGCAGCATAAGCAATCAAAGCCCTTGCAATGCCGATATACTTTCTCCGTTGACCATTAATCTTCAAAAGATTTGCATTGCTGTGTCTGGCACTTTCGATATAGATAATCTCTACCGCGAGTCCTGTCCCATCAAGCTCATAGGACATCAAACCGAGCAACTCTTCGTCGTCCGCTTTATGAAGTGCAACTTTGTTCGGCATTTTTTGCACTACCGAGGATTTCCAGTTTGTTTGCCAATCGGAAGTTGATCTAAAGTCGGCATCGCCTGCCTGCGCCACATATACAGGTACTTTCTTCGAAAGCTCTGCGTTCCAAACATACAGAGACAACTGCGACATAGCAACACCACCTTACGATCTTACGATGTTAGTGTAACACAAAAGGTCAGGAAATCAAAGCATTTCTTTTCTGCGTTTTCTGCAAAAAGCGGATGTCAAAATTTGCACCGGTGTAACCAAAGAACAGGAGTTCACAAAATAATCAGCAAGAGATATTTTTCTATCAGCGCTCTTATCATTCATACGTGTTAGCAAAAGTGACGTTTACTTTTCTATTCTACTTTTCCGCTTTCTTTTGTCAACCCAGTCAAGCGGCCTCGAATAGCAAAGAAATACAGGACCAACAGAAGCACGGATGCAAACCATGCAAGCGGATAGCAATAATAGATGTTGCGAATGTCCACATTGTAGTGCATCGTCACCGCAAGGAAAAGCTGTCGGAAACCAACCATTCCCACCAGTACGAGAACCATCGGCACCCGCGCAAAGCCGAAGCCGCGGAATATTCCGAGCAGACATTCCCGCACTGCCATCAAAAATACAAACGGTGTAAATACGCGCATCATATCCGCGCCAACCCGTATCACGTCCGGTTCACTATTAAAGATTGCCACGATCTGTTTGGGATAAAAAAGCATCACCAGACTCAGCAGCTCTGTCACAGTAAGCGCGAGCAGGAGGCATCGGATCACGCCCTTTCGGATATTCTTATACTGTTTTGCGCCAAGATTTTGGCTGACAAAGGTCGTCATTGTAATGCCAAAGGATTTTGCCGGAAGGATGATAAACTTTTCAACGCGCTGTGCAGCTCTCGTTCCCG
>CAKQTC010000088.1 GCA_934274515.1 uncultured Clostridia bacterium
GGAGACACCCGACATGAAGGAGCCTGCACAAGTCAAGGAGCGCATTGGTCAGTACCTTGAAATCTGTGCTGAGGACGATATGAAGCCGAGCGTAGCAGGAATGGCGTTGGCTTTTGGAGTACACAGGAAAACATTGTGGGCATGGGCTAACGGTATCGACAGCGACTATTTGCCCCCTGCAAGCCGTGACCTTATAAAAAAAGCGTATCAATTTTTAAACGCACAGATGGAAGATTACGCACAGAACGGAAAGGTCAACCCTGTCACAGCAATCTTCCTCATGAAGAACCATTTCGGCTATGCGGACAAGCAGGAGGTCGTGTTGACACCCAACCAGCAGCTCGGAGATCAGGTTCCCGCCGAGGACTTGGAGAAGAAGTATCTGGAAGATGTGGTCGGTGCGTCCAGCGACTATGACCCGGAGGACTGAGCGACTTTCACGACTTTTGCGACTATGGCTTACGACTATGCCGAGCGACTTTGCGACTATCCCACGACTTTCACGACTTTCGCCCGAACGACTTTGCGACTTTCCGGCGAGGGTCTGCGACTTTGACAAAGCTGCCGATTTCCCGCTCCGGGGTCGGCGGCTTTTCCTTTCCCCGGCTGATCGGCGGCGGGTTCCACCGGGGCGGCGTGGGCGCTGCCGGGGTTCGGCCTGATCGGGGCGGCGTTTTTGCCCTTTATAATGTATAGTGCGAAAAAGTGTAGTTTTTCAGACGGTTGCAAGCGTCAATAAAAAACTTGATAAAATATCAATAAAACGCTTGACAATCAATAAAACGCTTGATATACTCTAATCATCAATAAAACACTTGATACCGATTGACGAAGGGAGTTTTTACAATGCTGAAAACCAATAGCAAGAAAGCCGCCGAAAATATCCGGGCTTACATCGTGAACGGGTTTACCCCAGAAGGATACACGGACAACCCGCCGCAAGAGTTCCCCAAGATTGCCGCTTTTATCCTCGATACTTTCAGAAGTGAAAAGTATCATTTACCAGAAGACCGCCGTTATTATCACGGCTGCGAGTTGTCAGCGTTCCGGGATTGGTGCGCCGGGTTGCCGGGTGTCCTCGATACTTGTTACTTTTATAACCGTTCTGCGGTTGATGATCTCGGCGCAATCCTTGAAGAAACAGAGCAGGAAAAAACCCGGTACACAGAACCGCAGGCCGAACAGCTTTTAACAGATTTGATTTATAGAGAGCTTATGAAGGGAGCGAAAACGAAATGAGAAAATACACCTTGAAAGAGCTGCGGGAGCTTGTGCGGCTCGGAGTGGCTGAGAATTACACCAATAAGCCGAGTAAGTATATTTACACGCTCCGCAGGCTTGAAAAAGTGGGCTATTCCTCCGGGGTTTACGGTATTAACGGCGGACTTGTGGAGGACACCGAAACCGGGCAATTATACGTCATTATTGGGCGTTGCTCCAATTTGTTTATTTTGTTTTGAGGGGGGTTATATTATGGTTAAGCGTGATAATTGTAAGAATTGCGTGAGCCACTGCGAACACGCCGGAAAAGATCGGGAGTTTATTTGCTCCGGTGGGAAGTCCTGCAAGGTGCTTTATACACCCGAAAGAGTAGCGAAAGCGGCGGCGGATTTCGTAGGAGCTATAAAGCTCATAGCCACCAAGCCGGACAACCTCGACAACCTCGAAAGCTATCTTTCTCATCATTTCCCGGAATGGGTCAGCAGATGGGCAAATAGCCCGGAAGACCTCGCCGCAGAGATGAAGGAATTTGCGAGAATGGAAATATAAAGGGGGTGAAAGCGTGTATTTAATTCTTTTGTTGCTTTTGCTGCCGGTGCAAATCCTGATTGAAATATTGAAATTGAATAAGTAATACCCCGCCCCGGTGCTATTCCGGGGCGGTTCTTTTTGCGCTTTTTCGGCCTGATCGGTGCGGCGTGGACGGGTGCCGGGGGGGGCGGGGGATATGCCAGCGGCAGCG
>CAKQTC010000089.1 GCA_934274515.1 uncultured Clostridia bacterium
TTCCTAGGTGGTCAAGGGGGCGCGTGCCTTTTGTGTATGGGGTGTGTTTGTCCGTATCACGCCCCCGGCAATTCCGGGCCCGCCGCTTGCAGTTAAGGCAGTCGCCATCACAAGGCGGCAGCTTGCGGTAATTGCCCATAATCAAGCCCCCTTCCCGGCTGCCTGAAAAAAAGCGGCGAACTCGTCCAGGGTCATGCCCAGGACGTCAGCAGCCCGGACAGCCTCCGGCAGCCTCCATGGCACCACCTGATGCACCCGGTTAGACACTTGGGTGCAGGTCAGGCCCAACTCGTCGGCAAGGCTGGTAAACGACCAGCCACGCTCCCAGGCAATCGCCCGAAAATCCATGCTTGCACTGTCCATGCGACAACCTCCCATCATGCGGTTTCCGCAGACGATTCTGCGGCAATCTGCCGGATTCGGTCTGCCTCCTTTAGCGTCCGGCCAACTGCAAGGTACGCCTTGCGAGTTTCGGCGGTCATCTGCGCCGCAGCACTCCAAATCCCGCACAATGCACTGGTCTCCTCTGGGCTAAGACCGTACAGAGTAGCATTCTCCATGATTTCACGCTCCTTTCTGTGGGCTATCCCACGACCATTCCGGTGATGCCACCGGGATGGTTTCGGCCGGTTGCCGTCCGGCTCTCGTCAGGTGGGTGTTACCTAATACGCTCGACGTGGCGAATTCTGGCATAATCCGGTTTTGTGAGCTTAAAAAGTTTAAGTTCTGCCGGATACATAATCTCGCAGCACCACATATCAAAATACTGATAAAAAACCTTTAACATGTTATCCTCGTTTTCTCCCCGCCACCTGCCCGGCGGGGTGGGCGTTGTGGCTTACGCCACATCCTCGATGTTCTCCTCGTCTTCCTCCATCCACATGTTGTAAATCTGCTCGGGGGTGAAGTCGGTGTACCAGCGGTAAGAGACCTTGAATTTCTGCCCATCCTCCTCCCAGATGATGCTCAGGGTGTCGCCGGAAACCTGGGCGGAAATAAACCGGCCGTTTACGTTGTAGTCCATCTTGGCGTTGGTGTACCAACGGGTAATGGCGGCCTCGAGGTATTTGGTGTAGTTGCTCATTGCTCTGTCCTCCTCACTCGTCCCAATGCTTGACGATGAACACGATCACCGCAGCATAGAACACGATTTTTGCGACGCTGAATACCAGTTCCAGAATTTCCATCTTGCAAATGACCCGGAAAAGATATATCCTGACAGGGAGGGGCTTGCGCCCCTCGATCTATCCGGTCAGCAGGCATTTGATTAAGCCAATCAGCGCCTCGACCAGGTTCAGGATTGCGGTGATAAGAACGATGACTGTCAGGGCCTTGTTCTTATTACCGCTTTTCTTTTTCCGGGCCATTCTGTTCACCTCGCTTCCGTTGTTTATGTGATAATTATATATCACGCAAGCAATAAAGTCAATACTTTTTTATTGTTCTCGTGATATTTTCATATTGACTTAGAGGATGTCAAATGGTATCATTAAACTGAAAAGGAGGTGAGAATGTGAATGAACGGATAAAAGCGTTGCGCAAAGCGCTTGGCCTAACACAGCAGAAATTTGCAGATAAAATAGGCGTTCGGCAAAACACCGTCGCCCAGTATGAAATTGGGAGAAATCCGCCCAACGATACTGTAATCACTCTCATCCACCGAGAATTTGGCGTTTCCGAGACCTGGCTGCGCACCGGTGAGGGCGAGATGTTTGTGGACGTGTCCAGGGACAAAAAAATTGCCGCCTTCCTCGGCGACGTAATGGCCGAGGGAGACGGCAGCTTTAAAAAGCAGCTTATTGAGATTTTGTCCGGGATGTCTGTTGAGGATTGGCAGGTCCTTGAGAAGATTGGTCGCCGGCTTGTTGCCAAGCAAGGTGAGCAGCAAACGCAAGCACCACCTCTCACTGAGTGAGGCTTGCTT
>CAKQTC010000090.1 GCA_934274515.1 uncultured Clostridia bacterium
CGGTAGTTTGACACTTTAAAATCCGAAAAAAGTTAAAAATATTTGATAGAGTCCGTTCAGGGCTCTTTTTTTTGTCAAATTTATTTCCTATATTTGTAATGCCTTTGTGATGCTTATTAGGTTTTACAGATATGGTTCTAAAGACTTTGTCAATGGGCAAGCAGCCCGTCTATTATGTACAGAAGAGTTACCGCAACGAAGACGGTAAGCCTTCCACCAAGTATGTGGAGCGCCTCGGCACTCTTGAGGACCTCGAGAAGCGCTTCGGGGGAGAAGACCCCATCGGAGAAGCCAAAAGGTACGTTGCCGAGCTCACCGCCCAGGAAAAAGAGAGCAGGAAGAAGATAATGCTGGAGTACAATCCCGCCGCGCTCATTGAAAAGAACACCCGGCGCTGCTACAATGGCGGATATCTCTTTCTCCAGAAAGTGTACCACGAACTGGGCCTGGACAGGATATGCAGAAAGATAGAGAAGCGCCACAGGAACAAGTACGACCTTGACGAGACACTTCAGATGCTGCTCTTCACAAGGATACTTTATCCCGGTTCCAAGCTGTCGTCACTCGAGGACGCGAAGCGCTTTATAGAGCAACCGAAAGTCGACATCCATCAAGTATACAGGGCATTGTCCATCCTCGCGGAGGAAAGCGACGACATCCAGGCGGACGTATACCGGCGCAGCCTGAAACTTGGCAAGAGACGCGACAAGGTCATCTATTACGACTGCACCAACTATTACTTCGAATCGGAAGAGGAAAACGGCCTCCGCCAATACGGCCACTCAAAAGAGAACAGGCCGAACCCTATAGTCCAGATGGGGCTGTTCACTGACATGGACGGCATTCCGCTTGCGTTCTGCGTCAATCCGGGGAACACGGCCGAGACCACAACGCTCAAGCCTTTGGAGGAGAAGCTCAAGGAGAAATTCGGTCTGTCAAAAGTGGTCGTCTGCACTGACGGAGGCCTGTCATCGTATGACAACAGGAAGCATGACAGTGTCGGAGAGCGCTCTTTCATCACCGTCCAGTCGCTCAAGAAACTTGAGGGCCACCTGCAGGACTGGGCCACACAGACCACAGGATGGAAACTTGTCGACTTCAGCACCAGGAATGGCCCAATGCTGTCAAAGGAAGAATACGACCTGACCAAGTTGAAACCTGACGAATATGCTGACAGGCTTTTCTGCCGGGAACGCTGGATAAAGACAAAACTCAGCAAGACGGGTGAAGAACTGGAGCAGAGGCTGATCGTGACCTTCTCGTTCAAGTACCGCGACTACCTGCGGCATATACGCGGGAAACAGGTGGAGAGAGCCGAACAGAGCATAAAAAACGGCACCGCCGGCAAGCCCGGCAAGGGGCAGAATGACCCCAGGCGCTTCATCAAGGCCGAGCACTGCACCGCGGACGGCGAGCTCGCGCAGGTAGAAAGCTACTCCCTCAACCAGGAGATGATAGAACAGGAATCCCGTTTTGACGGCTTCTACGGCATCTGCACCGACCTTGAGGACAGCGCTCCGGAAATCATCAAAGTGAATGGCGGGCGCTGGATAATCGAGGACTGCTTCAGGCTCACCAAAACCGAGTTCGAGGCGCGTCCCGTCTTCCTTCGAAGGGACGACCGCATCACCGCACACTTCCTCACCTGCTTCCTTGCGCTCATCATATACAAGTACCTCGCGAAGAAGGTGAACCGTGCCGGGGAGAAGTTCAGCCCCGACCAGATAATAGGAACCCTCCAGGACATGAACTTTCTCAATGTCACGGGAGAAGGATACATCCCGGCCTACACGCGGACCGACCTCACGAATCGCCTGCACGGTTCAGCCGGCTTCAGGACCGACACCCAGATAGTGACAAAGA
>CAKQTC010000091.1 GCA_934274515.1 uncultured Clostridia bacterium
GGGCGCGACACCACCATTGACGCAGACGCGTAGGGGTATCTCTGTTTCAATTCACGCGCCCGCAGGGGGCGCGACTACCACCATTGACGCAGACGCGTAGGGGTATCTCTGTTTCAATTCACGCGCCCGCAGGGGGCGCGACTAAGGCACACCCAAAAGCACTAATGTGGCGCTGGTTTCAATTCACGCGCCCGCAGGGGGCGCGACATAATTCGGCATTGCAGCCGATACTATATACTGTGTTTCAATTCACGCGCCCGCAGGGGGCGCGACTAACGGCTTGCCTATACAAACCACAAACGACAATGTTTCAATTCACGCGCCCGCAGGGGGCGCGACAATAAGGGAGCTCGCGGAGCGCGTAGGAATAAAGGTTTCAATTCACGCGCCCGCAGGGGGCGCGACATTTATCACCTGGCAGTACTTCTTGATGGAAGAATGGTTTCAATTCACGCGCCCGCAGGGGGCGCGACTGAACAATATTCTAACACCACAAAAGATGTATCATGTTTCAATTCACGCGCCCGCAGGGGGCGCGACCAGTCGAAGACATTACGACAAAGGGCATTAAACTGTTTCAATTCACGCGCCCGCAGGGGGCGCGACCACTGTGTGGCGTGTCGATATTCAAGTGCAGCCGGTTTCAATTCACGCGCCCGCAGGGGGCGCGACTGCCAGTTTGTCAAAGGCTAATAAACAGATAGATACGGCGCTGTTTTTGCGATGTGGGCAAACATGTAATGGAGCTCTTGCTGTTTTAGATTTATTTGTTGTGTTAATTGTCTGGAATTTAGATGTTGCGATATGTGTGGTGCTGAGTGCAGTACTATAGCTTCGCATTTGTTACTATCGGCATACACAGGAATAAAAGCACTTGACTAATATATGGGAAACGTCTATTTGTATGGAATTATTGTTTTGCACAATCGAAACGATGTATGTATGACAAGTCTAAACTATAAGCTCTCCATTAAAATCAAAAGATGTTTTGATTCCATAAAACTCAATTTTGGAGTTGTAATTTTTGCCTAAATGATAGATGCGTATCGAATCGGTGGAATTGTTTATAATTTGGATTAGCATGTTCCGTAGCCCGACAAAATCGGCAGGTGATAGTGAGCACTCAAAAACCGAGTTTTGGACGCGTTGACCATGATTTTGGCAGCATTTGGCAACTTGTCGTAGTCTTTTGCGGCCGGCTGCAGTGGTTGTATCAACATCGTATGTTATTAGGAGGTACATTATTATTTGACTAAGAAAGGAGGGTAATCATCTAAATCTCCTCGCATATGTCGAGCCAGTAGCATGGCTTGGATGTGAGGAAGCATACCTAAACAAGTCTTTTCGTCTAAAAAAGGGTGCGTTATTTCATCTTTCTTTCTGTTCTGCCATGCAGTAAGGAATTTTTTACGGCCATCATCGTTCATCATCACCGGGAAATCACCATTTGAAGAATGTACTATAAAGTCCGAAAGGCGAATTTGTCTGTTATTGATCAGTGAGATTACGAGTCGGTCGACAAGGTACGATCTAAATTCCTCCATTAGGTCTAATGCTAAAGATTGTCTACCCGGGCGGAGGGCGTGAAGAAAGCCTACAGCCGGATCCAATCCTACCCCTTCTAAAGCAGATGCGCAATCGTTGGCCAATAGTGTATATCCGAACGAAAGCATAGCGTTGACGGCATCGCGTGGCGGCCTACGGTTGCGCCCTTCAAACACAAAGTATTTTGTTTTGTTGATTAGTAGGTATGGCATGGCCTTGAAGTACAAAGCGGCTGCATCACCTTCGATTCCGCGTAGCTCATCAAGGGATTTTGCGGACTTTGTGGCGTTTACTTTCGCCCT
>CAKQTC010000092.1 GCA_934274515.1 uncultured Clostridia bacterium
TCTGCCTCGGCAGCCAGAAGTTCGCCGCCAGCGCGAGCGCCACCAGCGCCCAAAGAACTATCTCTTTTCTTTTCATTGCCATATCAATTATTCCCTTATAAATCTATCTCAGTTACATAATAGTTACATTACTGTTGAAATGTAAGTTATTGATAAGTTGATATTTGTGTAATTTGTGCTCTGCTTGAAAGTTCTATGATTACATCCCAGTTACATCCCGGTTACATTCTGACAGAATTATTATGCCCAATACGGAATGTAATTATGTCTTCCACTTTCAGAGTCTTCTTCTTTGATTACTTTTGCATCCAGGGAATCTTTGATTATTCTGGATGCCATAGGATAATTTTTGTCATCAATGCCCAACCTCGCTCGAAGGGAACGATTATTCATCTTCTCATTCGAGACATATTTCAGGCACGCGTGTTGGTAGCAAGCGTTCACCCTTTCGCTTTTGTCCAAATCAGCGAATTTTCTATATGCGAACACAATGGCAGAAGTTCTTGTCTCTTGTACGAGGAAGCGTAAAGGTGGCAATTGGTATAACTCTATATTGAATATGGTCTTGTCCATACCGCTTCCTTTTTCCTCGCAAATTCCCATTCGGCGCATAATGTCAGCAAGAGAGTCGTTTCTGGATTGATATTCATCAATGAAACGCTCCACGCTGATTAATGGTTGCCCCGGATTGGAAAACTCGATCCTGTCAGAATATATCTCAATCATCGGAAATCCTTGCTCGGAGAAATCCTGATGAATGAGCATATTTGCCGTAAGCTCTCTTATGGCGATGTCAGGGTACATTCGCGCGTCTTTTCTCAAGGCCATTCCAATTTGTTCATTGGCTGGAAGTTGGCTGTTCGTCCAAGATACAATCTCTTCGAATCCTATTGCATAGCCTTTATCAAAAGCGCATTCTCGTATTGTGTCTATTTTGTTTTTACCTTTATACACAATGACTCTCGTAATCTTTCTTTTCAACCCATCGAAATCCGAAAGATGTTTAGCGAACAGAATGGCGCCGAGTTCGGTTATACTATAGCCTGATTCATCTTTTGATATTAGATTTTCTGACAAGAATCTGTCTAAAATGCCTTCCGTGTTTTGTGGCAGAGGAAGATGCATCAGGTCAAAATAAGTCTCCGCACTTAGAAATGAGAACACTTCTTGACCTGACAGTCCATTCTTGAGCACGATTTTCTCCAAGGGCTTTTGTCCCTTGTTCCAGATTTTTGCCTCTTTCGAAGGGTAATCCTTAAGATTGCGTGTGGTGCTTCCGATTCTTACGTATTCTTTGTGAAGGAAACTGACTGGGCGATTGGTTGTCGCTGGTATTTTGAATAGACAGATATGTTTGCCTTCATAGACGAAATCGTCAATTATCTCAAAGTCTATCCTTGGATTAAGACGGGTTGAAAGCCAAGACTCAAGTTCTTCATTTCCGACCATCTTGCGCTTGCCATACAAGTCAGTACCGCATACATTATGACTCGCATCATCGACTCCGAACACAATGTATCCGAAAGGCATATTGCACAGACAGGCACTATTCGATAAAGCGGAGATTCTTTCGCCAATCTCTTCCGCGGAATGAAAATTATGCTTGAATTCCAGCCACTCGGTCTCTTTCGGCTTGGCAGTCAGCGCTTTAATCAATTTGTTGAAATCGGAATATTCCATTTTAACTGGTTTACAACAGTTTGAGCCCGAGCCCCGGGCGGTCGGGAAGGGTGATCTTGCCGTTTACTACGGTCATTCCCTCGAAGCGGTCGTTGGCAATCAGGAGGTTGC
>CAKQTC010000093.1 GCA_934274515.1 uncultured Clostridia bacterium
CAGCACGCCTGTGTTGGCAGGAACCTGCTTGCTTTCCACCTCTGTCAGAATAAGACGGTCGTCATTGACACCTACAGCATAGACTGTTGCATCAACAAACTTCACAGCCTTATCATTGCTGAAAGTAGCGAAGTGATTCTTTCCATCAAAAGCACGCAGAGTCAAAGAATTGGTTTCAACTGTGGTGGTGTAGTTGGAATAAGAAATGTCATTTCTATACAACTCCAGCTTTCCTCCATTTGCATAGTTGGCATGACTCTTTGAAGTATAACTACGCCAATCCTTTCCTGCCTTATATGTTGCGCAATATCGAGAAGATTTCGCATTCTTCATTGCGAAGTAATCAGTTCCATTCTCTTCAAATGTCCATTGGGAAGAAGAAGAAGAAGTTCTATCTACATGAAGTCCATCATTTGCATTTGTAGCATACAAATAATCCCCAGCTGCATTCTTTATATAAAACTTATTAGAGAAACCTGTAGGAACGAACTGCCATACCATAGACTCATCAACTTCTCCAGTTATAACATTGCCAGTTATTGAGGGAGCCAAGACTTTTTGGGGTAATTCACTCGAACCTGTATTGGTGTTTGGCAGGACAAAATCGGCATTCTTTATCACATAAGAACCTTCCGTGATATCGCTCAACTCTGTCACACGAATCCAACCTGTACCAGCCTGTGCCGCAAATACAGCATAGTAAGTAACATCAGCCGTCACAGCAGGAGCTTCAGCTGCAGATGTAAAGAGAGCTGCAGGAGCTGTCTCCTGTGATGTCACAGCCTCGTTGGTCCATCCCATGAATACCAGACCACCAATTGAAGCTGGAGCAGTAGGAAGAACTTCTACCTTCTCGCCCTCAACAACCTCTGTTGTGGGATTACCCTCAGTATAATCCTTGCCATTCACATTCCAAGTTACAATGCTTTTTTTAGCGACCGTCAGCTTCACATCAACAGTCTTAGTCAACTCGCCTGCCGTAATTGTGAGTTTATCCTCATATACACCAGCTGCTGCAAGAGTTTCTGCCTTTGGAGACACTGCAACATCACCTGTTGCACTAAGGCTTTCTGGCGTTACGGCAAAAGGAGAAGCCTCGCCCTTGTCAAGCTTCGCAGTTGCGCCACCCTCAATATTAGCCATAGTAACAGTCACGTTCTTAGGCTCTACAGAGGCACCTACGACAACTTTACCGAAATCTACAGAAGTTGTGTTTACTTTGAGAGAAGGGCTATCAGAATCTTCATAAGTATATGAGATATTATAGCACTTTACACCCCTTGCAATGTTCGTGACAGTAACTTTCAGTTCCTTACCTGTAGTCGCAGTTTTAAGTTCACCACCCACCACAACATCTTTGGTTGCAGACAAGCTACCACTACCAACCTTTGTTCCATCAACAGTCAAAGAGATGTTTCCTGCAGTACCATTAAATCCACCGAACTTAGCAGAAAAAGAAGTATACTTCACGCCTGAAGGCAAAGTCATGGTGAAGGTAATAGATTCTGCTGGGTAAGCTGAGGAACCCACCTGGCTATAAGCTGGATTTTTACTGAAAGACGTAGTACCAACAGTTACAACATTCCAAGAGTTGTTCAAGTCATCATTTCCAGTTACATTTACTTTTCCAATATGGAAGTTATTTGTACCGAATTTAATAGTACCTTTCCTAGTCTCTCCCCAAGCAGAACTACCCCCCCCAATGAGCAGGAGCAGCAGGAGCATTAGACTTTTTAGAGTAAATTGTTTCATAATGCAATTATTTAAGTTA
>CAKQTC010000094.1 GCA_934274515.1 uncultured Clostridia bacterium
CCGTAGTGGTGGCGAGATTCCCGCTTGAATCGTAGGTGTAAGAGGTCGTGTTGCCCAACGGATCGGTAGCCGCTACAACATTGTTTTGTGTATCACGAATATAAGTCGTGATATTTCCCATGCAATCGCTCTCGCTGGCTGTAAAGCCGTTGCCGTCCACTGTATAGGCCTGAATATTGCCGTCCGCACCGATGATTTTGACCAGCTTGCCTGCGGTGGTGTATTCATACGAGGTCTCATTGCCGGCTGCGTCGGTTACGGAGATAAGGCGGCCCTGCTCATCATAGGCATATGCAGTAATATGACCGAGTGCGTCTGTCATAGAGATGCAGTTGCCTTGCTTGTCGTAGACATAAGAGGTCTGTGCACCCAGAGCATCTGTTACGGAAAGAAGATTACCAGAGGCATCGTAGATGTAGTTGGTCGTGTTGCCGCGACCATCCGTGAAAGAAGAAAGCTGCGCGTTGGTATCATAGGCATAGCTTGTCTCAATGCCGTTGCGATCCCGCATCCAGATAATTTGGTTGAAAGCGTTGTAGCGGTAGGACTCAAGTGTGCCGTCTGGATAGATAATCTGTGTGCAGTTGCCGGAATCGTCGTAGGTATAGCGGGTCGTGTTGCCTTCACAATCCGTTTCGCTTACGCGCTGGTTCAGCTCATTGTAGGTAATATGCTTGGAGCCTTCGCTGTTTGTGCTTTCGATGATACGGCCCTGTTCATCGTAGAGAATGGAAAGATAATAGCCATTTTCCCCAGTACAGGTATTTCGATGTGCATCTTCATCATAAGAAAAACGGAAGGTTCCCTGGCCGGTGACGAATTGCTCGGCGACGCGCCCCGTGGCATCGTAGTCGTTGGTCAGATAGACTTCGCCCCTGAAGTTTTCAATGCGTTCGAGTAGACCGTTTTCATAGGTATAGCGCAGACTGTCACCATCCGGATTTTCGACGGCGGTAAGAAGCTCACCGTCATAGGAGAGAGTGATGCTGCGGCCGGTGGAGTCCGTTACACGCGTCACATGTTCTCCGGAGTAGGTGAAAGTGAGCGTTCCGGCGTCTCCTGTGACAGAGGAGATGAGATCACCATTGTAGGCATATACGATTTGCTCGCCGTCCAGAGAGGAGATACTGCGGATCTTCTGGTTGACGGAATTGTCGTTGCGGTCAAAGATATAGGTCGTGCCATCACGGTGGCGAATGACATAAGAGGTATCCGTTACATCAAGGCTGAAGGCAGAGCCTGCCTTAGCACGATAGCTGCCATCCGGCATCATGGAGAAATATACATGCCGGTTGTGCGGCGTAAAGAAGTCTGCATAGAGCAGGTCAACATTCAGCTCGTAGGAGTAGTTCGTTGTGAAGCCGTTGCCGAAGTGATGATCCTGTTCAAATGCGGTAGATTCGTAGTAACGAGTAAAGGGGAGACCATGCCTTCCATACAGGGAAAGGTCGGTGTAGTTCCAGCTAAAGCTGCCAGTGAGCAGATTGACTGGATCGCCGGGCCATTCATAGTAGAGACCGTTATACTCGTCCGGATTCAGCAGTAGACTTTCAGGGTCTGTATTTGCGACCACCTGAAATGCGAGGAATGTATTGAAGATGGCAGTACGCTCATGGTTTGGCTGGAAGACGATGACATAGTACGCGCCGTTCTCCCATGCCATAGGATGAGGAAGACCGTTTTCATCTACAAGGCTGCCGTCCCAGAACATGAAGTTAAGGATGATGTCGTTGGTGATCGGTCCGGCGTCTAGTGCGGTAATGCCGTAGGG
>CAKQTC010000095.1 GCA_934274515.1 uncultured Clostridia bacterium
GGGTATAGCGAAGTTGGTATCGCGCCTGGTTTGGGACCAGGAGACCGTGCGTTCGAGCCGCACTACTCGGACCAAAACCCCTCTGAAATTGCTAATTTCAGAGGGGTTTTTCTTATTCTTTGTCTATTGCGACGCAGGATTTGAGGTTGTAATTCTTAACACATTTTCACAACAAATATATACTTGATGTTGTGATTTTTGGTGAATTGCAGTATAATTAATTTGTGGTGAGCTTGTGCCAACAAGGCAAGTCGGCTGGAAGCGTCTTTTCAATGAATACATACATTATATTCAAATATAATAAAGGAGAATGCGGATGTACAAGATTAGAAAAATTGTATTTCATGAACACCCTGTGTTAAAAAATCTTTCGCTTGATTTCTGCGATTCAGAAGGGAAATGTGTCGATACAATAATTCTTGCCGGAGAGAATGGGACGGGAAAGAGTACTATTATTAACTCAATTTATATGTTGGTTTCCCGCACCGCCGACTTCGAAGCCGATGTTGAATTTGAAAAGAATGGCGAGGTTTTTCAAATGACCTACTACCATAAAACCTTATCTAACGGAAACACATATCTATTTGTTAGCGATGGTTCTGGAATGAACGCCATTATTAATTCTACTGATGTAGCTAATAAACACCCAACCGCCGGAATATACTCTGATGTCGATATCAATTTTCATTCCAAGCATCTATCTTCAGTTACAAGTCTAACATTAGATGCTACAAATGATAGTCGGCGATCATCTAATGACCTCCCCACGCAAATTAATCAGCTTTTAATTGATATCCAAGCCTTAGACGATGCAGAGATTGCCCTTTCCGTTAGAGAGAACCCTGAAACAGTAGCTAAGAATCTTAAAGTTTCAGAGCGCATGCCGCGATTTACATCGGCTTTCAATCGAATGTTTGATACGCTCTCTTATAGCCGCATCGTCAATCAAAACGGAAGAAAAACCATTCTTTTCCGAAAAAATGGAGTTGATATTCCAATCGATATGTTAAGTTCCGGAGAGAAACAAATTGTATATCGAGGTTGTTTCCTGCTCAAAGATGCAAATGCAATCAACGGCGCATTTGTTTTCGTAGATGAGCCAGAAATTAGCCTGCATCCAACATGGCAAGGCAAAATCATGGATTACTACAAAAGCATATTTACCGACGATACCGGAGTCCAAACTTCACAAATTTTTGCTGTGACACATTCTCCGTTTGTAATTCATAATGATAGACGTAGAGATGACAAGGTCATTGTACTTACACGAGATGCTACTGGAAATATTGTTGTTCAAGACAAGCCTGCATACTTTAAGTGCACCTCTATCGAAGCAATTCAGGATGCCTTTTCAATTCAGGGATTTGCCGCAGACAAACCCACAGTATACCTTGAGGGAAGAACGGACGAAAAATATTTCAAAAAAGCCCTCGAGGTATTCGGCTATGATGTTCCGTTCCAATTCAAATGGGTTGGGTACATGAAGGACGCCAAAAACGAAGAAAATACAGGAAAAGATGCACTTAATAAAGCGGCTCAATTCCTAATCGGCAGGAACCTTCCTATCAAGAATGTTTGCCTATTTGATTGTGATACAAGCCGTACCGAAACTGTTCGCAACAATGTTTATACTCGGGTTATCCCAACTTACACTAATTCAAAGCGCATGAAAAAGGGTATTGAAAATGCGCTGATATTAGATTCTGTTGATGTCACTCCTTATTATTCTTCAAAAGTCAAAGAAGGTGACTATGGAGACGATAATACTAT
>CAKQTC010000096.1 GCA_934274515.1 uncultured Clostridia bacterium
CGACCCATGCCTTAGAAGGGCATTGCTCTATCCAGCTGAGCTACTGACCCATAACAATAATTATAATAACATAATTTACCAGCTGTGTCAAGAGGTAATCATATGTTTTTTTTATTTATGTTTTTATCTATTTTATGTTTACTTATCTTATACTTCACACAATTCATTTTTTATTTTACGCTATCCATAAAGTATAATATCTGTCCCAAGTAGGACAAAAATGTCCAATAATAAACGTCCCCAAAAACAAAACGCCGAAAAGGATCATCCTTTCCGGCGTTTTCTTATTGTTTTTCTATAATTTTCAATATAGTATTAATAACACTATTTCCCTTGTTTTCTACAATTTCGTGTTTATCTAGTATTACAGTTACTACATCTTTTATTGAAACTAGTGTACTCATTGTTCCATCATAGAATTTGATGTTTCCGTATTTTTCCTTTGTTGTTACACTATCTGCAGAATCTGCAGATGGGGCTTTTGTATTTATAATTGCAGTAGTGTTATCACTAATTGCGTAGATTATAGGTGTTGCTAAGTTTAGTGTTTCATCATTTTTTCCTAATACTATTGAACCTATTGAATTATTTAAAATACCTACACCTTTTAATCTTTCTACTTTAATTGTAGCTTTTTCTATGTTTACATCAATTTCACTATCATTGTAAATACCATAGCTTGGTTTCATTTTTTCTAATTCAGATTTGAATTCATTAGTATTTTTAATTAAATTATAATTTTCTATAACTTCTGCTTCAACTAATATTTCTACATCTTTCATTGTGCAATTCGTAGCTTTATCCAAATTGTAAATACCTATTGAATCATCACCAGATACAATAATTTTTCCACCAGTTATTTCAAGTATTGAATCATTGTAAATACATTTATTCGATGTTCCTGTAACTTCTATAATTCCGCCTTGCATATTTACTTTTGCATTATTAACATTGTAGATTCCAATGCTTACTACTCCAGAATCATTATAAACCGCTTTTCCTCCATTGGTGCTAGTTGTTATAGTTCCATTTTGTATATTTAGTGTTCCAGTATTATAAATAACACTTCCATTTTCTATTTCGTTTCTTATAATTCCCGTTGATGTTATTGTTAATGTTCCTTTGTTTATTATAGTATTTACTAATGATGATGTTATTGTTTTACTGTTTAAATCTAAATTGATACTCTTATTTTCTGGTATTACTAGTTCTTCTGTTAATGTTATATTATCTAGTAATTCTAGTGTTTCTCCTGAATTTGCAGCTGTAATTGCATCAGCAATAGTTGAATATGTTGTTGTTCCTATTTGAATCAACGGAGTTACCTGAGTAGTTTCTGTATCATCTATTACCTCTGTTACATCAGTTGTTTCTGTTGTTTGCGTTGTTTCTTCTACTTCATCCATTCCATATGTCATAAGTTCCACACTTGTATTTTCTGTTGCACTCACTACCTCTTCAGTTTCTAGAGAAGCAGCACTTACTTGACTCTCTGTGGTTTCTCCTGGTTTAAATGTACCACTTGAATCCCAGGTACCATTCCAGTTTGGATAAGTTGTAACATGGCAGAACATAAACATATAATTAAAGTTTGTAACATTTGCTATATTCCAATCATTTATTCCAGTTGCATCAGTTATTGCAGTACATTCATAAAACATATCACTCATATTTGTTACACTACTTGTATCCCAGCTTGATATTCCTGTTAGGTCGCTTAAACTACTACAGCCATAAAACA
>CAKQTC010000097.1 GCA_934274515.1 uncultured Clostridia bacterium
CTTTCTGTCGCCGTTCCTCCCTAACTTACTCCGCCCTAACTTACTTCGCCCTGAAATACAGCCTCATTCTACCATCCTGCCGTCTGTCTGTATAGTTGGAATTTTTCCATGGTATGGGAGGCATATCAATATAACTGCGGGCTACATAGGAATTCTCTACATGCCTCAGGCCTATCAGGTTCGTTGTAGGATGCGGGGGCTTGGCGACTGCATCCGTATCCCTGCGATATAATAGTGCTATGCTATCCCGGCACCCGTGACACTCTATCCGCGCATGGAATTCTCGATTGATTAGACTGACCTAATGATTAAGCGTTTACTGAGCAGTGACCGTGCTGGTTACACATATGTGAATAGGAGGCCCCATAGTGACGGGGCCTCCTACTATCGATTAATGTCTTAGTTTTTAACATTAGTGGGGGGAGAAACTACGATGTTGACAAGCAAGAGTAAGGATACAAAAGATTAAGGATAGATAATAGCAACTCAATTATAGGGGGAGAGTGAGATTACAGAGACGCTTTACTTTATGGAACTACCTGTAATTGCGTCTAAAGTTTCTTGTAGCAGTGTTGGAGATAAAGAAACCATCGAGAGAATATGCGCTACTAGAACTATACGGTCATTCTCATCGTTGAGTTGCATGATCAAATAAAGCAATTCTGAGGCGCGAGATGTGCGCTGCTGAAAATAATTTGTATTCAGGATAAACCGAGCTTTTTGAATGCTCTCATATAAGGAAATGGAGCGCTTTTTGAATTCTTCATTAGACATATCAATCTCGTCATTGAGATGATAATACGGAGTTCTAGTGTCTATCCAAATATAGTAGAGCGCAAAGACTTTTGCATCATTAGAATCCAGAGAAGGAGTTTTAGAAATTATATCCCATAAACGCTTATAATAGGCACAAACATCGAGATTTTGAGAGAGTTCTGTTTCAAGCAGAGCATCTACAAGCTTGCCATAAGACTGCCGCAATTGTTCCAGCTCGCTTTCGGGGATTTCGGGTGAAACGGTTACAGAGTTTGTGCTATTAGAACGTAGAGCTTCTGAATGTTCAAAAAACCACTGTAGATTATCTGGAGCGTCAGAGCCACTTTGAGCAAGGCGGGAATATATAGAAGAGCAAACACTAAACTTTTCGGTTTCGGTTTTGGCTTTTGCTGACAGGAGAAACGATTTGATGTCTGCCACAAAACTATCGATTACCATGAATATGTCTCCTTACTATTTGACATTTTTAAATCGTTGAAATCGAACGAAAGACCATCTTGATGTGAAAGAGAATCTTTTATACTTTGCCTTTTTTCTTGTGATAAGCCCGTTTGAACTAATAAAGAATAGCGCTTCAGTATTAACATTTCTGAATCAACTGCTTTTTGCGACTCATCTATCACATCATAAAAAAGATTGTTTAATCTAGTCTTTTCTGATCCATACATATTCGTGATAATGTAATGATAGTGAATATTTGCTGTTGAAATTTTATCCATATTAAAGTCAATTAACTCTTGGAGAAATGGTACAAGAGCTTCTCTTAACGCTTTCTCGTCTAATGATGTTTCTTCATGTGAAACCGAAATAGGTACGAGTGATTGCGCCGGAGTAGTTTGATTTTCTGTAGAGCCATCCTTGCAAGGTGTGGTTTCGTGCATCAATTTCCAAAATGAGATAGAAGCATACACGATACCTGAGATGAGAGCAAGAATGGGTAATATAAGGATA
>CAKQTC010000098.1 GCA_934274515.1 uncultured Clostridia bacterium
ACGACAATCGGAATCCAGTACTTCAGAACAACGCTCACATTTATGGACGCCACACCAAAAGCCACGAGATAGTCAGTCGCGCTGCTGCCTATATGGGTGACAATATCCTTGTCAACATACACATCAAGTTTAAAAAGCCGGAGAACCTGCTGAATCAGAATGCTGCACAAAAGAGCAAGTCCGTAAGTCGGAAATGACACAGCCGGAAGGATTTTCTTCAGTCCAATATTTGCAAGATATGCGAGTCCCACGGACATCAGAACCAGCGCCAGATGCCAAGTCAATGGATCTATAGAAAGTGAATATACAGTGCTTTTTCCAAATGAGGTTCTTTTATCCTCAGGCACAAGTCCGGACAGCATCTCGTCAGGCAATGACTTCACATCCTTTATGATTTTTGTCTCGCCATGTCTTGCCCCGATGTTTATAAGCACGACTCCGCATACGATTCCGAATATCAGACCTATCGTGGCGAAGGTCTGACCGATACTCACGGAATCAGCCCAGCCCCCCTCAGACAGGACAGAGCCGATTGCCGCCACAGTTCCATGTCCGCCAACGAAACCAGCCGGAAGCAGGAGACCGAACGCTGGATTTATTCCCTTAAAAATCAAAGGCAGAACAAGAACTCCAATAAGAATAAACAAGGCAAACTGAAAAATTTCGGAAGAGCCGTTCACAAGGAATGTGTCGCCGACGTTTCTGAACATTGAAGAAAAAGAAACTTTTTTCTTGCTTCCAAGGAACATCGAACCGAACAAAACAACGATAAGAATTCCGGAGTAGCTTGAAATCTCATTTGAGAACGGAAGTATGTCCAGAAACTGCCTTCCCAGAAACAGTCCCAAAAATCCGGCGATAAGGGCTGACGGAATATAGAGTTTCTGGACAAATCTCACTTTAGCCCTTATGACCTTGCCGACAAACAGAAGCACTGACATCATGCATAAATCATACAAAGCGTTCAAAACATGGAATTCCATAATCAGTCCTCCACCTTTGTAATGAATTCTTCATATTTGCGCGAAATATAAATAGGGTGTTTAAATTCAAAACTGTCTATCTGCTTGCCTTCAAAAACCCGGACATGATTTGAAACACAGTCATAGCCGGAAATACAGGTAAATTCGCATCCGGCAGAAAAACGCGGATTGCATTCAACCAGATAATATTTTCCGTCATCCCCATGGATGTACTCAAAATTCACACACCCCTTTATGTCCAATGCCTCGGCCAGTTTTTTTGAATTCTCCTCAAGCTCGCTATCCTGATACATATACACGGCAGTCGCACAGCCATGGGGCGTACTCAGTTTTTCCTGCCGCGTTACGGCGATGACTTTTCCAGAATCAGGATGGCGCACAATCTCGACCATGACAATCGGTCCTTTTATGAAAGGCTCGACTATATATTTTTCGTCTTTGCTGTTCTCAGCCAAGAAAGAATTCCATTCATTGTCATTGTGGATATATTTCAGCCCCTGGCTTGAACGACCGTCATAGGGCTTGCAGACCACAGGAAAATCCCATTCCAGTTTTTCTATATCTCTGGCTAAAACCGTCGGTATTGAATTTATATACGGGCAATCAGTCTTGATAAAATCCTGAAGAATTTTCTTGTTGCGGATAGTATCAAGTGATTTTTTCGGAGATATGCACAGCGTGACGTTATTCTCATCAAACCATTCACGGCGCACGTTCAGAAAATCAACGTC
>CAKQTC010000099.1 GCA_934274515.1 uncultured Clostridia bacterium
AGGGGCTGTGAAATAATAGCTCCATGAACACAAAAAAGGACTTTCGATTTTTGCGAATCAAAAGTCCTTTTTTGTGTTAGAATTTATTTGGAATGAAAAACCTAACTGTGTATTATGATACTCCCAAACAGGGAATTTTACCAGCATTTTTTTCTGAGTGCCTAGATATCACAGATCCGGTTTTCACGTTTGACAGATTTATGGAGGAAATCGATTTACGCAAATATCTGAGCAAACTCCCTGCTCATAAGTTGGGAAGAATCAGATACAATCCCGTCAATATGTTGAAAACAGTTCTGTTCGGGTTTATGGATGAAGGATGCATCTCTCTCAGAAAGCTGGAAGACAATTGCAAAGTCAATATCCGCTATAAATACCTTATGGACGGTAAACGCCCGTCCTATCGGACTTTCGGATATTTCATCAATACTGTCCTGATGAATCAAGCTGAATCGCTCTTTTATGAAATCACCCAGGAAATCATCACCAAAGAGCATGTGGACCTGGACCATCTTTATATCGATGGCTCCAAATTCGAAGCCAATGCCAACAAGTACTCCTGGGTCTGGAAAAAAGGTACGGAGAAGTCGAGATTCCGTCTGTATACCAAAATTTCAGCACTCCTGGAAGAAATCAATGGAATGTTGGGCTGTAGTGGTCTGAAAGTCGAGATCAATTCAGAATATGCTCCTGAATATCTGGAGCTCATCCTGAGCAAACTTCATGAAATCTGGAGCCTGGACGAGGAAAAATTTGTCCATGGCAAAGGGCACCATAAGAGTCCGGAACAGCGGAATTACGAAAAGCTGAAAACGTATCTGCATAAAATTAAGGAATATGGGGAAAAGTTGAGTATCTGTGGAGAGAATCGTAACAGCTATTCCAAAACGGATCATTCAGCTACGTTCATGCGGATCAAGAGAGACTATATGGGAAACGACCAGCTGCTGCCGGCATATAACGTCCAAGTTGGCATAGCCGATGAATACATAGCAGTCCTTGACGTAAACCAGTACAGGTCAGATATGGACTGCTTCGTTCCCCTTCTGAAAAAGTTTTATGAGCACCATGGGATATATCCAAAATATCCAGTAGCTGACGCAGGGTATGGTTCATTTAATAACTATCTGTATTGCAGCGAACATGGGATGGAAGCCTGTATGAAATTCCCCATGTTCTTCAAAGAGACGACGGACAAGAAGTATCACGAGGACCCATTCCGTGCAGTCAATTTCAAGACGACGGTGGATGGAGCGCTGCTCTGTCCCAACGGAAAGAAGTTCAAATTCGCCTACAGGAAAAACATTCAAGGCAACCAATATGGCCGTCAGGAAGAAATCTATGAATGTGAGGACTGCAGTGGCTGTCCTTATGCAGAACGTTGCAAGAAAACACCTCATAACAGACGGATCAGCCTGAATCGTGAACTTACAAAGGTCCATGCTGAAGTCATTGGACGATTGACAGATACCCGTGGATTTCTGCTAAGGAGGAACCGTGCGATCCAGGCAGAAGGTACTTTCGGAGTGATGAAGAACGACCGGGAATATGACCGGATTGTCCGAAGAGGTATGGATTCAGTGAAAATGGAAGTGTTTCTGGTTTCTATTGGCTTCAACCTGTACAAATACCATAGGAAGCAACAGGCACATATGGATATGGCAGCTTAATTTTAAAAAGCTGATTTTTGGGGGAAAGGGGGAAGTAT
>CAKQTC010000100.1 GCA_934274515.1 uncultured Clostridia bacterium
ATTATGAACCAGAAAGTAAAGGCTCCAACTGTGAAAGATTTATTAAAGAATCTTGGAAGGGCAGGAACTTCTGAAAATCCTGCTACCTGTACCGCAAAGATAACTTTTGCGACACATCCTGTTATGAGAAAATCCCCCTATGCTGGTATGTACTTTAACGGACAAGGCAGACCAATCGATTTAGACGGATATGCAAACACACTTCCAGCCTCAATGGGCGGAAATAAAACTCCGTTTATCGATGAAGACTATCTTTATGGTGCTGCTTCTTCTGATTGGGTTGTTTCATATCATAAAGGGCTTATGGATGGAACGATTATACCGATTTTCAAAGAAGCTCCAAGCCGATTACGCCGAATAACAATAAAAGAAGCGGCCCGAATCCAGTCATTTCCTGACGACTACAAATTTTACGGAAGCAAGGGGATGATTTACACACAGATTGGCAATGCTGTTCCCTGCAAACTTGCGGGGGCTGTCGCGAAAGCTGTTTGCGAATATATGGCTTGTTAGGAATGTATTTGTTTCCAACACTCCTTTACGGTTTGAGAGGTGTTTATATCAGAAATATAATTGTTCAGTTCTGTATAAAACATCTCTCGTCCGTTGGCTGGTGTGTGTTGCAGTGTAAAAGAAAGCCATTCAAAAATATTCCAATAATGATAATTTATTCCGTTATAAAAATAATTTCCCATCGTTCCCTTTAGGTCGTCTGTCGGTTGTATGTTAGGATGACAATCTTCTGGACGGCAAATAACAATGATTTCTTTAAGACTCGTTTTGTGCTCTGAATTGTAAGTCATAATGCAATTATAAGAATCTCGCACTCGGCTTTCATTAAACGGCTTTACTGTGATTTCGTAAACATTAAGTATTGTTCCGTCAGATAATTCTTCATTCAAATCGCCAGGTTTTTTGCTTGTTGTGCTTGTAGTTGAGGCACTATCATTGCTTCCCGTAACGACAATATTTGTCTGCATGGATTTGTGAAAACTTTCTAAAAGATAACCGCAAATTCTTTGAGGTGTATTGCCACCGTCTGTCGCCATGATTATAAGCCTTGTACAAGCATGATAAAGAAAATATGGGTCTGATGCTGGGGTTATTTCTACATCAAGTTGTTTTAACTCTTTTTTCTCAGTAATCAAATGCCTCATTATAGAAATACCAATAGGTTCTATTGAACTTTCATCGGATTCCATTAAGCGAATTAATTCTACGGCGACTCTACAAGTCGGTTGGTCTGACTTGCTTCTTTTTGAAATCCATTCTTCATCAAGGTTGTGCTGACCTTTAGCGACATTCAGCGGTCCAGATTGTCTATGTGGTAGATTCTTTTCAATGAGAACTGTTTTTATTGGTTGTTCATAGATTGCTCTCGGATTACAAGCATAAAAATCTACGGAAGCTTTAAAACTCGGGAAATCAATTTTATCAAGCATTGCGACTGCAATTGTAAGAACAACTTCTCTAAATCCCCAAACATTTGTATTAAAAAGCTTTTCGATTTTGTTTGAAAATTCTTTATCATCAGTTGGTTCTGTAGATGTTGCTCTCTGATAAAGTCGATTCATTATTTCTATAACACGATTGTTTCTTTTTTCAATAGAGTTTACCATTTTTTATTCCTATGATTATTGTCAATAAGACAATTAGTTTTTGGGGCTCTCCAGCCCTCTTATTAACTACATTCAAGAG
>CAKQTC010000101.1 GCA_934274515.1 uncultured Clostridia bacterium
AATTAGATAATATGAAGTGACCTCACATTTGTAGCATCGTGGATTTACCCGTAAAATATGGTTTAGCAATATTATCCATAGTAAAGGGAGTTACCGCATACAAAAGGAGGTCACTATGAATAGAATAATCAAAATTGGCATAGATGTCCATAGCAAAACATTCAATTTATGTGCAATTGAAGCCAATATCGCAGGTGAGGACAAAATACTTGGCAGCACGCAGATAACTGCAGACTACCACGAAGTCGTAAAGTTCATCGAGGGACTGAAAAAGAAGCTGAATGCTGTTAATCCTGCCGATACGTTCGACATTGAATGTGGATATGAGGCAGGCTGCCTGGGCTTTTCACTTCGCAATCAGCTGGCTGCTATGCATATAAAATGCCATATCCTTGCGCCATCTACCATTCTTCAGCCAAACGGAAAAAGAGTTAAAACCGATGCCAGAGACGCTGAGTGGATTGCCAAACAACTTGCCTGGGGTAGCTGTACGTTTGTACATATTCCTACTGAAAAAGATGCAGGCATTAAAGAATATCTGCGCATGCGCGACGATCATAAGAGTGATCTGAAAAAGAACAAGCAACGGATTAACGCCTTATGCCTGCGCAACGGATACGTTTACAGTGGGACAAAATGGACTGCCAGGCATTGGGAATGGCTGAAGAAGCTGGAGCTGCCTGAATTTGTTAGAGAAACTCTGGATGAATACATGGCAACATATCAGCTCCAGCAGAGCAGCATTGAACGTTTTGATGCAAGGATCGAGGAGCTGGCAGCAGACGGGGAATATGCGGAATCCGTAAAGAAACTGGGTTGTTTCCTAGGTATTAAGACACATACGGCACTGTCAGTTATTGTTGAAACCAGTGATTTTTCTCGTTTTGCCAAAGGAAGCACTTACGCGGCCTATCTGGGTCTCGCCCCCGGAGAAAGCTCCAGCGGTGAACATATCTGCCGAACCGGTATCACTAAGGCGGGAAACTGTCATTTGCGACGGCTTTTAGTTGAATCAGCAGCCGGGATATGCAAGGGGAAGATCGGGGCCAAAAGCAAGGCATTAAAAGCAAGACAATCAGGTAATACAAGTGAGGTCATAGCCTATGCTGACAGAGCCAATATTCGTCTAAGGAGCAAATACTATCACATGATTCGTAACGGTAAGAAACGCAATGTAACTGTCACAGCTATAGCAAGAGAACTGGCATGTTTCATCTGGGGCATGATGACAGGCAATACTTTGCCAAGGAACGATTTACGGGTAGCAGCATGAGAAGTACTATCAGGGGCGTTCCCCTGTCAAGGGTGCTTCGCACCGCTTCGCGGCTAAAGCCCTTGACAGTGGAACACCTCTGATGGTGTTAGAAGACTGGCCGAAATCGAAGATTTCAGCCAAAATCAACTGAATATTTGACGGTATCTAAAAGGGGTCGTGGGTCACTGAAAGGTCTGAGTAATTTGCGATACATTTCTTGTGCGCATGTGCAAACATGATCCACCCTATTAGATAGCAAAGCTCTCGGCGAAACCATTAGCCTGTTGGTAACCAATCCACGTATAACAGAATGGCCACCTGCCGGAGACTGTTAAATCCAGGACCCTTTTTAGATGCCGTCAAATAGAAGGAAGCGAGTGTGGGGGCGCAAATTCCCGCTTGACAAAAGTCACTTCATAACAG
>CAKQTC010000102.1 GCA_934274515.1 uncultured Clostridia bacterium
GGGAAACGGTCATGCAACAATGACCAAGCCTTTACAAGACGCTCGAATCCCTTCTGATAGGTGAGCCTTCCCACAGCCGTCACCACATGAGGGGCAAGCGAGGCAGTTTCTTCGGTATGGAAACTTGATGCGTTGGGTATCACCACTATATTGTCGTGCCTACCCCACAACTGGCGGTCTTCATCAGTGAGCACCACAAACTTCTCATAGTGCCGGATATAGCACTCATCCTGCTTGCTTCGCCATGCATCGGCCAATCGCCAAAGTCCGCTACGTCCATACTGCAAACGCTTTTGACGCGAGAAATGTATCTCAAGGAACTTACGGCCACCAGCCTTTATCTTATATAGAAACGGTGCATCATTACAGAACATCGACACAGTGCAGTCTGGTTGCTCCTGCTCCAGCACCTTCTGCAAACGACGGCGATGCTGCCACTGCTTGAGAGGGAAGTGTGCCAACTTGTTCCAGATGCTCTTTCCGTTATTCTCTTCGTAATTGATACCAAGGTCAATACACTTCACCCTGGAATCCAAATTGAAATAGGGACGCTCACCATACTGGTCTGTAGTGATAATCACCACCTCGTGCCCATGCCCGACCCAGTAATTGGCCTTGTTGGTCAACACGCGCTCCATCCCCCCCGAGTGCCGGGTACCTGCTATGCAAAAGGCAATCTTCATGCTTGAGATACAACAGTTGGAGTCTGCTGTTCCTCCTGCGGGAACATAAGGAAAAGGGCAAACCTTGAACCACACGAGGAAATTGACCGCCATCAGAAGCAGGAATACCACCTTGTACTTCTCAAAACGGCTCATGCACAACTGCGTTGCCTTGCAGATAAAGGCAATGAAAGTCATAAGGCCGACAGTACCAAAATAGAAGATGAAACGCAGATAGCCCACATCAGTACCCATATAGTACCCACCTCGAATAGGGCCGGTATAATAAGGATCCACATTCTGAGGACTTGAGAAATAGCCGTCCCCTATAATCCATGTCTTTATCGCTTCGGGAAAGACGTACATGGTACGAAGCTTATCATTGGATGTAACCTCCCAACTTCCCTTCTCTGCCAGACTGAAGAAGCCCTCAAAAGCAAAACGTAGAAGTTTGCGTGTGGCTGGATCAGTCTGATACAAAACTACAACCACAGGAACTGCCACCAGCAGCGCAGCAAGCATACCACCGAACAGAGTGCGGTATCCCTCTTTCAAATGAAGCGTAAGCACATTGGAATCAACAATCCAATACATCAGCGCAACGAACAGTCCCACCGTTGTAGTTCGTGCTATCATATTCCCCATAACACCGATGGCAATAAAGGAAAAGAGATAAAAGGTCTTTTTCAATATACCTTCATGTTCCATGTAAGCATTCCGAATGAAATAAGCCAGCAGCACCAGCACGGCAGAGAAGCGTGATCCTGCCACATCCAGGCTGGCGCCTATTCCATAGAGACGCTTCACATTGCTCTGATTTAAGAAGTCCTGACCTTGTTTTATACGGGCATCAACCCATGTCTTCAAGGCTGGCATGTTGTCTATCATCAAAGCCAGTGCACACTGTATCAGACACACTCCCACGAGATATTGGGTAACCAACTTCGCATCAAGATGACCATGAGTTGCTCTAATGATATTGCAAACGGCGTAGGCTCCACCTATCC
>CAKQTC010000103.1 GCA_934274515.1 uncultured Clostridia bacterium
CCTATCGACATCAGCATGGAAATCGACCGCGGTATCGTTACATTTATCGACGGTACAACAGATACATTCTCCGGCGAAGGTCCTCAGGTCGACACCGAGATGTACAAGATGGCGAAGGATATGATTTCCACCACCGAAGGTAAGGCATATTATGATGCATGGAACGGCGGACATATCCACACAGCGCATGCAATCGACGACAAAGCAGCAACCTGCACAGAAGCAGGCTATACAGGCAGAACGTTCTGCGAAGTCTGCAATTCTGTAGTTGACTGGGGCACAACTGTTCCCGCAACAGGACATAGCTATGAAGTTGTTGACGGCGTTCTTAAGTGCACCGGCTGCGACACTCTGTTCAACGGTGTATGGACTGACGGCAAAACATATGTTGACGGTATCGCTGTCACCGATGGCTGGAGCGGTGATTACTACTATGTAGACGGCAAGAAAGTGACCGGTATCTATGCAGTCGATGGCGTTTATTACAACTTCGGCGACGACGGCAAGAATCAGGGCAAATATACCGGACTCGTTCAGATCGAAAGAAAATGGTGTTATTCGAAACTTGGTTCTATCACCGGCGGCTGGGTACAGATAAATGAAAACTGGCATTGCTTTTTCGGTGGGACACGTGGAGCAGTAACAGGCGAGTATACGCTTAATGGCGTCACATACCAATTTAGTGAAACCGGTATGACCAAGGGCGCATGGCATACGGATGATAAAGGCACACGTTATTATTACGGTCCGAGCTACTATGTTGCACGTAACCCCGGATATATGACACTTCATGAAATTGACGGCAAGACGTATAATTTCGGAAACGACGGATATCTCACATACGGAGTTCAGGTCCTTCGCGACAGTACGTCTTTCAAGAAATATGCTTTTGATTTCGGTGTTGACGGTGCGCTTGTACGCGAGATAAAAGAGCAAGGAATTATCGCTACTTCTGATGATTCGCTGTATTATATCAATGAAAACGGATATATTCAGATGAATGCCGGTCTGATTGAATATAACAGTGATTATTACTTTGCTGTATATAGCGGAAAACTTCGCGTTAACGGAAATCAAAAAATCGATGATTCCGTATCGAACGGATTGCCGATTGCAGAGGGCACGTATTATTTCGGTGCTGACGGTAAGATGGATAAAGGCGAAACTGGAATCGTTGAGATGGACGGTAATTTGTATTACAAAGAAAATGGTGTCATTCAGAAAGGCGCTAACGGAAATCGCCTTATAAAAGTGGGCGAGGATTACTATTTCATCTGCTACAGCGGTAAGCTCAGACGAGACAGTTGGCAGAAGATTAACAGCACAGTGTCAAACGGATTGCCTGTTGTAGACGGTATGTATTACTTCGGCAGCGATGGCAAAATGGATAAGGGCGAAACTGGAATCGTTGAGATGGACGGTAATTTGTATTACAAAGTAAACGGCGTTATCCAAAAGGGTGCTAACGGTAATCGACTGATAGAAGTGGATGGAGATTACTATTTCATCTGCTACAGCGGTAAGCTCAGACGAGACAGTTGGCAGAAGATTAACAGCACAGTGTCAAATGGATTGCCTGTTGCCGATGGTATGTATTACTTTGGCTCTGACGGCAAACTTGTCGCAAAAACTAATTAAATTAATAAGCTCACCCCATTTCGGGG
>CAKQTC010000104.1 GCA_934274515.1 uncultured Clostridia bacterium
CGGTGCAGACGGCAAGATGGTGAGATGACCAAATAAGCCATGGGGTATGGTGCTTTAGCGCCATACCCCATGGGGAGAAGATCACCCGCTTTACGAGGTATTTATCACTTAGATGGGAAAGACAAACATAGTTATTACAGCGAGAGAAAACAAGGAGGGCTAAAAACCGAATGAAAAAATCATTGAAACAGCTTCTATCGCTGGCACTGGCGCTGCTGATGGTGCTGTCGCTGTTGCCAACAGGCCTATTGTCTGTAACGGCTTATGCGGCAAATTCCGGCACAGTGACAGGCATGACCGACACGAATATTGGCCTGAGCTATTCCGGCACGGCAGATAATGCATGGACAGCCGATGGTGATCGTATTGTCGGTGAAGCGAGTGGAAAGAAACTATTCGGCACTAAATATACTAAACGGCAATCCACTTTAACAATTAAAAACGCAAAAGCAACAGACGCAATTTTATCGTTTGACTATGCCGTAGTGCCGAATGGCGGAACAATCCAGATTGACGGCGAGAAGAAAATTGAAAGCGGAACATACTCCGCAACGCTTGCAGCGGGGCAAATCAAGAAAGTGAATATTCAATCAAGCGCGAGCACTCAGATTACAAAAATTACCCTGACAAATATTAAGCTGGTTGCAATCGGCCTGAGTGCTACGACTTCGTTTCAACCGGCAGCGATCGGAGGCTCCTATACGGTCGATGACATAACCATTACATCCGTTACTGAGAAGACGCAGAACTCTGAGGTAGCATATTCTGTTGCTGCCACACCTCTTCCGGGGTATAAATTTGTATGCTGGTATAATGTAACTGAGGATAAATATATTTCGACTGCGGCAACTGCATCCTTAAACATCGAGAAAGATTGTACGATCACAGCAATATTTGCACCGACCGATTCAGCAGTGTTTGAGGTTGGCGGAAAAGTTTTTGATGCTCTCGATAGCGCAATTTCCTATGCGCAGGCAAACAAAAAAGAAAAAATTGCTCTGCTAAGCGATGGTACGCTTACAGGGAACTACACGATTCCCAGCGGTATTACACTGCTAATTCCTTTTGACACAGTGGGTACGCTGTATAGAGATACTCCGGCCTATGTGCAGGAAGGAAAAACAGCAGAAGCACAGAAGCCTTTCAGAACGCTTACTATGGCGGCAGGCGCTTCTATTACTGTCAATGGCAATATAAGTGTTGGCGGGAAGCATTATACGAGCTCCGGACAATACTGCTGCAGGCCGGTTGGCGCTTATGGCCTGATCAAGATGGCGGAAGGCAGCCGCATTTCTCTCAACAACGGAGCAAACCTCTATGCTTGGGGATACATTACCGGTAGTGGTGCCATTACGGCGAATTCCGGCGCAAAGGTGTATGAGTACTTTCAGGTAACAGACTGGCGTGGTGGTACGTACACTTTAGGAATGGAAGGGAATTCGGAAAAGGTATTTCCGTTTTCTCAGTACTATGTCCAGAACATTGAAGTTGCCTTGACACTTCTTAATGGAGCTGAAGAAAACACATACATTTCTGTCACCGCAAGCGGTTCTACTGTTTCGACATTGATTCCCTTTGTCGGGGACAAAGGACTGTTTACTCCGGGT
>CAKQTC010000105.1 GCA_934274515.1 uncultured Clostridia bacterium
TAAGATGGCACAAAGCTATAAGACGATAGGGCAAGCGGCAGACGGCTTGACAGCTACATTGTCAGCTAAACTGGCGCCGGCATGGCAGATAGTTTCGGACGTTGCCATTGACGGAATATCAAAGTTGATGGGCGTTGTAGATAAAGGCATCGGTGGACTATCGAAAATCTTCAAGGGAACCGGAAAACAACTGCAAAAAACAGCCGGAGCCTTTGAACGGTTCGCCGGTACACTTAGCAGGAACAAAGGCTTTATGGATGTGCTTAAATTGACGGCTAAAGCCACGGCGGCGGCTCTTAATGCCCTTCTAAAGGTTATCGAGAAGGTGTCTAACGGTCTGAACAAACTGACAAAGATAGCGCCGTGGCTTCCGAAGATTGCCATGGGATTCGGCGCAATCAGTGCCGTCATGAAAAAGACAACCGGCAAGGGACTATTAACTACCCTCGGAGGAAAATTCGTTAAGAAGCTGACAACAACGGTTAAAGGCTTGAACATCTTCAAACGGAGCGCCAAAAAAGCCACGGAGGAAGTGGGCGAAACACTGGCGGAAGGTGCAGCCGGAATGTCCAATGCAGGCAAGGCGGCATCCTCGACAGGTGAGACGGTCAAGAAAACAGGAAGTACGCTAATGCAATCTGCAAAGACGTTCCTTGTATTTGGTTTGGCAATCCTTACAGTAGCCGCCGGTTTTTGGGTGCTCGCACAGGCGGCAACGACGGTAGCGAATGGAGGACCGGCAACAATTGCCGTATTCTTTGGCATGATAGCAGCTATCGGAGCTTTAGCGTTTGTTTTCTCCACCTTAGGAGAGGGGTTAAACGCAGCCATTCCGGGAATGGTCGCTTTTGGCGCTACAGTAGCACTTGTCGGTCTCGGTCTTGCGCTTGTCGGTGTGGCTGTGTACTTAGTATGCGCCGGCATTGTTAAGCTTTCAGGGGCACTTCCGGCGATTGCCAAAAATGGAACATCGGCAGCAATCGGACTTGTCGCATTAGCCGGCGGAATTCTGGCGGTTGCGTTAGCAGCAGCAGCGGCGGGTATTGTGCTCGTGGCTCTTGGGTCCGTGGCTGGCATTGCAGCCATGGGAATCGGTGTTTTGCTGGCGGCGGGTATTGTCGTAGCGGGGGTCATGGTCATATTTGCGGCGGCTTTGAAATTAGTCAAAACGCAGGTATCGGGCATCGCCTCGCAGGCAAAAAGGGCAGCATCCAGTCTGAAACAGATGGTTACTAGCGTTAACGTTGTCAAGTCGGGATTAGGCGCACTTAAGAGCCTTGCATCCGGGGCAATGTCAGCATTAAAGAGTGCTTTCAGCTCGGGAGCATCCGGGGCGAAATCCGCAGCGGCTTCCATCGGTAAGAATTTTCGTTCTGGCATTTCAAGTGGAATGAGAGGCGGAGTAAGCGCCGCAAGAAGTGGAATGCACGCAATCAACAGCGCAATGTCAGGAGAAGCCGGAAAAGCTCATACCGTAGGCGTAAACATCGGCAGGGGACTTGCTAATGGTATTCGTGCTGAAATTCCTATATTTCTTGTTGGCCAGAATAATCTCGCAGTTGTCAGGGGTCGTCCAGACATA
>CAKQTC010000106.1 GCA_934274515.1 uncultured Clostridia bacterium
TCTGAGACCTCCTTGCAGTCTGCGTCAAAGTATCTGATGCGGTAGTTCTTCCAGCGGGCTCTTTTTATCTCCATAGCCATGCCGGAGGAGACGCGCTCTCCGAACACCCATACCTCGCTGCACTTGCTCATGATGGCGGTTCCGAAGAACAGAGCAAGCTCGCGTTCGTCTGGATCATTGTCGTCCATGAATTGCGGATACAGCAGGTGTACTGCTATGGGGATGTAGCCGCTATCAACAGCGAAGCGGCAGTATTGTCTGGCCTTGGCGACGTTGCCATCCACATCCCCGGAGAAGGGACTGCAGATATACACGATCGGCCTGAAGGCCCGCAACGATCTCCGCTCTGCCTCAATGTTGGTAAGCGCCTCATATGCCGTCGGATCGGCATAATGCTCTTTGTTGAAGAAAGGGATATTCATAGGCTTAGTCCTTCTTATAAAACTCACATTCGTATCCGTCAGCCCGGAGCACGAGGCCCGGAGTCCAGGGCGGAGTTCTACCCATCTGCTCACATACCGCAGCAAGGGACACGCTCCTGTTAGCTTCAATGACCAGCTCGTCGTGGATGTGGGCTACGATGTCACAGCAGCGGAGTGTCTTCATCGCGTACATCAAAATGTCGCGGCTGGTTGCCTGGACGATGTTTTCCACGAACTTCGGCCCGTATGATTCAAGCCTTTCCCAGCGCTTTGTCTGCCCGATGCCTTCGTAGGTAACGGACTCTCCACCGAAGCGGTTCTCTCCGATCCTGGGCTTCACGTAGGCGAGGTTCCTGCCGGAGGGAAGCGTGATGAACAGCATTCCGCTACGCGCAGTGAACTTGATCCCGTGAGTCTCGGTCACGGTTTTCTGCTTAAGGGCTCTCTTCACCGCCGAGTCTACGTCCCACCAGAGGCGGACGATGTTCGGATTAGAGTTTCTCCAGGCATTGACCAGCGGCTGCAGTTCTTCTTCGGCAAGGCCCATCTCGATCGCGCCCATCGCCTTAAGAGCACCGACGGATCCGCCGTAGCCGAGTGCGAGTTCTGCGATCTTGCCCTTTTGGCGGAGGTGTCCATTCTCGCCGTTCTTCACGACCGGCAGCTTGAACATCTGGCTTGCAGAGGCGCAGTAGATGTCGCCGCCGCTTTCGAAGACCTTCTGTCTCCAAGCTTCACCGGCAAACCAGGCGATGACTCTTGCCTCGATTGCAGAGAAGTCCGCTACGATGAACTTCCGACTGTACTGCGGCACAAAGGCCGTGCGGACCAGTTCAGAGAGGACATCCGGCACGGAGTCGTACTTATTGCTGATCGCCTGGTAGCTGAGGTGGTTTACCATGTCCCTGGCATCTGCGAGGTCCTCCATATGGTTTTGAGGGAGATTTTGCAATTGCACGATTCTGCCGGCATACCGGCCGGTTCGATTCGCTCCATAAAATTGGAACATCCCTCTGACCCTGCCATCAGAGCAGACCGAGTTTTCCATTGCGGTGTACTTCTTAACAGACGACTTGGCCAGCTGCTGCCTGATTACCAGGACCTCGCGCAACTCTTCCGGGCAGTCCTTAAGAAGCTTCACGAC
>CAKQTC010000107.1 GCA_934274515.1 uncultured Clostridia bacterium
TAAGTTTATTACATTTTCTTCAGAGAGTTCTTCTCTTAGATATTTTTTTAATGATTCAGTTACTTTTCCAAAATTTGCTTTTTCTTCTTCTGTAAACATTTTTTTACCTCTTTATTAATAATACTGCTCCACATATCCATAAGCCTTTTCAAAAAGCTCATTATCCTTAATCTTATACTTAACATTAATGATGCTTCTCAAAGACTTACGAACTTCTTTCTGACCAGTAGTAGTATTTTGCCAATCATCAAATCTTACTATTTTTACAATGTTATCAATGTCATCAACAATTCGCTCTACCACTATTGGTGTCTTACCATTTTTAATATTTTCAAACAGCTCAGTCAAAGCTGCTTTTCCCTTATCAATCTCTTCGGCAGGTACATACTGCTTTTCAGCAGCTGCAGCCTCTTTAGCCATCTGAAGCAAAGCTTTCAGGAACTCAATACTTGTAATTAATTGTTGTTCATGTTTAGTCTTTAGTTCTTCAAGACGTTCTCCAAGTTTTATAAACTTAGGGTCATCAGTATATTTCTTAATCTTTGCAATAAGGTCAATTTCAATCTTCTTAGTTTTTCCCTTCATGACGTCTGGGTTTTCAATAAAGAAATCAACCAATTCAGGACTAAGTTCAATAATATCTTCTTCTGTTGCTTCTTTAGCAGTACCCACAGAAAGATTGTCATGCACAAGTTCCATAGTTTTTGGACCAAGCGCAGCCCAAATCAAAGCACCTGTATTATCAACAGGTTTTACAGATTCATAAACATTAGAAAGCCAGATATAATCTTTCTTAAAAGGATTCAAACAAGGATCTGGAGACAAAGCTTCCCAGGCACGAGACAGTACTCTAAAATCAGCTGCGAATTTATCTTTTATTTCATCTGTAGGGATTGCCTCTTGAGCGGCCTGTAAACCTTCAAATCCATATATAGTTCTATCTACACCTAAGAAGTAATCCAAACATGTTTTTACAAGTCGTGGTAATTCAGCTTTTACTGCTTCTATATTTGTAATAACTTGTCGCATAGACTGGTCATCAAAGTTCAAAGCTTTTGCAACGTTATCAAATATACCAATATAATCTACAACAAGACCGTGAGTCTTTCTTACATCTGCTACACGGTTCACGCGGCAAATCGCCTGCAGCAAAGTATGGTCCTTCAATGGCTTATCCAAATACATTACCTGTAAATTAGGAGCATCAAAACCAGTAAGAAGTTTTGCTGTAACAATAATCAACTGTAATGGATTATTAGGGTCTCTAAATTCATCCAATACTGCAGTTTCCTGGTCACGGTCACGGCGATAAGCTTTGTATCTATCAGCTTTATCATTGTTAGTATCCATAACAATTGTTGTTGCTTTCGGCCCCATTAAAATATCAAGTTCTTGTTTGTACTTTAAGCAACATTCACGGTCATAGACAACAACCATTCCTTTAAATCCATTAGGTTTAATCTTTGTTCTAAAATGTTTTTCAATATGAACACAAACCTTATGAATCCGTTCCTGGTCATACATAATGGCTTTCATGTTTACTCTACCAGAAAGCTC
>CAKQTC010000108.1 GCA_934274515.1 uncultured Clostridia bacterium
TGACACCCTTCAGGCTTTCGTTTACCTCAGCCAGTCGAGCGATAATCTTGTCCATGCCATCGCCGATGTTCTTGTTGCTTTTCAAGGCGATGAAGTCATCGAAAGAGCATCCCGTTCTCTTCTCTGGATCGGGATTGGGATCATGCGCCTTATCAAATACCTGCAAATCACTGTACGGCTGTCCTTTGAACTTGTCGGTGACATACTTCATGAACAGCAGCGTCAGAATATAGTCCTTATACTGTGACGCATCCATTCCGCCTCGTAGTTCATCACAGCTATCCCATAGGGATTTATAAAGTTGTGTCTTCTTGACAGCCATCGTTTCCTGCTCCTTCTATGTGGTGTTGGTTTACTTTGTATGGATCATTCGATTGCGCTTTCACCGCTCTTGACCCATTCGTCGAGCTCTGACCGCTTAAATTTCCACTGTTTTCCTATTTTGTGTGCAGGCACTTCTTTTCCGTTCCGCAGCCAGCTCCGCAGTGTTACCGGTTTGATCCCAAGGTAATCCGCTGCCTCATCAATGTTTATCCACTTATCTGTAATGCGTTCGTCCATTTCGTCACCTCGCAGTGTGTGCATAAAAAACCAAAATATATTATACCAGCCCAATCCGCAAATCACAAGCAGTTTCCTGTTATTTGCGGATATTTGCTATAGATTTCTGCGCTCAAAGTTTTTTTGCTTAATATCTGCACCCGGACACGCTGATGTCCGGGCGTCTTTTCTTTTATCCGACGCTCCAAGCCATGTTAGCAGCCGTCTGCAAGCCATTCTTACATCGAAAACGGACACAGGCATGTCCGAGGTTTTGTCTTGAAAATCTGGCACAATGCGCATGACAGTGCATTGGAGCTGGCCAGCAATGTCCGGCGCTGTCCACAATTTAATTAACCCGCAACTCGGCCACCGGAGGTGGAGCTGCCAATCGAAACGGAAACGTCCGATTGACAATGCTTCTGCCTCTGGGTGGTCTTGCTCTGCGTCTGGCACTTCCGTTTCGGAAACCGAATCGGAGGTGCTTTTTTCATGTCTACAGACGCAAATCGACTCATTTACCTGAATGGCCAGCCCGTTCCCGTCACCGAAGAGGTCTACCTCGAATGGTACAGACCGATCTGGCGTACCCATGACTTTGCCCGTCGCCACGGCCAGTGCTCCTGTTCCCGCTGGCAGCTCTGTGAGGGCGACTGTGGCATCTGCCGCTTCAAGATGGCCGGTGACCACAGCTCTATCGACGATCTCCGCGACAACTACGCGCTGGAGCCTGCCGCTCCCGGCGCTGATCCAGAAGGCATCGTCATGGATGCCATCCTGCTGGATGAGCTTCTGGACGAGCTGGATGAGATCGACCCGAATGGCCGCCGCATCGCAGAAGTGCTGCTTGACGGCCCCGACGACCGTGCCGCTGCCAAGGCTCTCGGCATGGCTCGTTCCACCTATTCAGATAAGAAGCTGAAGCTCCGCCGCGAGCTGAAAAAGCGCCGGGAAAGAAAATGAAAATTTTCCTCGACCATCCCGGACAGACAGCCCGCTCACCTCCAACAG
>CAKQTC010000109.1 GCA_934274515.1 uncultured Clostridia bacterium
TTGTTCTATTATTGGCGGAGGTTGGAAAAAACCTATAGACAATTATTTCAAAGGAATGGAAAAAGCTAATGCTAAAATATATTTAAAAGCATTCCCAAAATTCATGGATATGGATGACACTATAGATGATGAGTATATGGAAGATATGAAAGATTCTTTTGAAGATGAATATGGTGAAAAAATTAAAATCTCTTACAAAATAACAAAGAAAGAAAAAATGAAAAAAGGTGACTTAGAAAATGTAAAAAAATACATTAAAAAGAAATATGATGAAGATGTAAAAGTTTCTGCAGGTTACGAAGTTAAAGTTAAAGCTACTATAAAAGGTAAAGAAGATGAAGATACTGATACACAAAAAATGTATGTTTACAAAATTGATGGAAAATGGTATTATATGTCAATTTCACCTGATTCAGCTAAAAGTTATATAAAATAATTTTTACATAAAAAAACACAGATTTAAAATCTGTGTTTTTTTATCTTTGTGTCTGTACTGTATTGTGTTTGCTTGTCTGTTGAACACAAGAAGATGATTTTTGAAGTGAAATTACTCACCCAAGAGCTTTGCAATATCAATAGATAATTTTGCGCAACTCAACATCCTCCTGATCAGGTCCCCAACCAAGAACAAGTGCAGGAACTCCTAAGTATTTCTCAATGTAGTTCACATACTCTCTTGCCCTCTCAATCTTTTCTACCTCTTCCATCGCTTCAGCAAATTCTTCTGTTTGTTCAGCAAAGCTTTTTATTTGCTCAACACAGTCTTCTGCTTCAGAAGAATCTACGCTTTCAATGTGTTTCAAAGACTTAATACCTTCCCAGTTGCCTTCGAAAACTTTGTACAAAGGCTTACAGTTTTCTAAATCATCTGGAACATATTGAATAACTTTCCCCTTATACTCGTATGCAACGCACACAAGTATTTTGTCGAGTTTTCCAATAGTGTCACAATGGTTAATACACAGTTCTGTAACACCATTTACTCTTGTTGCATATTTCAGCCATACAAGGTCCAGCCATCCGCAACGACGAGGTCTTTTGGTAGTGGTTCCATACTCATGACCTTCTTCACGAATTTTGTCCCCTACCTCATCTTTAAGCTCTGTAGGAAAAGGTCCTTCTCCTACACGTGATGTATATGCTTTCATAACGCCATATACATTGCTAACACATGTAGGTCCAATACCTGTTGCTGCTGCTAAACCTGCTGCTGTGCATGAAGAAGAAGTTACATCAGGATATGTACCAAAATCGATATCCAGTCCTGCTGCTTGTGCTCCTTCAATTACCACATTGTTGTAGTAATTTCCATGTGGATTGTCTATTTCGGAATGAACTTCAGAAATAGCATCGCAGATGTACGGTTCAAAGAACTTAGCATACTTGAGCATCTCTTTTGCATACTCAGTAAAATCTAATTCTTTACCTGTTTTGGCAATATACAAAGCCACATCTGCTACAACAGCTTCTTTGATTTTTGCCAAAAGCTGTTCTTCTGTTGCACCTACAAGATCTTCCATTCTCATACCCGTTC
>CAKQTC010000110.1 GCA_934274515.1 uncultured Clostridia bacterium
GTTGTGGGCTGTGTTTGGGGCTGCCAGCCTTCTTATTTTGTATTGCTATCCACTCGTACTACATAAAAACAAAGAGTATTTGAGTGGGAAACGTGATACTATTATTTGGGCTTCAAGAAAGGTTACTATTGGTGAACTGATTGGGTTGCTCCTTACGTTTTATTACATTCCAAATCTCATAGATGAGTTTTCTATAGCCTTACTGCTGTCAGCATTATCCCGTTTATATGCCCATTACAAAAAGAATAGTTGAGTATAGCGTCAAATTAATAATCATAGGAATACCTATTTCTTCCTACTACTGTTATGTAGTGCCCATTTGTCAAGAGTAAGCGATCAATGTTCCACGGTTGATACCCTAAATGATATCTGCATTTCCTCAGTCCAAGGCAATAAATCGTCAACAACAGCCAGCGGATCAGCAGCGAATCGTTCGGGAAGCACAGTCAGCAGATGATTTAGGTAAGCCTCCGTGTTCAAGCCATTGGCCTTGGCGGTCTCCAGCACGGTAAAGACGATCACGCTGGCGTTGGCCCCGGCCTGGGTGTCGCAGAAGAGCCAATTCTTCCGTCCGACCACGATGGGGCGAATGCCATTCTCCACCTGGTTGTTGCTGATTTCAATCTCGCCATGGCCGAGGAACACGCAAAGGAACTCCCGTTGGTTCAGGGAGTAGATTGCCTTTTTCAGTTTGCCTGCCGGTTTGAAGATGGTCTCCAGCCAGGCATAGTATGCATCCACAATGGGTTTGGAAAGAAACCGACGCTGGTCCCGGCGCTTTTCGTCCGAGAGACCTTCCAGCTTTTGCTCCACCTCAAAGAGCTGGCTGCAATAGTCCAGCCCTTTCGCGGCCAGGGCGTTCTCCTTGGTGGCTCCTTCCGGCATGGCCTCAACCCATTTTCGTCGGGCATGAGCCCAACAACCGGCCCGGCCGGCCTTGCTCAGGATGTTGTAGCCGCTGTAGCCATCCGAGATCACTGCGCAGGTATAGTCCCCCAGCACTTTCTCCGCACAGGCACCCTTGCGGCTCTCCTCGTATCGGAAATACCGGATCTGCCGTTCAACCCGTTTCGAGGAAGCATAAGCCCAGATGCGTGATTCCGCCGTGGCTTCCCGGCCCGGCTCCTTATTCACCTGCTGCACGGTCTCATCCGCATGGATCACAGCCTGTCGCAGCAGTTCGGACAGGAAGGTGTCGGAGAAGGGCTTGAGGTAGGCCTCGGCCGTCAGAACAACCCAGTTGGCCATGGTATTGCGCTTTAGTTCAACACCATGCCGCTTCCACATTTGCTCCTGCCGGTACAGCGGCAGCGCGTCAGCGTACTTCTTCACAATGATGTCCGTGACAACAGATGCCGAGGCGTAGCTGTGCGGCAGCAGCGGCGCGGGTACATGTGGACGCCGAATGTCGGCCTGTCCGGTCTCCTCTTCCGCTTTCGTATCGGCGTACACCTTGCGGCGGTATACTCGTTTGTTCACCCGGCTAGGTTCACGAACCAGTTCCACCCGAACATCGTCTGTTCCGAT
>CAKQTC010000111.1 GCA_934274515.1 uncultured Clostridia bacterium
GCCGAAATAGCTCAGACTGGGGTTATCCACCGTAATTGTCACGCTGTGGCCGTCGCCGTCAAAGTGGCCGCTGAAGGGGGAATCAGTGTTCTTACCCAGAGGCGTCCAGGAACCGGGAACGATGATATTGTCCGTGAGCTTGACGTAAGCGTGCGCCGCTGCGGAGTCGCCGCTGTTTACCTTGTTGGCAAAGGCGCGCAGCTCCAACGCGTTGGAAATCAGAATCGGCTCATCCTGCGTTCCGGTGCCCTTCAGTTCGACTTCCTTGTATTCATGGGGAACGGAGATGGTCTTCGTCTGGTCATCATCGCCCTTGCTGATCTTGAAGGAGCCTGCTACATCCTTATACTGCTCCATGTCGGTGACTGTATAGGTGTATTCACCGATTTCCGTCAAGGTGTAAGTTTTGTCCTTATTGGGCGCAACCGTTTCACCGGACGGATCTTTTACGGTAACAGTGCCGTCCTCCGTATCGGTAAACTCAACTGTGGCGCTGACCGTGATCTTCGGCAGCGGCAAAGGCTCCGCCTTGGTGTAAACCGGAACGGGATAGCCGCCGAACTGGCCGTCACGAACGGCAAAGCCGTCTAAAACCGGAGCTTTAAGGGCAGCAGTGGTCTTACCAGTTGCATTTATTTGAACATTAGAGGAATACCCCTTGTTCTTGACCATTTCAAACGAGTTGGTATTCTTTTCATTATCATAGTAGAAATTTTCGCAAATTAAAGAAGTTGGTGCTGTGGTATTATACGCAATACCATATTTTCTTCCACCGTCTATTTTGCCGCCAAGATAACTGTCCGAAATCTGAATATTTACCGTATACGCAATACTGCCAAACAAGCCACCTGCAGCACCAGCATTATAGACGGACTCGCTGTTAATATCGCTTAATATAGCGCATTTTGTGATAATTGCATCGCTATAATTTTGCACCGTTCCAATTAAGCCGCCAGCAAAATTCTTTTGTGCACTGGAAATTGTAACTTTACTATTGCAATTATTGATGGTTAACGTAGTAGATTCAGTAATTGTTCCCTTTAACATGCCGACCAAGCTACCAATATATGTATAACTCCCACCGGCAGAACACGTGATGGTTCCATTAACAGTACAATTATCAATTTTACTGGTACTACCCTCTGCAATTTTACCAACCAAAATACCAACATTGTTTTGGTTGCCAATATCTTCGATGATTCTTGCGTCGGTCACGTTCAAATTGACAATCGAACCGTTTAACTCCCTAATGAAACCGGTATTAACGGTCGTGCTCCAGTTCCCAGTTCCACCCTTCATGGTAAAATTGGAAATGGTATGTCCGCCGCCGTCTAGATAACCGATCAGGTTGGTGATGGGGGTCCATTCCTCGCCATTCAGTTTAATATCCTTCGTCAGTTTGGCGCAGGCGGGGTTTTCGCCGCCGTTGACCCGATCACGGAAGGCTTTCAGATCGTCCGCACTGGAGATCAGATACGGCTCAGCAAATGTGCCTTTACCGCTCAAGGTACTATCC